>JBHBMT010000054.1:0-9350 GCA_041773075.1 Moraxella sp.
AAAAGTTTGACTGCTCATAAATCACCTCGTTTGGTTGGTTAAAAAAATCATTGTGTTTCATCTACATCATAAATAAAATCAACATTAAACCATAAGGTTTTTGTTGAAATGTATTTAACTTTGAAGTATTCTTTAGATTTACTATAATATTTTTTTGGAAAATATAAATAAAATTTAGTATCATAAGATTGCCATTTTTTTAGAAATGGAAATTCTTTTACGGTTAAAGCTTCTAATCTATTAGAGGTCTGTCCATTCAAAGAATACATATCAGTGTGATTATTGAATTTTCCAGCATAAATTAAACAGCCGTTGTTTTTAATATTTCTTTCATCTTTTGCCAAATTTTTAGCTAAAAATGGAGAATAATATTCCCATGCATAAAATTGAATTTGCCCCACAATAAGAATACACATAAGAATGATACCTATCATACCAACCAATATCTTTAAAACCCCGTCTTTTCTTTCTATATGATTAGAAGTCATTTTAATTTTCCATTAATTGAAAAAACCGACAATACACCATCAATTCTTCTGCTTTTTGATTGCCAAGTGATTTGGATTTTTCTAACCAGTACATACTTTTATCAAAATCTTTGGGATAGAATAAGGTATAACCAGTTTTTCTGTTATTTTTCGGTAGGCACATAAATTTTAGACATAATCGTCTCCTAGGGTTGGTTAAGATAATCGTATAAATAAAACTTTTTAAAGCCAAATATATTGTATACTTCAACATATTGGACTTTTTTACAAGTGTTGGGTTCTATTGTTGAAAAATAACTACGCTTTTTCTCAATAGGAAAGTTATCCCATATCGTCTGTTTATTAGTTGGCAAAGTGGCAGAAATTGCAAATATATCAATGTTATCATAATATCTACCATCAATCAGGATAATATTTTTGTAAGAGCCTTTCGTTTTCTCTCTGTCTATAACATAAGCACAAGTCTCTTTAAACTTACCCTTTTCTGCTTTTACAACTGCAATATAAGGAAAGAAAACCCATTGACATAGTGCATATAAAATCAATATCACTCCGCCTGTGATTTCTATCATTCTTATATGCTTTTTGTCTTTTTCGGTCATTTCACTCATAAATGTCCACCAAAATTATTGTTGGTTTCTTTCTCGGTAGGCACTTGAATTTTAGACATAATCGTCTCCTAGGGTTGGTTAAGATAATCGTATAAATAAAACTTTTTAAAGCCAAAGATATTATAAACTTCAACATATTGGACTTTTTTGCAGGTAGTTGGCTCAACTTTTAAAAAATCTTTAAAATCTTGACCTAGTGGAAATTTAAGCCATTCGTGCAAGGGTAATATACTTCTACTTTTGTATTCTTTGTCGTTGATTTTAACAATAGTAGCAAGATGGTTTTTTTCCTTTTCTGTACGAACAACATAAGCACAAGCCTCTTTAAACTTGCCCTTTTCTGCTTTTACAACTGCAATATAAGGAAAGAAAACCCATTGACATAGTGCATATAAAATCAATATCACTCCGCCTGTTATTTCTATCATTCTTATTTGCTTTTTATCTTTTTCTGTCATTTTACTCATAATATTTTGCCAAAATGATTACTAGATTTTCGGTAGATGATCGAATTTTAGACATACAGCCATTGCTTTTGAACTGATAGACCAAAGCACTAAGTGTTAAGCACAAACCCCCTTATATTAACATCAGACTTTATGTTGCTCATTATCCACATAAAACCCCATACTGGTATTGATGGTGTTATCACGTACAGCTTTAAGTGAATTGATAATTGCACCATTGAAAAAATCTAAAAAACTACTGTTTTGATTAACATCGCTCATATTTAGCTCATAAGCCAAAGATTAAAAAAATGATTTATTTAAAAAAACAAACCAAAAATTTAAAATAAAAAAGTATAAATATCAATACAATATGTTGCCAAAACAGACTAATCCAGTTAAATTTACCATAAATATAGGGAGTAACCAGTTCAGCTTCAGAAACAAAGACTGGCATTATACCAAATATGTCACTGCTTTTATGTCATGATAGGATTGTCACAGAATAGAGTGGAGTGCTTGCTAATCTGCTCAATTACAATCATGTCGGTTGCGCTACTGTCTTGTCAACATTGGAGGTATTGTTGTTGATAAGGCTTTGACATCCTTTGTGGATGAATTCTGATTTATGGATAAATTGTCAATGACAGTCTTTGTATTGGCGGTTTTTTGCTGTAGATTTTTACTGTTTTTTTGATACTTAAGGTTGGATGGCTGGGGCATTTGATAATAAGTTGCGTCTATATAATCTTAAATTAAGGGGTGTGATATGTCAGCACACCCCAACATTTTTTTCTTAAGCTGTCTTTACTGCTTTTATCTTGTAAGTCACTAAGAATTAATAATATAACGTATGGCATCAGGCATTTGGTGGGCATTGATGCCGTACATGCCCTGTTTAGCAAGATGGTCTCCTGCTAGTGCATGGAGTGCCACACAGTCGGCAAGGGATAGATTAAGATGGATAAGTGTAGCAATCACACCTGATAGCACATCGCCCATACCCGCCGTTGCCATGCCTTGATTGCCAAAGGCACATACATAGAGTGTGGGCTGATGCGTGTTATTAGGTTCAAGACTTAAAGAGCCAGCACCCTTTAATACCCAATTTGCCCCATAATGACGATGCAATTTAAAGATGGCAGCTGTCACATCGCCCCCAATGGTTGTGGTGGATACACTAAGCAAACGCGCCGCTTCAGCATGATGTGGTGTACACACCCAAGTACTTGGCAAGGGCGCTTTGTTTGAGTGCGCCAGCCAATATAGAGCATCTGCGTCTATTACCACGGGTAATGCAGTACGTTCCAAGACCTCAAATAGGCGCTCAAACACAGCTTGCGCCCATGTGTCACGTCCAAGCCCCATACCAAACGCCACGCTATCAATTTGCTCAAGATAGGTGAGAAAGTCAGCTTGATGACAGTCTTCAATGTCTTTGACCATGATATTAGGGCTGCGACTTAAGATGGCGTGGTGATGGCTTTTGTGACACATGACGGTGACTTTGCCTGCGCCAGATGCCATGGCTGCCTCTGCCGACATGATCACAGCACCTCCCATAGTAGCGTGTCCACCAATGACAAGCACGTGCCCAAAATCACCTTTGTGTGCATAGGCAATTTTTGGTGGTAGGGTTGGTAAATGAGTATTAAGATGGGCAAAGGGGATGAGCTTGTCATCGCTAGGAATTAGTGGAATTTCAATGACTTTGCCAGCATAATGACGCCCTTTATTAATATATAAGCCAAGCTTTAGCCCCATTACGCACAAGGTATAATCTGCTTGGATGGCGACAGGCAAAGGACAGCCTGTATCAGGGTGTAATCCACTAGGGATATCGATGGCGATTTTTAGTCCTGTTTTTTGATTGAATGTCTTGAAAAGATATTGATAATCAAGCGATACCTCGCGATCTAAGCCGCTACCAAACAGGGCATCTATATGAACATTGGGTAGGGCACCTAGTGCATCAATTAGTGTATGATTATCTAGGTGCTCAATGATGGTGAGCGTGGCTTTGGTTTTGGCAGACTTAGCGTCTATACTGGTGGGTGGTTTGGGTGCATAAATGGCAACATTGAATCCGTGTTGTTTAAGATAGTGAGCAATCAAATAGCCGTCACCGCCATTATTGCCTGTGCCGCACCACACCAAGATGGTGGGGGCTATCAATGAGTGAGCATCTATCAGTGTTTTGATATGCTCACTCATTAGTAGGGCGGCTTGTTGCATAAGCCCAAAAGAGGAATTGCCGCTGTCAAACCAGCGCCCCTCCCATGCTTTGATTTGATGGGCATGATATAGTGGGCGACAAGGCAGCTTGGCAGTGACCAACATAACGCTTTTCCTTATTTTGAAATCTATCTACTATACTATATTTGGCGCAACAAATTTTTGGTGCAAAAGTTTGGCATAAAACCACACTTTTGGTGATAATCAACATTAATCAACCCTACCAGCACAATAAAAGGTGTGTTAATACATTGCTATACGGGCACACCGCTATGAAAACGAAAGACCTCATCGCTACTGGTGATAAGCTCATTTTCTATTGTGCGAAAAAACGCCACTCGCTCATCAATTGATGTATCAGCCAGGCTTTGAGCCAGTGCCAAATAGTCTTCATAATGACGACTTTCACTTTTTAGCAAATAGCGATAATAACGCGCCAATTTTTCATCATCAATCACATCAGCAAGGGCGGCAAAACGCTCACAAGAGCGCGCCTCAATAAATGCGCCAATAATCAGCACATCTATCATGGCAAAAGGTTCGTAGGTACGTTTGTGTTTGAGCAATTCTTTGGCGTAGCGCCCAGCAGGAAGGTGTGACCATGCCAAACCGCGCTCTTTCATCAAGTCTAATACCTGCTCATAATGCAACATCTCTTCGCGTACCAATTGTGCCAGCTTGACTTGTAAATCACGATGAAATTCATAACGAAAAATCAAATTCATCGCTGTGCCTGCCGCCTTTTTTTCGCAATTGGCGTGGTCTTGCATTAATAAAGGGATATTATCTTTGGCAACCTCAAGCCATGCCGATGGGGTGCATACGCCCAAAAACTCATAAATATGGCTGATGTCATGGGTGCGTCCTGTATGCGTGGTAATCACAGCCAAATCATCGCTGTGTGGGTGCAAATTGTGCGTCATAAAAACCTTAATTATATTATGGAATTTATGATATATTATAATATGCTTATCAGACTAGCACAATGTATTTGCCAAAGTGCTAACAATGAATAAACGGACTCTATTTTTATTGGTTTTATTAATAACTATAGTACAAAATAGAAATAATTGAGAATAATTATCACTAATTACAAAAATTGTTGTAATTAAAAAATTTATAACTTATTGATTTTAAATAATAAAAAATATAATCATACAAAATCCCACAAAAATTATGATGAAAGGTGTTGCAAAATATTTCAAAGTTGGTATGCTAATAGGCAAGGAAATAAGCAAATTGTCCGTATTTGTTTTTTCCTTAGTGCAACATAATAAGCTCAATCATGAGTCGTTGCGTGGGCAGATGTATTTAGCAGCCCATTCAATCAATGTGAAATTAAGTGGAGAAACCCCATGAAAAAGTTACTTCTAGCATCAGCTGTTGCTGCTCTATCTGTGACCGCTGCACACGCTGCCCCTACTGTCTATGGTAAAGCATTTTTAACCCTTGACTATTACAATGGTGACATCGCATCTAGTGAGCGTACTCAATTAAATTCAAATAAGTCTCGCATTGGCTTTAAAGGCTCTGAAGCATTGACTGCTAACACTGACCTAGTTTATCAACTAGAGTATGGTGTAGATATTGATGCTGATGACAATGGTGATGGACAATTCTATGCTCGTGACACTTATCTAGGTCTAGCAAACAAGCAATACGGTACCTTGTTGGCAGGTCGCCTAACAGCCATTGACGACATGGTCAACTATGCCAACGTAACCGCAGGTGGTGTGTTGGGTGGTGACAACGTTCTAGCGTCTGTTGATGGTCCACGTGCAAACAACGCTTTTGCTTATGTATCTCCTAGCTACAATGGCTTGCAATTTTTAGGCATGTATGTGATGGATGAGAACCTTGGTACAGATACTTTGGGTCGTGATGCCTTTGGTGTAGGTGCCAAATATGAGCAAGGTCAATTAAAAGCAGGTGCTAGCTATCTTCAAGCTGGCGATGCTACCAAGGCATTGCGCGTAAGTGGTTCTTATGACATCACTCCTGCTGTTACAGTGGGCGCGCTATATCAAATGACAGATGTAAACACTGACGACAACGAAAATGCCATCACAGTCAGTGGTAGCCTAAAAACTTCTACTCCTTGGACTGCCTATGGTCAGCTTGATTTGGTTGACAATCTAGGTGGCTCTAACAACTCTGAGACGCAACGCGTGGTTGTAGGTGGTAAATATGGCTTTAATGCTGCCACTACAGGTCATGTTTATGGCGCATTCATGCAACGAGACGTAGGCGGTAGTGAAACTGATGGCTTTGGTGTAGGCGCAGGTATTGAATACAAGTTCTAATCTGCCCCTTAGCTAACAAAATCCACCCTAATGACTTAGGGTGGATTTTTTGTGGGGCAATGATTGAGCTTATGGATGGGTTTGGGGGTGGGATTTTTGATAAATTAAGTTTTGCCCCTATATTTTTTTTATGTTTTTTAGTAAAATTCCCCTTTACCTATTACCGAGAATTATCATGACACATTCACAATCTTACACGACACAAACCACCAAATTTATCTTTGTGACAGGGGGTGTTGTTTCGTCTTTGGGTAAGGGCATTTCTGCAGCATCTGTTGCTGCACTGCTAGAGGCTCGCGGCTTAAAGGTCACCATGGTAAAAATGGACCCTTATATTAATGTAGACCCTGGTACGATGAGTCCATTTCAGCATGGAGAGGTGTTTGTTACCGAAGATGGAGCGGAGACAGACCTTGACTTGGGCTATTATGAGCGTTTCTTAAAACGCTCAAAAATGACTAAGCTCAATAATTTTACCAGTGGGCGCGTTTATCAGGATGTCTTAGACAAAGAGCGCCGTGGCGATTATTTGGGAAAAACAGTACAGGTGATTCCTCACATCACCGACAATATCAAAGAGCGCGTGCGTAAAGCGGGTGAGGGATATGATGTGGCGATTATTGAGATTGGGGGAACGGTAGGGGATATTGAGAGCTTACCCTTTATGGAGTCGGTGCGTCAGCTGATGGTGGAATTGGGGCATGGGCATTCTATGTTGATGCACTTGACATTATTGCCTTATATTGCTTCAGCCAGTGAGCTTAAGACCAAGCCCACGCAGCATTCAGTCAAAGAATTGTTGTCAATTGGTATGCAGCCTGACATCTTAATTTGTCGTACAGAGCATGATGTGGATGAGGATACCAAGCGCAAAATTGCCTTATTTACCAATGTACAACAACGTGCTGTGGTGGTGTGCAAGGATGCGCGCAGTATCTATGAGATTCCACGCACATTCTATGAGCAAGATGTCGATGATTTCATTTGTGAGCGCTTTGGGTTTGAGTTGCCAGAGGCAGACCTTTCTGATTGGGATACTGTTTGTGAAGCGTTGTTTAATCCAGAATCCACTGTGCGTGTTGCTATGGTGGGCAAATATGTGGAGCTGCCCGATGCGTATAAATCGGTCAATGAAGCACTGCTGCACGCAGGAATCTCAAACCGTGTCAAAGTTCAAATTGATTATGTGGATGCAGAGCTGCTTGAATCGCAAAATGAGCAAGAAGTATTAAAAGACGCTGATGCAATTTTGGTTCCGGGGGGATTTGGCGAGCGTGGCACCACAGGCAAAATGAAAGCCATCCGCTATGCTCGCGAAAACCATGTGCCATATTTGGGCATTTGTTTGGGTATGCAGCTTGCGGTGATTGAGTTTGCGCGCCATTGTGCAGGATTGACTGAAGCAACATCAACTGAATTTAACAAAAAGACCAGTCAGCCAATTATCAGTTTGATTACTGAATGGCTAGATGAAAAAGGAGAGTTGCAAGAGCGTAGTGATGCCTCAAATTTGGGGGGTACAATGCGTCTGGGTGCTCAAACTTCTGAATTATTAGAAGGAACAAAGGTGCGTGAAATTTATGGCGCTGCTGAGATTGTGGAGCGTCATCGCCATCGTTATGAAATGAATAATCACTTTATTGATGATATTGAGCGAGCAGGCATGAAGGTGTCGGGTTATTCTACACAAAAACTGGTAGAAACGGTGGAAATTCCATCACATCCGTGGTTTATTGCAGTGCAATTTCACCCAGAATTTACAAGCAGCCCTCGTGGTGGACACCCATTGTTTAAAAGCTTTATTGCGGCGGCAAAGGCAAAATTAGGCTAACTTTAATAAACATAGTCAAGGGAGTGACTGTGTTTTAAATAAAAGGAGTCGGTGATGATTGAGATTATGGTAGCTGATATTGCAAATTATGACATGGCGCAGGTCTTAAAAAAAGTTTCACAAGGTGAAAAAGTAGTATTGGTATATGATGAAGAAAAATATCATATTGTATCCAATCAGCCACAAGCCAGTGATGACAGGGAGTTGGCTTTTGATGAATTTTTTGCCAAAATGAAAGGTAAATTACCAAAAGACTACCAATTTAATAGAGAAGAACTCTATGACTGACCGTCACCTTTATTTTGTGGATAGTAATATTCTTTTATATTCTATTGGTGAGGATATTAACAAACAAAATATTGCAGAGCAATTAATAAGAAGTCCCAGTGCTATCATCAGTGTGCAAGTGCTCAATGAGTTTTGTAATGTGGTTTTTCGTAAAACACTGATGAAACCTGATGAGTTGTTATCATCAATAGAATTTTTTAAGAAATATATATTTATTTTGGATATTGATAGTCAGTTGGTCGTTGATGCACTTAATATTAAAAATCGCTACCACTATTCTTATTGGGATAGTCTGATTATCGCTGCTAGTTTAAAAGCAAAGGCAAATTTTTTGTATTCTGAAGATATGCATCATGGTCAAGTGATTGATAATCAACTCACCATTATTAATCCATTTTTATAACAAAGGGTAATTTAAATGACCACATTAACTGCAAAATCAACCATCGAACTCAATGGCTTTAAAATCGCCAACGACAAACCCTTTGTTTTATTTGGTGGCATGAACGTGTTAGAAAGCCGTGAACTTGCTTTTGAGATTGCCGAAAGTTATATTGACATTTGTCAGCGTTTAAATATCGGTTATGTGTTTAAAGCCAGTTTTGATAAAGCCAATCGCTCCAGTTTATATTCGTTTCGTGGACATGGTATGGAAACGGGATTGACTTGGCTAAACGACATCAAAGAAAAATATGGCGTGCCAGTCATTACCGATGTGCATGAGCCCTATCAAGCAGCACCTGTGGCACAAGTGGCTGATATTATTCAACTTCCTGCGTTTTTGAGCCGCCAAACCGACCTTGTAGAAGCGATGGCAAAAACAGGGGCAATTATTAACGTCAAAAAAGCTCAATTTCTTGCACCCCATGAAATGCGCCACATCATCAATAAATGTCTAGAAGCAGGCAATGATAAAGTGATTTTATGCGAGCGGGGCAGTGCCTTTGGCTATAATAATTTGGTGGTGGATATGCTAGGATTTGACACCATGAAAGCCATGAATGTGCCCGTATTTTTTGATGTTACCCACGCTCTACAAGAACCGGGGGCGAGAGCAGACAGCGCAGGCGGTCGTCGCCACCAAATCACCACACTGGCTCGAGCGGGTATGGCAACAGGGCTTGCGGGACTTTTTTTGGAAGCGCACC
>JBHBMT010000055.1:0-37899 GCA_041773075.1 Moraxella sp.
ACGTTTAGGCTCTATGATGATGTCTAGGGGCTGCTCTAGAGGAGTGTCTGTCATGGTGGGGCTATTATCTTGGCAGGCGGTTAGGGTAAGTAAGGTGATGAGGGTTAGTGTAGAGAGAGTGGCTTTTTTGATCATGGTGTGGTTCTTGTGGTTGAGTTTGGAGATTTGATGAGCTTACAGGGGTTGTTTAGTTATAACGCATGGTAAAACACATCTTTCATGGTTGCTTTCATTATCTTATCCTTTTAACTTAATATAAACTAACATCTGTATTCTAAAATAAGCTTAGTGTGTTGTAAATAGGGAGTGGACAGAAAATACCAAAGCCTTTATTGGTGTTGATAAAAATCCAAAATTAGGTAGATGCGCACCAGTAATAAGCATAAATTTAGTATATGACAATATTTGCCTTAAAAATATTTTGTATTATAATGAGCGCCCAAGAACGCCACCACCAAAAACCAACTTATCAGCAGGGTCAAAGTATGATCACAAAGCTCTGGATGAGTGAGCGCCTTATTTGAGAGTGAAATATGCAGACATCAGCAACACATCGCCAGTTTCAGCGCATTGGACTGCTTGGGCGCGCAGGCAAGAGTAGTGTAGCAGAAACCATAGTGCAATTGGTGGATTTTTTGAGTCGTCAAGGCTACGCTTTGGTGATGAATGAAGAAACAGCCACTTTGGCAAAACTATCTATGTGCCATCAGTGTGCTGTGGTAGCGCTATCACAGTTGCCTGATATGTGTGATTTGCTTATTGTGGTGGGGGGTGATGGCTCTATTTTGCAGGCAAGCAGTCTTGTTATGGGGCGCAATGTGCCGATATTGGGTATCAATCGTGGGCGCTTGGGTTTTTTGGCAGATGTTAGCCCTGAAACTATGGAAAGCAGTTTGATGCTGGTTTTGGGTGGTCAGTATTATTTGGATAAGCGGTTTTTGCTGTCCATGCAGCTTTGGCAAGATGATCGCTTGATTCATCAGGATATTGCGCTCAATGATGTGGTATTGCATGCCAAACAATCTGTACACACCATTGATTATCAGCTGGCGATTGATGATGTGGATGTGTATCGGCATCATGCAGATGGGTTGATTATCGCGACACCAACAGGCTCTACGGCATATAGCCTATCAGCAGGAGGACCTATTGTGCATCCTAGCTTGGACGCTATTTGTCTTGCGCCAATGCATCCGCATACCTTGTCTAGTCGCCCTATTGTGGTGTCAGGGGAGAGTAAGATTGACATTTGGGTGCATAAAGACAATCGCACACAGCCAATGGTCAGTGCGGATGGTAAAACCAGTGTGCCTTTTTATCATCATCAACGCTTGCGTATTGTTAAGTTTGATAAGCCGCTGATGTTGGTGCATCCTACAGATTTTGATTTTTATCAAGCCTGTCGCACCAAGCTAAATTGGAGTTTGTACCCTGAAGAATTTATCTTAAAAGAGTAAGGCGAGCCAAACCAAGGAGATATGATGAATAAATATGATGTATTAAACAGCTTAACCCCACAAATCGTGGATAAGTTTCGTACTGCCATTGAGATTGGACGTTGGGAAAATGGCGAAAAACTCACAGATGCGCAACGTGCAACCTGTATGCAAGCGGTGATGATATGGGAACATGAGTATTTACCTGTGGATGAGCGCACAGGATATATTCATAAACCCATAAAAGAAGATGGCAGTGTCGTGGGTGCAGACTGTGATGTGGAGCATGAACATCATTATCCACATACTGAACAAGTGCTAAAAATCAAATAACAATCCCAAAATACAGCGATGGGCTTTTGGGTGAGGTATTTAGATGATTTCATCGGTTAAAAAATAAGAATGGCTTGTATTCTAGCAAAAGCCTATTTAGCGCGCCCAAAGCTTGGCTTATTAAAATCAACATCGCTTAATCACACAAATCAATGCGTATTCACCTTATTTGTCCAAAAATAGGGTGTTGGCGCTTTGATGTTTTGCCCTAAGAAGTGGATACGCCAGCACCTTTGATAATGCTAATGCCACCTGATTTTTTTTCCACAATGATTTGGGTGTGAATGCGCTCTTTGAGGGCGGAAACGTGCGAGATAATCCCAATGCTTTTGCCTGTGGCTTGAATCTCTGACAGCGCGGACAATGCAATGTCTAGCGCCTCTTCATCTAGTGTGCCAAACCCTTCATCCAAAAACAAAGATTCAATGTGCATTTTTTGGCTATGAATATTGGCAAGACCTAATGCCAATGCAAGACTGACCACAAAGCTTTCTCCCCCTGAAAGATTTTTGCTACTGCGAATTTTTCCACCTTGATAAAAATCCATCACATCAATACCTAGAGGGTTTTTTTCATCGGTGCTAACAATGAGCGCATAGCGATCAGTCATTTTTTTGAGTACATCATTAGCCATCATTAAGACCATCTCAAGAGTAAGGCTTTGCACAAAGTTGCGGTATTTTTTGCCATCCGCTGAACCAATAAGGGTGTTTAGCCTAGCCCAAACAAGCGCATCTGTTTCGGCTAGGCTGATGGTTTGGGTCAATTCGTGAGCTTGTTGTTGCAAGGTGTGAGCATACTCATGGCGTTGGCGTAGCTGCCCGATGTGCTCGCTGATGTGTGATAGTTGTGCTGCTTGTGCTTCTTTTTGAGCGATGAGCGCCTCTTGCTCTAGATTGATAAATTGTTCAGCCTCCATATTTAAAGTTTTTTTGATGGAGGTGAGTAGGGTTTTTAGGGCTTGCTGTTCTATTTTTAGCTTGTCTTTTGCCAAAGCGATGTCGTGTCGGTATTGAGCTTGGGATTGCTCTAGCGTGCTTATTTCATCATCGTTCAAGCAAGCCGCCTGCCATTGCTCTGTGGTATCAAATCCTGCTTGTGTCAGCTCTTGTGCAAAGCGTGCTTCTTGCGCTTGTTGTGAGGCTTCAAGCTGTTGCAAGTGGTGATGGTGT
This sequence comes from Moraxella sp., assembly GCA_041773075.1. Lineage (GTDB taxonomy): Bacteria > Pseudomonadota > Gammaproteobacteria > Pseudomonadales > Moraxellaceae > Moraxella. Next base: position 2,942 of record JBHBMT010000055.1, read on the forward strand.
GTTTTTGTGCGCTCTTGTGCTTGCAAGTAGTGCTGATAAGCGTCCTTAGCAATCTCTTCTGTAGCTTGCCACTGTGCTTGAGACTTGGTGATGGCAAGGCTTGCAGCGGCATCTGCGTCATCTGCATTTTTGTTGGCAAATAATGCCTGACGCTGGGTATGTAGCGCTTGCAAAGTCATTGTTATGACTTGGTGTTCTTGTGTTAGGGTATCCAAAGTGTGTTTTTGGGCGGTGATGGCGGTTTGGTGGTCTTGTTTTTGGGTGTGCACATGAGTGATGTCAATGGCGGTATGGTTGAGAGCTTGCTGAATGTGCTGATATTCTTTGCTTCCTGCATCAAGTGCGTGGCGCAATTCATCACTCACTGGGGTGAGTAAGGAGGTTTTGAGATGGAATGTGTTTTGATAAAGTTGTGGCAGTGTTTCTTTGGTGAGTGTCTTTAATAAGGTGGGTAGGCTATTGGCGCACTCTAAGGCGCGCATAAAGGAGGTGTGATTGCTTGGTGATAGAGTGTGCCAAGCAAACAGATGTGCAAGGTCGTCACTTAGTTTCTTAAAAGAGGGGGCGAGTGCTTGGAGCTGTTGATGGGTGTGTTTCCATTGCTGTGTTTGAGCTTGCAGAGCTTGCTTGTGGTGTTCATGGGTTAAAGATGCCATGTGGCATTCATGCTCTTTTTGTTGATAGGCGTTTTGTAGAGCGCCTAAAGTTTGTTGGGCTAAGGTGAGCGCTTGGTGGAGCGCCTGAAGGTTGCTATAAGAGGTGTTAAGTTGGGCTATTAGCTGTGTGATGGCGTCTTTGCTATCTGGTGGGGTGGCTGACACCATCAAGGTGGGCGCATGTGTGGTGATGACTTGATAGATGGCTTGCCAGTGCTGTTGGTAATGCTGCTTGGTGGCGTGTTGCGTTTTTTGTAGTTCTGCAAGTTGCTGCTGCTGATGGGCGTGGGTGCTTAATGTGGTTTGATGGCTTAGCTTGGCATTATCCAAAGCTTGGGTTTTTGTGGTGATGTCTTGCTGTAGATGAGCAATGTCTTTTTGAAGCTGTGCTGCATCTTGTGAAGAAAGGTGCGCTTGACTATGCTTATAAGGGTGGCTAGTAGAGCCGCACAAAGGACAGGGCACCCCTTCGGTCAATGCCTCAAAGTATGTCTGTAAGTTACCCAAGGCTTTTAGGGTGTCAAGGTGTGCTTGTTGGTCGGCAAGGCGCTGTTTGGCATAAGTCAGTGCTTGTTCGTGATGAGCAATGTCTGCTTGCTGCTGAATAAGAATCTGTTGGCTATAAGCCAAATCATCTTGCAAACTGTGGTAGGCGTGCTCTTGTTCTGTGAGTAGCTGTTGCTGCTGCTCAAGAGATTGCGCGTCTTTGAGTGTGGTAATCAAAGAGGTACTATCTTGGGTGCATTTTTGGATAAACTCATTGACAGCATAAGCTTCATAGTTTTTTAATTGACACATTAGGGCTAAATTGTGCTGCTCTGCCTCAATCTGCTTGGTAAGTGTGGTTAGCTCATTTTGAAACGCTTGCCAAGCGGTGTGTTGAGTGGCGACATGGGTTCGCTCTTTTTCTATAGAGCCTTGTAAGGTTTGCAAGGTATCGCTTAGGTGGTAACTCGTGGCGCAATGTTCTAGCCAAATCGTGAGCATATGCACACAAGAAGCGACATCCAGTTGTGCAAAATGCTGTATGCTAGCAAGTTGGGTGTTGAGGGTGTGTTGTTTGTTTTGTAGCTGCTGTAGTTTGGTTGTGAGTGAGTCTTGTGCTTTTAGGGTTTGTTGATATTGTTGTGTTATGTCCTCTAGACGCTGTTTATGCGCCTCTTTGATGCTTTGCTGTTCTATAATCTGGGCATCTAGTGCGCGCACTTGCTTTAATAGCTCTTTGAGCACATCATAGTCAGTTTGCGCTTGCATAAAAGCAGCTTTGGCATCTTGGCTTATCTTTTTGGCGTGCTGATAGGCATTGTCAAGTGCAGGCAAGGAAGCTTGCAACTCATCCAACGCTTGCTTTTCTAGATGATGATTGTTGCGCAAAGAGGTGAGGGAGGCAAATGTAGGCTGTAGGCGCTGGGCGATTTTTGCAACAGCAAGGCGTTTGGCATCCGCTTGGGTATTGGCAAGCTGTTGTTCGGCAATATGCAGGGCTTGCTCATAGTCATTGATGGCATCCAGATGACGTTGATGGGTGAGCTTGGCGCGAAGTTGCTGCTCTAGGGCATCGTGGCGCTGGCTTAAGGTGTGTTTTTTTTGTTGATAATGCGTTAAGGCTTGGTCTATAGAGTCAAGTTCATCGGCAGATAATAAAGGCAGTTGCGCCAATCTTTCCTTGAGTGCTTTGAGTTCGGTGTGTTTGTCTTTGTAAGTAGTGTAGGCAAGGGCGCCGAGTTTGGCATAAATTTGTGTGCCTGTGATTTTTTCCAAAATTTCACCTCGCTCATGCGCTCCTGAACGCAAAAATGCCGAAAAAGCACCTTGCGCTAGCATGACCGAGCGAGTAAATTGGTTAAAATCCATGCCCAGCAATTGTATCGCAAGCGCATCCACTTCGCGCAGTTTTTCTGCCAAAAGCTCATCGTCTTTATCATTATGTAGGCGCACAATCTCACGCTTGGGGTCTTGTAGTGCGCCTGTGGGGTGCTTTTTGGCGCGGCGCTGCCCAAAATAAAAGCGGTAGCGCTCCTCTTGGATTTCTATGACAACCTCTGCTGAACACTCACCTGCACCCAAATGCATCAGCGCATTATCACTTTTGGTGATTTTGCCCAATCTAGGGGTTTCGCCATACAAGGCAAGACAAATGGCATCCAAAATGGTGGTCTTGCCTGCTCCTGTTTGCCCTGTAATGCTAAAAATCCCTTCGTTTTGAAAAGCCTTGCTACCAAAATCAATGTGCCAGCGCCCTTTGAGTGCGTTGATGTTTTCTAAGCTTAACATTAAGATTTTCATGATTATTCCTTAAAAACATCTTCTTCATCAAGCTGCTTTAACAGCTGTGCATGAGCGTGCATGAGTGAATTTTTATCAACATCATCTATAGACTGAATGCTCAATAGTCTATCAAACACATCACTTGGCGATAGGCTGTTGATGGTTGGGGTATCGTGGTATAGGGTGTTTAGAGTGCTTTCTTGTAGGTGCTGGTTTTTGATATTGATGGCAAGCAAGGAAGTATCTTGTGTCATCTGCTGAATGCGCTCTGACAAATCGCCAAGTTGTGTACGCCCTGTATAAGTCACCTCTAGCCATTGTTGCTTGGGGCTGATACTAATGTCGTCAATGACTTGTGCCTGTTGGGGCTGTGATGCTAACTGATGGATGCGCTGTTCAAGCTCGTTTAAGTTGCCATGAATGCGATGCAATTGACGAAAGATGGGTACTGTCAAGGGCTCGATGACTGGCGCTTGTGCTTCAACAAAATCCACCAAAAGCACGTATTTTGTTTGACCTACCTCGCCAAACCCCATTGCCATAGGCGAGCCACTGTAGCGAATGTGTGATTTTTTGCCAACGGATTGTTGGGCGTGAATATGACCGAGTGCCACATAATCAAACGCAGTGGTAAAACTGTCTGCGCTCACTGCCCCAAGTGTACCAACATATAAATCTCGCATACCATCATCTACAGAGGCATGTGTCGCACCTACAGCAAACAGATGTCCTGTTGCAATCATCGGAACGTGTTTGTTGTATTTTTGTTGAATGTCGGCTTTGAGGGTGTGACATCGCTTTGCTAGGTGTGCATAGTGTTGAGCAATTCCTAGGGCGGTATTTTTGGTTTTTTGCTCCAAACTCTCCCCAAGAGTACTGGTGCGTACATCTTTATCGCGCAGATAGGGTACGCAAGCGACAATCAGTTCAGGCACGCCTTGATGACTCAAAACAAGACAATCCTGCTCTACTGCGCTTGGCGTACCTATGATATGAATGTCAAGACTTTTGAGTAAGGACTTGGGTGCTTCCAAAAAACTAGGGCTATCATGATTGCCTGCAACAATAATGACGTGGCGACATTGGGTGGTATGAAGTTGCCCTAAAAAATCATAGTATAACTCCTGCGCCTTATTGCTAGGTGTCATGGTGTCAAAAACATCCCCCGCTACCACCAAGACATCTACTTGATGGCGCTTAAGACTTGCCAATATCCATGCCAAAAATTCAGCAAACTCCTCATAACGGGCTTCATTGTGCAGGCGCTTACCAATATGCCAATCGGACGTGTGTAGAAGTCTTAGGCTGTTTTTGGCTTTGGGCGAGGGGTGATTTGATGAGGAGTTTGACATGGTGTGATTGAATTGACTGCAAAAAATTGACTATAACAAAAAAGCCTGCCCCAAGCAAGGCAAGCTTTTGATAAATGAACGTCATCTAAACAACAGTGCGCACAGTTTTGGCTTTGTCCAATAGGGCGTACAAACGATTGACCTCATCGGCAGAGGTAAGATAAACGTTGGCACGCAAAGCATGAAAGCGTCCCGTCTTTGAGGGCTTGACCACCAAAGTTGCAGCATCAAAGGTTGGGAATACCTCTGCCAAAATCAAGGTCACTTCATGCAATAGGCTTTCATGCTCACCCTCATGCCCAATAATGTTCAAAGGATAATCCATTGGAAATTGCCAAAGTTCAGGGGTTTGAATGTCAGTTTTTTTTGGGGTAAAATCGCTCATCATTGTACTCGCTATAGTATGGATAATTGTTGGCTAAATGGGGGTATTTATGCGATTTTCAAGCTGTGCCAAAAACAAGCTGTGCCAAAAACAAGCAAACAAGCCATTTGGCAGCAATCCCAAGCTGTCATAGAACAAAAAAATAGCCATTATGGACTAATGGCTATTGGCAATGTACAAGATTAATTGCTTTCCAAAAACGACCGCAAATGTTCTGAACGAGAAGGGTGACGTAGTTTGCGCAACGCCTTGGCTTCTATTTGACGAATACGCTCACGCGTCACATCAAACTGTTTGCCCACTTCTTCAAGTGTATGGTCGGTTGCCATATCAATACCAAAGCGCATTTTAAGTACTTTTGCTTCACGTTCTGTTAGGTTGTCAAGCACTTCTCGGGTGGCTTCACGCAAACCAGCAGCGGTCGCATCGTCAATGGGGCTGGCGATGGTACTGTCTTCAATAAAATCTCCCAAGTGACTGTCCTCATCATCACCGATAGGCGTTTCCATAGAAATAGGTTCTTTGGCAATTTTGAGGACTTTGCGCACCTTGGCTTCGTCCATATCAAGGCGTTCACCCAACTCTTCAGGGGTGGGTTCGCGCCCCATTTCTTGTAGTAACTGACGACTGACGCGGTTAATTTTATTAATCGTTTCAATCATATGCACAGGAATACGAATGGTGCGCGCTTGGTCGGCAATAGAGCGGGTGATGGCTTGGCGAATCCACCAAGTGGCATAGGTGGAAAACTTATAGCCGCGGCGATATTCAAACTTATCTACCGCTTTCATCAAGCCGATATTGCCTTCTTGGATTAAATCAAGGAATTGCAAGCCACGATTGGTATATTTTTTGGCAATACTAATCACCAAGCGCAAGTTGGCTTCTACCATGTCTTTTTTGGCGCGACGTGCCTTAGCCTCTCCAATTGCCATTTGGCGAGCAACGGCTTTGATGCTTTTAACATCCATCTGTAAGGCTTGTTCGTGCGCTTGGATTTTTTGTTGCAACTCAACCACATCTTCCATAATGCCTGCCAAAGTGTCAGCAAAGGCAGGTTTGCCATCAATACGGTGTTTAAGCCAGTCAGTATTGGTTTCGTTGGCAGGGAAGGTTTTTTTGAACTCTTCTTTGGGCATTTTGCCATAGCGTACCACAAGGCGCATGATTTGGCGCTCTTGAGCGCGGATATCCTCATAAACCTCGCGCATGGTTGCCATAATTTGGTCAGAGAGGCGATTGTTTAATTTAAGCAGCATGAATTTATTGGCAAGGGCATCGTAAGCTTCTTGCGCTTTTTTGCTGTCACGCCCATGCTTATTGAGTGCTTGATGGGCAGTATCATAAAGTGTGCTAATTTCTTCAAAACGCACCCAAACTTCTTCGGGGTCTAAACCGCTGACATCATCATCACCCTCTAGCCCACCTGAAATGTCTTCGTCCTCTTCTTCGGTTTCTTCAATGGAATCAATGGGGGCGGTCTCTGCACCGACAAATTCTACATCGGTGTCCATGGGCAAGTCATCATGACCTTCGCTCAAAAAACCTGTGATGATGTCGGCAATTTTGCGCTCACCTGTATCAATCTGGGCATATTCTTCCAAGACAAACTTCACTGTACCTGGCCAATACGCCATGATGTATTGAACTTCTTTGACTCCCTCTTCTATGCGCTTGGCAATGGCAATCTCACCATCGCGTGTCAATAAGTCCACGGTACCCATCTCGCGCATATACATACGCACAGGGTCGGTGGTGCGACCTGGCTCGGTTTCAACAGATGCTAAGACTTGCGCCGCTTCATCGGCAACCATATCATCATCGGTCGCAGTACCCCCTAACAAGATGTCATCATCATCAGGCGCAACCTCAAAAATAGGAATGCCTGCCTCGCTTAAGGTTTGAATGATGTCCTCAATTTGATCACTTTCAGCAACAAAATCAGGGAGTTGATCATTGACTTCAGCATAGGTAAGATAGCCTTGCTCTTTGCCAAGTTTAATTAAGTGTGCCAACTGTGATGCAGACTCTTCGGCGCTTAAGTCATTGTCGCTATTGTCATAATCGCTCATGGATAGGGTATCCTTATCTTGCGGCTAAAAAGTATAAAACGGTCAATTCTACCCAATTTATACACAATATTCAAGCCATGTTGAATGGTATGTGGCTTTATTGTGGTATTTTTTAATAAAACAAGGGGTATGTAATATCAGGTGGTGCAATAAGGTTATATCAATGATATGAACAAATAATGAATAATTGCCATAATCCACAAAATTGTCAATAAACTCAAGCTAATCAATTGCGCTGCCGAGCCTACGTCTTTAGCAACTTTGGATAAGGGGTGAAAGTCATCAGAAATTCTATCAATCGCTGCCTCAAGTCCAGTATTAAACAATTCAACTATAATGGATAGGGCAGAGGCAAGTAGCAGAATCATTTTAATGACGATGCCAAATGGTACAAAAATCAATAAACCTGCCAAAGCGGTGTTCAAATAAACGACTTGGCGAAAAGCAGCCTCGCTGTTGAAGGCAGCTTTAAATCCATCAATAGAATAGCCAAAGGCTTTGATAATACGGCGAATGCCAGTTTTGCCTTTCATGGTTTTGGCATAGGGATCTGTGGGAGTCATGAATATCTCAAAAAGATAAGTTTTTTGATAAAAACTGGTAAAATGTTTATAAAACAGTTATTATTGCACGGCATTTTAGCTTGTCAAGCTGTTTTTGGTATCTGGCTTAAGGAAGTGCTTTGGGTGGTATAAAGTTGGGGTGTATTAACTTGTGCTATTTATGTCATTTGATTTGAAAGCAATACCCATAAATTTGCCTTGCTGCACTGCTTGTACTATTTTTGTTTTGTTTTGTTTTGAATTTAAAAGACTTTGTATTTAAAACTTAAGGTTGTGCGGGTTGGACATATAAGCATATAAGCATATAAGAAAATTGTTGGCAAACGCATTGGTAAAAATGATAGCTTAATTAGGGCGCTCTGATGCTTCAAGCACTGCCTACGATTTCAAAAGTGTTTAGGAGTACACTAAATGTTTTTGTCTTAAAACTGGCAAGCTATTCGCTTTATCGTCAAATTGCTTGTTGATATATTCATATTAACGGCGCACTTTTTACTAAAACTTCTGCGATTTTTCTTGGGTTTGGTGGCAAATACAAAATGTTAGGATGTCTTAGTTTGATGTAAATCTACAAATTAACATAAATGGTGACTTTTAAATGATTGTATCGCAATATTTAATATGCTTTAATATGAAAGATGATAGTTAAGGGTAATGATGAAAATTTTACACGTATTATTGACTTCTCTTCCTGTTCCCCCTAGTGATTATGGCGGGACGGAGCGTGTTTTGTGGGCGTTATACCAAGGTCAAAAAGCACTTGGACATGAAGTAAAATTTTTGACAAAATATCCCAATGCACACACCGATGCGTTGTTGTTTGATGAAAATAAACCCTTGGAAAGTCAAATTGAAGGCTGGGCGGACATTATTCATTTTCATTTTCCTTATGATAACGCATTAAAAACCCCATATGTTTGTACTGAACATAGCAATAGCGAAATACAAAAAGAATTTAATATCAATACCATTTATTTATCAAGCAAACACGCTGACAATTATAATGCCACCTGCTATGTGCATAATGGACTGTATTGGGCGGATTATGGTGAGCCAAATTTAGATAGCCCTAAAAATTATGTACATTATTTGGCAAAAGCCACTTGGCGTATTAAAAACTTACAAGGCGCCATTAACATTGCCCAAAAAGCCAATATGCCCATGCATATTTTGGGTGGTAAGCGATTTAATTTAAAACGCAATCCTTATTTTTATTTTTCTTCTGATTTAACCTTTCATGGTATGATTGGAGGAACAAGGAAAAATGAATTAGTGCGTAATTCTAAAGGCTTGATTTTTCCTGTATTATGGCATGAACCATTTGGGCTTGCAATTATTGAGAGTTTATATTTGGGTTGCCCTGTCTTTGCAACGCCTTTTGGGGCAATGCCTGATATTATTAGTCAAGAAAATTTGGGTGTATTATCAGACAGTTATCAGATCTTGATTGAAGCGGTAAAATCTATTGATAAATTTGATAGAAGGGCGTGTCATGAACACGCCAAAAACCATTTTAGTCATATTGCCATGTCAAAAGGATATATTGAGTGTTATGAAAAAGTATTGGCAAAAGAAACTTTAAATCCAGTACGTCCTATGGCAAAAGCAAATATCAAAGAAAAAATTAATATGAATGCTTAAAGTGCAGAAAGTGTATAAAATCAATATACCTTAGTAAACAGCTTATTTGCATTAATTTTAAATTGTAAGATATAATTATCCAAAATACAGATTAAGCGGATTGATTTTCATAGATGCTTAACTTTTGAAGTCTGGCATAGTATCCATTTTTTGCCATCAATGTCTGATGATTACCTTCTTCAATAATTCTGCCTTCATCCATAACAATAATGCGGTCTGCTTGTTCAATGGTGCTTAGACGATGAGCAACAATGATGCTAGTGCGACCATGCATTAAGCGCTCCAAAGCTTGCTGAACTAGACGTTCTGATTCATTATCTAGGGCGCTGGTTGCTTCATCAAGCAGCAGGATTGGCGCATTTTTTAAAATTGCGCGCGCGATGGATACACGCTGGCGCTGACCACCTGATAGCTGACTGCCATTGGTGCCAATGGGTTGATGTAGTCCAAGTGGGTGCTTTGTTACTAGATTGGTCAAATTTGCCGCTTCAATGGCTGACATGACATCATTTTCAGTGGCATCAGGTCGCGAGTAACGAATATTTTCAAATAAAGTATCGTCAAATAAAAATACATCTTGAGATACAAGAGCAAATTGACTGCGTAAATTTTTCAGACTTAACTCTTTGATGTCAATACCATCAATGCTGACACTACCAGCGCTTGGTGTAACGAAGCGAGGCAGTAGATTAACGGCGGTTGTTTTTCCTGAGCCTGAGCGCCCAACAAGGGCAACTTTTTCGCCTGCGGATATGCTAAGATTAAAATTGTCCAAAGCTTTTTGATCGTCACTACCATAGTGTACATCAATGTTTTTAAAGCAAATATCACCAGATGTGTTATCTAAACACATTTTACCTTCATCAACCTCTGGCTTGGTATCCAAAAATTCACACACCGAATCAGCCGCCAAGAACATGGTTTGCATTGGAATGCTGATATTGGCAAGATTTTTGATTGGACCAAACATTTGCATCATGGCTACAATAAATGCCATAAATTCACCGATGGTGGTGATGCCAGCTTGACTTTGCCAAAGTGCAATAAAGATTACGACAGCAAGCGCTAGTGAGCCAATTGCTTCACTGATGGGTGAGCGTGCAGCGGTTGCTTGGACTATTTTTTTGTTTAATCTTACAATTGTACTATTAACGGCATTAAATTGGCGAGCTGCCTGCGATTGCCCACCGAATAATTTAACCACCCTGTGTCCTTGATGGATTTCATTGACGGTTGTATTTAATGAACCAATGCTTAATTGGGCGCTATTAAGAATGTCTTTTAGGCGATTACGATAGTAGCGCGATAACCCAGAAAGAATGGGAAACATGATTAAGATGGATAATGTCAGCTGCCAGTTGAGGTAGAATAATACAAAAATTAAGCCAATAACAATGAGTGTATCACGAACCAATACAACAAAAACATTGCTGGCATTATTAATGGCACCATCTGCCATTTGGACAATGTTCATGAGAACATGACCTGATGAATTTTTTTGATAATAATCCGATGGCAGCTCAAGCATTTTATCAAACATATCACGGCGCAAATGACTGATGGCAACAACTGCCACCCATGTCATGAGATATTGGCTGATAAATCGACATATACCACGAAAAACTACTAAGAACATAAAAAAAACAGGTACAATCCATACTTTGTTTTCAGTACCCCAAATAGTATACATAAAGCGGTCTTTAAGATAGATTAGGCTTGCGATAAAACCTTCACTATTTTTGGTCGGAGCTATGCCATCAGGGACAGCAAATCCTTGATTGACTAGCGGTGCAATAAAAGCGGCAAGGTAGCTTTCAGTGATGGCAACACCAATGATTGCCAAAAGCGCAAGAATGATACGTATCTTATAAGGCTTAATATATACCATTAAGCGCATAAAGCTTTTAGCATCTTGCTCGCTAAAAAGACCAAAGGTGAGCTTACTAATCATTGTATTGCTCTATTGGGTAGTTGTTTTTGTTGGAACTCTACATCTAGCAACTGTTTTGCGCACGCTTCCCAAGATGTTGGTGTATAGTATGTGCGTATTTTTTGTTCTTTTTCTTGAATATAGTTGGGATTATTGATTAAGAATAAAAACTTCTCAATCCATTTGTTTAAATCATGAGGATTGATGTAGTCAATAAAATCTCCTCCTGCCTCGGGTAGGGAGCCAGCATTGGAAGATAAACAATATTTACCAAAAGATAAGCTTTCCGCCACGGGCAACCCATAGCCTTCAATAAAAGATGGATAAAGAGTAAACCAACAGTTTTTATACAAGGTAACCAATCCAGCATCAGAAACATTATCTAAAATGATGATTTTATCTTTTATTCTAGCGTCCTCATCGAGCTTTTTGAAAAGCTCATCAACTTTCCATCCACGTCGCCCAACAAAGCAAATCTTAGGTAGATTATCCACCCCTTGCTCTATAAGTCTGACATACATATCATAAATTAATTGATGATTTTTGCGCACTTCTATGGTAGAGACAAACAACAAATAAGGTTCGGAAAGAATGTATTCAATAAGAGCAGTATTTTTGCCTGAAGTTTTCTTTGTGTACAAATCACACCCTAGGGTAACAACACTCATAGATGGAAGTGGAATATCTGACTTTTCATAATATTCTATTATTTCATTTTTTGTAAATTCAGAATTACAATAAAAATGATCAACCACCATCATTGCCTGATTAAAGTATTTTTCAAACAAACGATCATTGCCAGAATTAACAAACTCAGGATAATTGATGGGCATGAGGTCATGACATAAAAGCTTGAATTGGACATCTACGTGTTTTTTAATTAAAAACAAGGAATGCATTTCAGCAGTACCTAATTTTTGACCTACAGAAATGATAATATCACCATCTTGAAAGCAGTGATTAATCTTGCCAAAAAGAATTTTAAGTTTATTTAGGCGTTTTAATACACTTCTTCTTAATTTGTTTTTTCTATTTTGTTTGATAATTGTCGCTTTACCGTGCTTTAGATTGAGCAATGTTCTTTGAATTAATATATGGTCTAGTTTGGTAAAGCCAGTTAGTTCATTGAATTGACAAAATCCAATTGGTTGACCTTGCTCATAAAGCTGATAGGCATAGTTGCATAACTCATATTCAGTTCGGACAATGCCAGTGAATTTTGTTTCATTGAGAATATTTGAAATATTAATCCAAATCATACCTATGTCTCTTTTGTATTAAAAATCATTCTTTCCATTTTTTAGAGAGTTTGAGTGTGTTTTTTGATAATCTTACGCCCAAAATATAGAGGGAGGATAATAAATTTAAAACAAACCCTTGATTAACAATATAACCTTTGTGGCTTGCATAATGGTTTGCCAAAACCCTTGTATGCTCACGATTACTCTTTAGGGCGCTATAAACAAAACCTATGTCTTTATCATAGCGCTCAAAACGAATTGGGTGATAAGATTGAATTTCATGAACGGCTTTGGTGTAGGCAATCGGACCTGTTACAGACAGTACACCTCGTTTGCCATAGCAGTGAAAGCCATAATGCCAAGGACGATAAGTTAGGATGTTTTCTATGACGGTATCAACGACGTGCTTCATGACAGGGGAGTGCTGCTCACAGATAATAAACCATTGTTGGTATTCTCCATGAGTGATGTTTAGCTTTTGAGTAAAATACAAAAAAAGCCCAGTGCCTTCATCTTTTTGACCTACCTCATTTTGCCATTGAGTGACAATGAATTTATCCTCTGGTCTAATGACGGTGCTCAAAGGATAAATGCAGGTGCTTTTAATATCAAGATAGACACCGCCTTCACGATACAACACCAAATAACGAAATAAATCCGCTTTGGCAGCCCCGTAGACAGGATTGATGCGCTGATAAGCCTCCAAAGTACGCGCATCAAAATGTGTTGTAATATAGGCTAAAATATCATCGTCAGTATAAAAGCGATATTCCCAATCAGGGTTATTGGCAATTAAATCACTAACGATGATTTGAATGTCTGTTGGCAGTTGGGCGCTTTTATAGGTTTGGTGAATGATTTTTGGGATAGTCATTTAAACTCTTCCATAAACATCTTCAAAGCGTACAATATCATCTTCACCCAAATAGCTACCAGATTGCACTTCAATTAATTCCAAAGGAACTTTGCCAGGATTTTCTAGTGAATGAATTTCACCCAAAGGGATATAAACGGACTGATTTTCGGTGAGCAAAAAGCTTTCATCGCCTTTTTGAATGCGTGCTGTGCCTTTGACAACTATCCAATGCTCTGCGCGGTGGTGATGCATTTGCAAAGACAGTTTTTGACCAGCTTGTACTGTAATGTGCTTGACCTGATAGCGGTCGGCATGGCAAATGCTGTCGTATTTTCCCCATGGGCGATATACCTCTCTGTGGGCAAAATGCTCGTTGCGATGGGCGTGTTTTAAATGCTCAACAATGTGCTTGATGTCTTGGACTTGGTGTTTGTTGGCGACCAATACGGCATCTTTTGTGTCAATGACTACCAAATCTTGCACGCCTAGCAGACTCACCAAACGATCTTCGCTATAGCAATAATTGTTTTGGCTTTGGTGAAGTAAGACATCTCCTTTGACGACATTGCCATCTTTGTCTTTTGGCTCAATTTCCCAAAGTGCAGACCAAGAACCAACATCGCTCCAACCTGCCGCTAGTGGAATCACAACGGCGTGTTGTGTTTTTTCCATGACAGCATAATCAATGGAATTGCTAGGACACTGGTCAAAAGCTGGTTTGTTTAGGCGGATAAAATCCAAATCTATAATGGCGTCATCCATGGCAATCTGGCAGGGCTGCAATACGTCATTGGCGTAAGTGCTTAGTTCAGACAAATAGAGTTCTGCCTTAAACAAAAACATACCGCTATTCCACAAAAACTGACGACTTTCCAAATAGGCTTGGGCAGTCTCTTTATTGGGTTTTTCTACAAACTGTTTGATAAAGTATCCACTGCCAATAGCTTTACCTTGCTGAATGTAGCCATATCCTGTTTCGGCATGGGTGGGGATAATGCCAAAAGTTACCATCTTATTGTCATTTGCCAGTTGTATGGCTTGATGAATGCTGGTTTCAAATTTTTCTTGATGAGTAATGACATGGTCTGCTGCCAAAACCAACATCAAGGCGTGTTCTTGTTGTTGTTTGGATAGATGTAGGGCAGCTAAGGCGATGGCAGGCGCTGTGTTTTTGCCTACAGGCTCTAAAATGATGGTTGCCTCTATCCCAATATCACGCAACTGTTCAGCAACCAAAAAGCGGTGCGCCTCATTGCAAATGACAATGGGTTTGTTGTGTGCTATATTTTTAAGGCGCAACAAGGTGGATTGTAATAAAGTGTGGGTGTCTGAATGTAATTTTAAAAACTGCTTTGGAAACTGCGTTCTTGACAACGGCCATAATCGGGTGCCGCTACCGCCAGCAATAATAACAGGAGTAATGGACTGCATAATAGCTCTCATTTAATAAGAATAAAAATCATTAGCATTTTATCATACTTTGATGGTCAACCAACATGGGTTAGCTGTTCTTTTCCTGATTTTTCTGCCATAACATAATATATTTATCCATGGTATAACCCAGTGAAGCAACTGCCAAAATAAAGCCATAAGCCCCACCCATAAAATCGGCACGAATCACATATTCACGAATAAAGGAAAACCATGAACGCAACAAAATGCCTAAAATGCCAATTTTTTTGCCTTTTTGGTGTTTTTCACTTGCCCAATCGTGGCTATAACGGATATTTTTCACTAAAAAATGGTGCAAATTATCATTGGTAATATGAGGTAAGTAACCATTTAGGCGTTCACTTGGCACACCTTTTTGGTCTAGTGATTCATGCACTTCTAGGTCTGAATATTTAAACTGAGCATTGGCGTACAGTCGTGCTAATTTGTCAGTGTACCATCTGCGTGGCTGGACTTCAACCCCACAAAAAGTATTCACACGAGCAAGACTAAACACCTTATCCGTCTGCACTTCGCTTTTTAATACTGCTACAATCGCTTCACGCAAATTTTGGTCAAGGCGTTCATCGGCATCAAGTACCAGTACATAATCGCCTGTCGCATAACTTTGTGCAAGTTGGCGTTGTTTGCCAAAGCCTTGCCAGTCGGTATTGACAAACCATTTTGCCCCGTAACGCTCGGCAATTTCACGGGTATTATCGGTACTGCCACTGTCCAAAATCACAATTTCATCAACAATATCATGCACAGTATCTAGGCACGCTGATAAATGTTTGCTTTCATTTTTTAAAATCATGACAAGGGAGAGTGTGGATTTTTTGTGCGACAAATCAACAGGCTGTAAATTTTTCGCCATTTCAACAGACTGCAAAAATGCTTGCTCTGCTTGATTGTGGGTCAAATCATACAAAATGGCATATTTATTAAACGTATATTGGGTAAATAACAGCGAATAAATCAAGCCATATTTGCCTTTTAAAAAGCGTCCATCAACCAAATATTGCTTAAAAAACGCCCAAAATGGATTTAAAATCACTTTGCTAAATTTGCCCTTTTTGCCTTGATTGTGGCGGTCATCTGCCCATGCTTTGGCATATTCTAAGCGTTTACTTAGCCAAAATAACGGGGTTTCTGCGGTATGATGTCGCATAAAGCCCTTTAAAACAGCGGTTTTGGCATCATTTAGCACCACAGACTCATGCACTAGATTATCATTATAACCAAAAGATTTTGGATACAGTCGCCAATGGGCTTTGATTGCCCAATAGGGATTGTCAATTTCATGCCCAAAAATACAGTCAATACGTTTAATGCCGTACACGGTATTGTCAGGCTTATTTTTAATGACCGCTAAAATACTTTGTTTTAATTCAGGGGTGATTTCTTCGTCAGCATCAAGGGCTAAAATCCAATCACCCGTAGCGTAGCTTTGAGCGATTTGACGCTGGCGACCAAAGCCCTGCCAGTCGGTATTAACAAACCATTTGGCGTTAAACCGCTCAGCAATTTCATGACTATTGTCGGTGCTACCACTGTCTAAAATAATAATCTCATCAGCCAAATCCACAAGCGGTGGTAGTGAAATCGCCAAATTTTTAGCTTCGTTTTTGACCATCATGACGACAGAAAGAGAGTATTTATTCATTTTAAATTACTCCCACCCATCAAAAACTTGTTTTAATCGTTGAAGTTCTTCAAGGTTATGTTGTAACATCTCATTTTGCCATAATTTACACTGGTCATTTTTACAAGAATTTTCTAATTTTTCACTCACCGTTTCCCATTTTCCTTGCCCAATGATTGCTTGTTTAATATGTTCGGCTTCATATTTTGATCCTACAATAAAAATTCTCTCTTTGTATTCAGTAGGTAGAACTTGTTTTAATTGATCTATTTTACTTTTGCTTTGACTGTCCAAATCGGCATCAATACAGGCTAAAACATAAGCAGCTTGGTACTTTTTCAACTCTTGCAAAGTGAGACTCTGATGATTTGTTAATCGAAAATAGACATCATCAAACCCTTGTAAGATAGGCTCTTGTCTAATTTGTTGTTTTCGAGAAAAATTAAATCCTAAGAATAAATCCTTATATGCTCTATCTTCAAAAAGCACGATTAAATATTTTTTATAGTGATTTACACTCATAACTCAATTAATCCTGCCTTTATCATATCGACAATATCATGTTGAACATCTAATTCTGACACCCATTGCATTCGAATTGGTTCTAAATGATGTTTTCTAGATAAAATAAAAATATCTTCTGTTGCAAACATTCTCATCGTTTCAGGATTGTGAGTGGTTGCAATAAATAATGCTGTTTTATGAAATGCCTGTTTTAAGCTGTTAAAATAATGTTGAATTTCCACTAAAGAAATATAATTTTCAGGTTCATCCCATACACATAATGAAATCTGTTCCAATTTCACACTTGCCAAAATTGCTGACCATAAAACAAAAATTCGTTCACCATAAGATAATTGAGAAAAGGTTAATTCCTTTTTTTGCTCATGATGTTTAAACACAAATTTAAGTTGTCTTCCTGCATTATTAATTTCTTCTAAATCAGGAAAGATTGGTTTTAGATATTCATCAATATATTGATAACTTCTAGGCTTTTCTGAAAATAATTGAGTAATCCATGTATTGATATTATTTACAAAATAGTTCGGTTTCTTTTCTAGTGTTTCATTTGTATTTTGTCCCATTAATGCAGGTACAGGAGATAATACAACAATATGGGCAAGCCAATCTTTAAATTTTTGAATATGATTAACTCCTTGCGTTTTAAAACTAAAAGCTGATAAAGCAAGGAGACTACCATCTAAAAATAGCTCCGTGTTTTGGTCAAATATATTATTTGTATTGTATAAAACATATCCACCATCTCTAATTAAAAAAGTAGAGTTATTAATGGTTAATTTTTCTATAATACTCTGACAACTATCTAAAACTTTATCATAATCAATTACCAATTCATATTGAACAATATCACCAAATAAATCAACTTCTAATTCGAATCGTATTGGAGTATTAGGTTGTAAAATATTAAAACTTTGCTTATCTAATAACTCTGAAATTTTAGATGTACCTTCACCAATTTTTTGAAATAAATTAAATACTTCTACCAAAGATGATTTGCCAGAGCCATTTCTTCCCAAGCATAAAGCTGAACCAAAGTTATCAAATTTTAGTTCAAAATTCTGAAAGGCTTTTTAATTGTGAATATAGATACGTTTTAACATTTATTACTCCTAAATAAATTCATTGCCATGCGTCCTTAATCCAATCGCTTGGTAATACATAACGATACCATTTACCGCCACCGCCAGTAATGGCATCAGGCGGATTGATTTCACCATGAAAAATAATGATTTTTGCCCCGATGGGTTTTTTGGGTGGGACAAAATAGGCAAAAGGAATT
Organism: Moraxella sp.; assembly: GCA_041773075.1. Lineage (GTDB taxonomy): Bacteria > Pseudomonadota > Gammaproteobacteria > Pseudomonadales > Moraxellaceae > Moraxella. Next base: position 20,783 of record JBHBMT010000055.1, read on the forward strand.
TTTTGTAGGCAGTGATATTTAAAACTGACGCACCACGAACTATCCCAATATTCTAAATGATGATGCTCACGCAAGTAATTAGATAAAAATGCTTGTTCGTGACGAACCTCGGAACGAATTTTCTCAAAATTTTGTTCAAAATAACTAAGCAGATTTGGATAGGTATTTTGCCCAAGTTTAAAGCGATACACAGAGCTATTACCCACCATTCGCCAAGGCTTTTTCCAATCACGAATAATCATCACGCTATCGTCATGTTCTGCCTTGTGGGTAAAAAAGCAGTCAATATTATCCACAATGACAATATCAATGTCTAAAAAAAGGGCAGTGCCTTTTAAGCCATATAAATCAGGTTTAAAGGTGGTGAGTTTTTTCCAGCCCCGTTCAGGTAAATTGGCAGGCAAGTTTAACTCTGGAATGGGAAAACATTGAATTTCAGGATAGATACCTGTTGTGTCATCGGTTAGACAAATCATCTGAAATGGCAAGGTCAAATAACGGCTTACCATGCGGTATAGGCGATTGACATATTCGGCAGAATATTTGGTTCCCCATTTCATGCAGATAATATAGCGATTTTCATCAGGTTGGCTCATGTATTATCCTTGGTAAGTAGTGGGATGGGGTGGTAGTGCTGTATGACATCTTGTAATTGGGTGTCATTAAGCCAATAGATATTTTCAATATTGGGCACGTGCTTAAAGCGCCGATAGCCCCACATATAGTGCTCATCAAGACCAGCAATCATGGTTTGCATGGCTTGATTTAGGGCGGTGGTGGCGATTTGGCTATCACTATTGTACAAGTTTTTATCTGTTAAATCAGTACAAAAAATGTCAAACAAGCCATCATCACGGCGAATACAAGCTAGTCCCACCAAAGCGCAATCAGTTTTGTTGGCAAGCTTGGGTGTTAGGGTGCTAGATAGAGTGGGGATACCAAAAAATGGCACCACCACACCGCCTGATGGGTCGGGGACATGGTCGGGCAAAATAATGCTAAATCCACCTGCTTTTAAGGTTTTAAAAATGGCTTTAACGCCTGTGCCATCAGTAGGTACAAGCGTGGCGTTAAGACGTTGCCGTCCTTGCAGTACAAAGTCATTGCTAATTTTACCCTTGATGGGTTTATACATAATGGTGGGTGCGCCAAACTGATTAATCCATGCGTTCATCATCTCCCAAGTGCCTAAATGCGGTACAATGGCAAGCATACCATTGGCATTGTTTAAGCCTTTGGTTAAAACTTCTTGATTGTGTATGGTATGAATCTGCTTAATAGACCATGTAGGAGGCATTGCCCATGATTTGACTGATTCTACACTGGTTAAGCATTGATTGATGACAATCTTTTTATGAAGGCGCTTGCGCTCAGTATTGCTTAGATGAGGATAGGCAAGCTGTAGGTTGGTATGGATAGAACGATTAATGCTCAAGGAGGGTATTAGTAAAATCGCCCAAGCGACAAAACGTGCCAAAATCCGCAAGACGGATAATGGCACATAGGCAAATACTTGATAAGGATTCATTGTTACCAATTATTCTTTGGTTTTTTCGCGTATACGAATGCCCAAATCACGCAATTGCTTGGCATCAACTTCAGCAGGCGCTTCGGTCAATGGGCATTCAGCCGTTTTGGTTTTGGGGAAGGCGATGACATCACGGATAGATTCAGCACCGACCATCAGCATGATTAGGCGGTCAAGACCAAACGCCAAACCACCGTGGGGCGGCGCGCCATATTTTAGGGCATTTAATAAGAAACTAAATTTTTCTTCGGCTTCTTCTTCGCTAATGCCTAAGGCTTCAAAAACCGCTTTTTGCATATCCAAAGTATTGATACGCAGTGAGCCGCCACCAATTTCTGTACCATTTAATACCATGTCATAGGCGATGGATAGGGCAGTTTCTGGGCTGTTTTTCATCTCTTCTACCGTGCCTTTGGGGCGGGTAAATGGGTGGTGAACAGATGTCCATTTGCCATCATCGGTTTCTTCAAACATCGGGAAATCTACCACCCACAGCGGTGCCCACTCGCAGGTCAATAGATTTAAATCCAAACCTAATTTGACACGCAGTGCGCCCATGGCGTCATTGACCACTTTGGCTTTGTCTGCCCCAAAGAAAATGATGTCGCCATTTTGGGCTTCGGTGCGCTTGATAAGCTCTACAAGCACATCATCAGTCATGTTTTTGATGATGGGTGATTGTAGTCCTGACTCTTTGTCCACGCCGTTATTGATGTTGGCGATGTCATTGACTTTGATATACGCCAAGCCTTTTGCCCCATAAATGCCAACAAACTTGGTGTAGTCGTCAATTTGTTTACGGGTGATTTCACCACCATTAGGCACACGCAAAGCAACCACACGACCTTTGGGGTCTTGGGCAGGTGTTGAAAACACTTTAAATTCCACGTTTTGCATGATGTCCGCCACATCAACGAGTTTTAATGGAATGCGTAAATCAGGCTTATCGGACGCATAATCACGCATCGCATCGGCGTAGGTCATGCGGGGGAAAGTGTCAAATTCCACGTTTAACATGGTTTTGAACAATTCTTTGGTCAAACCTTCAGCGATGTTCATGATGTCATCGTCTGACAAAAATGACGTTTCAATATCAATTTGGGTAAATTCTGGCTGACGGTCGGCACGCAAATCTTCATCACGGAAGCATTTGGCAATTTGATAATAACGGTCAAAGCCTGCCACCATCAATAATTGCTTAAATAATTGTGGTGATTGCGGTAGGGCAAAAAATTCGCCTTGATGGGTGCGTGATGGCACCAGATAATCACGAGCGCCTTCTGGGGTGGCACGGGTCAATACAGGTGTTTCTACGTCCAAAAATCCGTGGTCATCAAGGTATCTGCGAATGACTGATGTGGCTTTGGCACGAAACACCATGCGCTCTTGCATTTGTGGGCGGCGCATATCAAGGAAGCGATATTTTAGGCGCAGCTCTTCTGAAACGTTGATATTGTCATCGTTTAAAGGAAAGGGTGGGGTGTCTGATTTGGCAAGCGTTTCAATTTCTTTGGCAAGCAGTTCAATGTTACCACTGACCATGTTTTTGTTTTCGGTACCTGCATAACGTGCACGCACACGCCCTGTGATTTTTAGGACGTATTCAGAGCGGGCAGCGTCGGCGGTGGCAAAGGCTTCTGGGGTGTCGGGGTCAATCACCACTTGCAACAGTCCATTACGATCACGCATATCCAAAAAAATTACCCCGCCATGGTCGCGACGACGATGTACCCAGCCCACCACGGTGATGGTTTGGTCAATGTATTTTTCGGTAACACTACCGCAATATTCTGTACGCATGTAATTATCCCAATAAGTGTTTAACTATTTTTTAATGAATAACTTCATAGAAAAATAGTTGGTTAGCAAAATCAAAACAAACCTATATTATGCCTATCAAATGGCATTTAGACAAGTTTTTTTGTCAGTGTGTTGGTATTGTGGTCTTTTTGAGCAAAAAATAGGAGGAGTATCTATTATTTATATTTATATATAAATGTTATATTTTTAATAAATTTCTGTTAATGATAGACGCATCATTTTTATAAAATCCTCTTGATATTTATAGAAAAGTCACTATAAAAGCCGTGCATTTTATGCCTAGAAGTTATTGCTAAAAACACGGAGCAAATGTTATTGGGATGAACAGTGATAAGTGGCATAATTTTGTATGTGAATGGTTGTTATTTTTGTTATTTTAAAAAGTTTATAAAATAACTTTTGCTATTAGGGGTGTCATCTAAGATGGATGCTTTGAATATTTTTTATTTGGTTGTGTCAGTACTGATTTTTATTAGTATTATGACCAGTACTTTGTCAGCGCGCCTAGGTGTACCTTTGTTGTTATTCTTTTTGGGTGTGGGGATGCTCGCTGGTGAAGAAGGGGTGCTTGGCATTGCTTTTGACCAGTATATTTGGGCAAACGTCATCGCACAGGCGGCATTGGCGTGTATTTTGCTTGATGGGGGATTGCCCACCTCTTTTGATTCATTTCGGGTGGGATTAAAACCTGCGGTTGTGCTTGCAACTTGGGGGGTATTCGCAACGGTTTTGGCGCTTGGGGTGTTTGTTACTTGGCTTTTGGATGTAGATTGGCGCTTGGGCTTGTTGATTGCGGCGATTGTTGGTTCAACAGATGCAGCAGCAGTATTTAGTTTGCTGCGCAATGGGGGTGTAAAGCTTAACGACCGTGTACAGGCAACGCTAGAAATTGAGTCTGGGGCAAACGACCCCTTGGCAATTTTGATGGTGACGGTCTTGATTGCAGTGAACCTTGACCCTGCCAGTCAAACTGTTTGGACAATTGCCAAAACGTTGGTCACACAAATTGGCGTGGGATTGATTGCAGGGTTGTTGGCAGGGTCGGTGCTGTCTCGACTATTGCCCAAAGTGCATTTGGCGGAGGGTATGTATGCCATTTTGATTATGTCAGCAGGATTATCTGTCTTTGGCGCGACCAATATTTTAGGTGGCAGCGGCTTTTTAGCGGTGTATTTGGCAGGCGTGATTATTGGTAATAGAAAGGTGCGTGCTACAGAACATGTGCTTCGAGTGATGGATAGTTTTGCGTGGTTGTCACAAGCGGTGCTGTTTGTCATGCTTGGGCTTTTGGTGTTACCATCTAGCTTGCTTGAAGTATGGCATTATTCATTGTTTATTTTCTTATTTTTGTTGTTTGTGGCACGTCCTTTTGCGGTTGTGACCAGTATTTTGCCTTTTGGGTTTAACATACGAGAAATTGGTTTTATTTCTTGGGTGGGACTGCGCGGTGCTGTGCCCATTACGCTTGCGATTATTCCTGTGATGATGGCGGTACCTCAAGCAACACTGGCTTTTAATATTGCGTTTGGAGTGGTGATTTTGTCGCTTTTGGCGCAAGGAGCAACCATTCCATCGATGGCAAAATTATTTCGTGTTTGGGTGCCAACCAATGAAGAGCCCAAAGAGCAGCACGAAATTTGGGTGGGTGACAAAGCCAGTATTACATTGTATGAGTTTGAGGTAAAAACAGGGGCATTTGCCATTGGTCGTCATCCCACCAATATTTCAAGTAAGTTTAATCAAAAAGAGGTGCAATTATTTGCGGTGGTGCGTGACCAGTCGTTATTGGCTGTCACAGAAGAGACCACATTGCGCACAGGGGATGTTGTCTGGTATGCGCTAAGTGGGGACTATGCTGCCAGCATTGCCAAAATTTTTAATAATTCAGCAACCCAATACCAAAAAGCCAGCGAATTTTATGGGGATTGGTTATTGTCGCCTCATGTGCGTATTAGCGATTTGCCATTTTTTAATTTGGTTAATCGTTTAACAGACAGTAACAGACGTTTGGCGCGCCTTGATGTTTTGGAGGCATTTACACCTGCCCAAACGCCACAGTTGGTTGGGGTGGATGATGAGTTAATTGCCAAGCTCAATGAAGTCAAGCACATGACCATTGAAGAATATATGCTAGAGCATTTTAATGCCGAGCCTGTTTCAGGAGATGAGGTGCGCTTGAATAATACATGGTCTTTGATTGTGCGTGATGTGGATAGTAAAGGACGTTTGCGAGGAATTGGTCTAAAAAACTACAGCAAACGTAAAGAAAAAGCCAAGCTTGACAAACAAGATTAACCTAAGAAAACTTGTGCCATTGGCTTGTAAAATTGTGCGATGACACCATTTATAGGCTGACAAATCACTTATTTTGGACTATTTATGTTATTTCATTCTGTCAAACGACCCATTGCGCTAAATGTGGTTAATCTAAATCAGGTCGTTGAAGCGCAAAAAACCCAATTGCAACAAGCCACTAAAGCCAATCATAAATCTAAAGTGTGCCAGCGTTTTTGTTTATTTAAATCCAAAGAAAACAAGCAGCAAGACAAAAAAAATGGCGATAAAACTGTCTTTGTACTAGATTTTGTAGGAGACATCAAGGCATCTGCGGTGGAGCGTCTGCGCGAAGAGATTAGCGCTGTGATTACCAGTGCCAAAGCAGGTGATGAAGTCGTGGTGCGCTTAGAAAGTGCTGGCGGACAAGTGCATGGATATGGATTGGCGGCGGCGCAGCTTGAGCGTATTCGTCAGGCGGGATTGACCTTAACAATCTGTGTGGACAAAGTGGCTGCCAGTGGCGGTTATATGATGGCGTGCGTGGCAGATAAGGTATTGGCAACCCCATTTGCCATTGTAGGGTCTATTGGTGTGGTCAGTCAAATGCCTAATTTTCATGAATGGCTAAAAAAACATGACATTGACGTAGAGTTATTTACCGCAGGCGAATATAAGCGAACAGTGACGATGTTTGGCAAAAACGAAGAGGCTGACCGCGCCAAGTATCAATCAGAGCTTGAGCGCATTCATGAGCTATTTAAACAGCATGTCGCACACTATCGTCCAGCTCTTGATATGAGCAAGGTGGCAACAGGTGAATTTTGGTTTGGACATGATGCCAAAGCGTTGGGACTGGTTGATGAGTTTTCTACATCAGATGCTTATATTTTGGCGCAAATTCAAGAAGGCACGGTACTACATTTGCATGCCCATCAAAAGCCCAATTTGATGGAAAAACTGGGATTATCAGAAATGGCAAGCAGCTCTTTTGGAGGATTGATTGACACCGCCAAAGATAAGCTGGTGCAGGGATTGACCGCTCCCTCTACCAAATTAAATCAGCATGTTTCTTTGTGATAATCAATTGTAAGAATATGGGCTGATAGATACTATCCTTGCTATACAAAATTTCAAACCGCCAAGCGCTTTTTGCATTGGGCGGTTGTTTCTTGAGATGGCTTTTTTTATAATAAACGCTTTTTTGGTTGATAGGCGATGAAGCAATTAGAAGCATGGTTTGCACGCGCAGATAAATTTGGGCGTCAGGTTGCCAACCGTTTTGGCAAAATCAAAGACTTGAATGACATTCAAGGCATTGGTCGGGGCAAGGTGGTACTCATTACGGGGGCGAGCTCTGGACTTGGGGCGATGATGGCGCACAAATTTGCCTTTTTGGGGTATGATTTGGCAATCTGCGCCAGACGAGTGGAGCGCCTAGAGGCTCTCAAACAAACATTGGAAAGTCGCTACAATATAACAGTTTATGTAGCAGCGCTGGATGTGAACGAGCACGAGCAAGTCTTTGAGGTATTTGAAACCTTTGCCAAAACAGCAGGTAAGGTGGATAAAATCATTGTGAATGCAGGTATTGGCGATAGTCGTGTGATTGGGCATGGGCGTTTTAATGTCAATAAAGCCACTGCTGAAACCAATTTTATTTCTGCCATTGCTCAATGTGAAGCTGCCATGCAGATTTTTCGCCGTCAAAATAGCGGACAATTGGTGGTGATTTCTAGTATGTCGGCGGTGCGAGGTTTGCCAAGACACTTAACCACTTATGCCGCTGCCAAGGCGGGATTGGCACATTTGGCAGAAGGGATTCGCGCGGACATGCTTAAAGAAAAATTACCCATTACTGTTTCTACCATTTACCCTGGGTATGTGCGCACCGATTTAAATATTGGTGCTAAATATCTGCCGTTTGAGGTGGAAGAAGAAGAGGGTGCAGACGTGATTGTCAAAGCCATTGAGGCAGGCGTGGATGAGGCGTATGTGCCTGTATGGCCGTGGCTACCTATTGGCTTGGGTATGAAATATTTGCCCTTAAAACTGATTGCTAAGTTTATGTAATTGGCTTATCTTATGTATCTTAAATTATAGTCAAAGCTGTTTTTGGATAATTAATAAGGTTGATAGCATGGCGTTATCAACCTTATTAATTATAAAAATCGACTAGAGTGTTAACATGTCACACGCCCCAAGAAACAATATTGAATGTTAAAGTATGGGTATGTCTTTGGTGAAACATAGACTTGCGCCTTTTGTTGTTAATAGCCTTTCAATATGGCGATATTGCCTGTATTATCGCCTAACAAGACGAGCGTTTAGCTAATTTTTCATTCAAATTAAAACATCAACATACCCTAAGTGTGTTTGCAGCTAAATTGTGTTTGCAAGCTAAAGAGTTATCATTTTTATTGCAAAAACGGTGAAAATATAGATTCTTAAAACAAGCCACCAAGCCGAATCGCTACACCTGCCATCAAAAATGCCACACCTAACACGCCAATTGTAATAATATGCACTGCCATGACTGGCAAGGTATCAGTATTCAATTTGGGGATAACACGAAAGCGAGCATGAAGTGCAACCATGATGGTCATTGCTAGTAAGGACAGTTTGATGGTCAAAAGTGTAGAAAGCACACCTGCACCACCAAACCACATAGATACATCAGGCACAAGGCGTTTTGCCAAATAAAGCCCTGTTATTACTTGCACAAGCAAGCTTACCATGCCTAGTTTTTCATAACTTTGTTCAAACGCCAACAATTTTGTTACATCACGATTTTTGAGAATAGCTGGTAATAAACTCACTATGAGATATAAATGACCACCAATCCAAATAGACGCACCCAGTATATGCGCCATCAACACCCATGAATACACATTAAACCTCTCTTAATATCAAAAAGAATCTGTAGTATAGCACAGCCCCTATTGTATAAATTTGACCAAATTTTAAAAAAAGTGCTTGCAATGTCAAAAAATATGCGTATAATATCGCACCTATGGAAGCTTGGCAGAGCGGTTGAATGCACCGGTCTTGAAAACCGGCGTGGGTTTGTAGCCCACCGAGAGTTCGAATCTCTCAGCTTCCGCCATATACTACATATACTATAAGACTTTAAGTCTGATAAACCTATCCTTTATAAGGGTGGGTTTTTTTGTTTTTTGGGGTTGTTGGTGATTTAAGATGCTGTATTTACGACATTTTAACAAAAGGCAAATGTTAGCTTTTTTTTGTGCATAAGAAATCTCAATGACATAATGTTGTGAATGTCGGTGCTAAGACTCTGCCAGATGCTGACACATATCCAAAAGGCGACTGGCATAACCCCATTCATTGTCATACCATGCAAATACTTTTACCTGATTGCCTGCAATCATCAATTGACTACCATCAATAATTAAAGAATGGCTGTCGTGAATAAAATCACTAGAAACCAACGGCTCATCGCTATACCCCATGATGTTTGTCATTTCATGGGTGCATGCCTTTTGTAATACTTGGCGCAGTTGCTCAAGGCTTGGGGTTGTTTGAAATGTCAAAGTCACATCAATAGCAGCAACATTGATAGTAGGGACGCGAATAGAGTGTCCATTGAGCTTGCCTGCCATATGTGGCAAGACTTTGAGAGTGGCGGCAATGCTGCTTGAAGTGGTGGGGATGATATTATGCCCTGATGCGCGCGCTCGGCGTAAATCGCGGTGTGCTTGGTCAAGCACCATTTGATCAGCGGTGACGGCGTGAATTTCGGTCATCATCGCAGAAGTGATACCAAATGCTTTGTCTAATACAAATAGCAATGGCACAAGTGCTTGAGTGGTGCAAGAAACCCCCGAAATAATATGGGCGGTTTTTTGAAGGTGGAGATGATTAACCCCCATCACAATGCTGGCATCAACGGTATCAAAGGGCGCTGCACCAATAATAACCTGCTTTGCCCCTGCTTGTCGGTGTAAGCTGGCATCATAATAAGAGCGAAACTTTCCTGTACATTCAAGGACGATGTCAATCGCGAGGTGCTGCCAAGGTAGCTCTTTGGGGTTGGCGTGCGTTAATAATAAAATTGCTGCAATGGGCGTTTGATGATGACTGATAATTAAATTGGGTGTGTCTGTTGCAATGGCAATATCAGCCTCAAATCCAAGCGCAGACAACCTACCATGAGTTGAATCAAATCTTAATAAATGCAATAAGACATCGTTGTCAGCTACATCATTGATGGCAACAATTTCAATAGCGGTAAACTTGGTTAAATGTTCCAAATATGCGCGTAAAATATTGCGTCCAATACGCCCAAAGCCATTGATGGCAAGGCGTAATTTGGGGTGGGGTAGGGCGGGGGTGGTATGAGTCATGATAGCTTAATTATCCAAAAATGAGGTGTCCAAAAACAACAGTGCTAAGCGAATATCAAGATAGCTGACTTCTTCGCGTAGCTCATCATAAATAGGGCGCAATTTAAGGACATCCTCTAACTCCCCTGTATCAAACAGGTGGTGCAGAGCATCGTCAACAGCCTGCAAGGTTTTTTTATCAGGCGCTAAATAAGACAGTTGGGCAGAGGTTAATTTGTCTGTTTTGATAAGCTGCTCTATATGCCCTACAATGGTGGATTTGGATAGATTTCTAGCTTGCGCCATCTCGTCAAGGCTTTTTTGCTCCTGAATGAGTGCCAAGGTAGCCTCTTGACTGGTATGGGCTGATGGGGTGGGTTTGTTGGATTTGGGTTTTTGGGTGGGTGACTTGTTTGACTCATAAAGTAATGCATTGGCGTGAATAAATTGAGTGTGCAGCTGTGCCAATGCAGTATCACCAAGTGCATCAAGCCAGTGCTCACTTTCTTTGGATAACGCCAAAAAGCGCCGATTGGCTGCTTGGGCAAAGTCATCTAACAATAAGCTGGTATGATTTAAACCAAGTAATTTTAGCCCTTGTAGTGTTTTGATGCGAGAAAGTGCCACATAGCCTTGCCCTTTTTCAAAGGTTTTGGACAAATCCACTTCGGCAGCATCTAGTGTCATGCCTTGGGATTTGTGCACAGTAATTGCCCATGCCAAACACAAAGGAAGCTGGGAATAACTTGCCAATGCCACTCCGTCCTCATCATCAATGCTCCAGTTATCATAGGTGACTATAAGTTTGCGCCCTGAATTTAGCAATACTTCAGGTAGCGTATCTTGTGTGCCATCCTCGTGTACAATGCGTACAAAATTGACTACTTTGCCCATAGTGCCATTAAAAACGCCTGTTTCAGGATTATTTTTAACAAACATGACTTTGGCATCAAGCTTTAGTGTGAGCACTTCAGGGGCGCGTACATTTTTTTTTAGGGTGTCAATTAAGTCATCATCACCAAAGGTGTAGGCGGTATATTCATGGGCTTGACCGTCCAAAGCATCTAATTCGGTGTCATTGATGTCATCTACTTTGGCATTGTGTGTGAATAGACGCGTTCTATTAACATCTATGGCGTTGGTGCGCGTGGCATTAAGCAAATCAATGGCTTCTTGACTTACTTGTTGGGTGCGAATTTGGTTTAGGATGTCATTGAGCGATAATGACGATGATGTCTCCTCTGTCTGACGATGTTGCTCGCTTAGATAGCATACTTTAAGGGTTGTGGACGTGTTTTGTTTATTGGTGGCAAGCGCAATCCAAGCTTTTGACATAAATGCAAACTTATCCTTGGTGGTTTCTTCTTTTTTGCCAATAGGGGGTAGCTGAAAAAAATCTCCCGAAAAAACCACCTGAATGCCCCCAAAAGGGCGTTCATCTTTGCGAAAATGGCGCAATACCTCATCCACCAAATCCAGTTGGCGCGCATGCAACATAGAAACTTCATCAATAATTAAAACGCGCACTTGAGTTAAACGATCTGTGAGCGCTTCTTTTTTGGCAAGACGGGCGAAGTCTTTTTTTTCAAAGCTGTCTTTGATACCAATACCAGACCATGAATGAATGGTCATGCCATTCATGTGTGTAGCGGCAATGCCTGTGCTGGCAGTGATGGCAACCGCAATGCCATGTTCGCGCAGATGGTGAATGTATTGATTGAGTACATAAGTTTTGCCAGCGCCTGCTTGTCCTGTCAAAAAAACGCTATACCCTGTTTTTAGAATGTCCAACGCCTGAGATTGTTTCATGAAAAGTGCAGTAACAAAAGAAGTAAAAAGTCGCTCATAGTAGCATATTTATGAAGGTTTTAAAATAACAAACACCGCTATGATAGCGGTGTTGTTGGGTTGGTTTAGGCGGATAGAACTTGACGAATCTTGACTAAGGCACTGTCTAAGTCGTCTTTTGTAATAATTAAAGGAGGGGCAAAGCGAATGACGGTATCGTGAGTTTCTTTGCACAAAAGACCAAGCTCTTTGAGTGCTTCACAATAAGGGCGAGCCGCTTCATTGAGTTCCACGCCAATAAATAGCCCACGTCCACGCACCTCAACAATGTTTGGGTTGTTAATTTTTTTGAGTTCTGTCAAAAAATACTCACCAAGCTTGGCAGAATTTTCACATAGATTCTCTTCAATCAACACATCAAGCGCCGCCATTGACACTGCGCATGCCAAAGGATTGCCCCCAAAAGTAGAGCCGTGTGAGCCAGGTGTAAAGACACCCAAAATATCCGCATCAGCAGCAACACATGAAATAGGTAGTACGCCCCCACCTAGCGCTTTGCCCAAAATATACATATCAGGGTTTACGCCTTCATGCTCACACGCAAACATCTTGCCTGTACGCCCAAGTCCTGCTTGAATTTCGTCAGCAATAAACAGCACTTTATGCTCTTTACATAAGTCAAATGCAGCTTTCATAAAGCCTTGTGGGGGAATATTGATGCCCGCCTCCCCTTGAATAGGCTCTATAATAAAGGCGGCGGTATGGGGGGTGATGGCATTTTTTAGAGCATCCAAATCCCCATATGGCACCAACACCACGCCATCAAGCATAGGACCAAAGCCGCGTTTATAATTCTCATCAGAAGACAAAGACAACGCCCCCAAGGTGCGTCCATGAAAGTTCCCAAGGCAGGCAATGATTTGAGCTTGATTGGTAGGAACGCCTTTAACGTCATACGCCCAGCGCCTAGCAGTTTTGATGGCGGTTTCTACAGCTTCTGCCCCAGTATTCATAGGCAGTACTTGTTGTTTGCCTGTTAATTTGCTCACTTTTTCGTACCAAGGAGCAAGCTGGTCATTATAAAATGCGCGACTGGTGAGTGTGGCACGTTCTGCTTGTGACTTTAGGGCATCAATAATGCGTGGGTGGCAGTGCCCTTGATTGACAGCGGAGTAGGCACTCAACATATCCATGTAGCGCACACCTTCAGGGTCTTCCACCCAAATGCCTTGGGCTTTACTAATGACGATGGGAAGGGGTAGGTAGTTTTTTGCACCGTATTGCTCGGTTTGTTCGATCAGTTGTTGTGATTTTGTTGTAAAACTCATAAAAAATCCTTATCAAAAAATTAGGGTGTGTTGACATGTCACACGCCTTAAGAAAAAATGTTACATGCTAAGGCTCTAAACGTGCTTTTGCTGAAAAATAAACTCTTACCTTTTGTTGTTGATAACCTTGTCACTATTAGCATATTGATAAGGTTATCCTCTAAAAAGGCTAGCACCTTGGCTAAATTTTCACGCAAATTGAAACGTCAATACACCAAAAAAAAATGGCAACTGCCATGACTAGCATTGTATCATTAACCTAATTTTTTACCAACTTTTTACATCCTAAAGCTGTTTTATAAGATACAAAACTCAAAAATTAAGTAAAAAATCAGGGGGGTGACTACATTTTTTGAAGTTGTGTTACAGTTTTGTTGGGTTGCTTGCAAATTTGAACTGGTCAAAAAACAAATACTTTGGCACAATATATCCATCTTTTTTGAGATAACACTTGTTTGTGTTTTTTTATTATTTGGAGGAATTTATGATGACTTTTAAGATGCGTACCGTAGTGGCTGCCAGTGCTGTGATGGCGCTAGGCGCAAGTATGAGTGCATACGCCAATCCTGCTGCCAATCTAAATAAATTATTAACCAATACCAAGTCAATGACTGCCAATTTTAGCCAAAGCACCCAAGCTAGTGGACGCACTACGACATTTAGCGGTAGCATGGCAGTACAGCGCCCCAATCAATTTCGTTGGGATACCAAATCGCCTGCTGAACAACTTATCGTTGCCAATGGTAATACCATGTGGATTTATGATAAAGATTTGCAGCAAGCCACTAAGCAATCAACAAGCAATCAAGTAGGAGAAACACCTGCCTTGTTATTATCAGGTAATCCTGCGCAAATTGCCCAAAATTTTACAGTCACCCAACCAAGCGCAGGCAAGAATTATTACGTGCTAACACCAAAATCTGCCAGCGCCAATTTTCGCAATCTATCCATCAGTTTTAATAAAGGTCGTCCTGTGATGATGGTATTAAATGACAATTTAGGTCAAACTACCACCATTAAATTTAGTAATATTAGTATGAACAAGACCTTGCCAGCTTCTCGGTTTAGTTTCACACCGCCTGCAGGCACGGATGTGATTCAGCAGTAATGGTGGGTATTAAGCCAACCTAAAAACCCAAAAAATCTATATTTTTGGGTTTTTTGCTGTTTTTGGGGCAGGGAAATGGTAAGAGGTTGTGATTTTGGCGCTATGTTATTATTTTCAAATTGTGTTATAATATCAAAGGTAACTTTTTATTTGTGTCATTGTGTAACCTGCTTATCCTAATTTACAAAGAGGGAGCAAGATGGTGACACATCTATTTTTTTTATAGCCATCAAAGGGGTTTTTATGACTGCCACCCATTTTTCGGCAATTGTCTATTTGTTGGCAGCACTGGGATTGGTGCTGTTTATGCTAGTCGTTCCCCGTCTTTTGGGTGGTCGCTCATCTGGTTCGCAAAAACAAGAAAACTTTGAAGCAGGTGTGCTGCCTGCTGGTTCTGCTCGCATACGTCTGTCCGCCAAATTCTATTTGGTGGCGATTTTTTTTGTGATTTTTGATTTGGAAGCCTTATTTTTGTATGCCTATTCTGTCAGTGTGCGTGAAGTGGGCTGGGTGGGTTTTGCAACAGCGGCAATCTTTATCGCCATTTTGTTTGTGGGACTGCTCTATGAAATGCGCCTTGGGGCGATGAACTGGGCACCTGCCGACAAACGTGGTCGCAAAGCTCGTATTTATACCAAACCTGCCAACTTTGATTTGGCAAGCATTACCGCCTTTAACGGCATTGATGAGCTACACACCGACCCCACAGGCAAAGTGCCTGCTCAGTCATCAGGTCGTATTTTTAACAAAAACGACTATACCCAAGAAGTGCTTGAAAAAGACAAAATGGATATGGCAAATATTGACCACATCAACACCACAGGCAACGTAACCACTTACGACTTCTCCAAAACAAGCTAAGGTAATTTGTTAGCATAATGATATGAGTCAACCTAGCCAATCAATATGGAATAATGATGACATTTGGAAATTACAAGATTGACACAATCTTTGCTTTATTTGCAATCACTTTTCTTATTATGGCGATTGTTCTTGAAAATAAGGCATTTTTAGGTGGTGTGCTCATTTGTCTGATTTTTGGCATAAAAAAGATTAAAAATGACAAATCTAAGTAGCCAAACTTTCGCACTTTTATCCATCTAGCTAGCTAAAAACAAGGTTTAGCCATGAAATATACCTTTACCCGACCCAACGAACAAGGCAATCAGTATCCCCACCAAACTCGTCAAGTCATTGACGACATCACTCAAGCCGAAGTAGACAAAAATGTCTTTATGGGCAGACTAGAAGACTTAGCGCACGCCGCTGCCAACTGGGGGCGCAAGCATTCACTGTGGCCGTTTAACTTTGGTACGTCTTGCTGTTATGTAGAATACGCCACGACCTTGACAGGGGTGCATGACCTATCCCGTTTTGGCGCAGAAGTGATTCGGGCATCGCCACGCCAAGCCGATGTGATGATTGTCGCTGGGACGTGTTTTGTAAAGATGGCACCTGTCATTTTGCGTCTGTACGAACAAATGCTAGAACCCAAATGGGTCATCTCCATGGGGGCGTGCGCCAATTCAGGCGGTATGTACGACATTTATTCGGTGGTGCAAGGCGTGGATAAAATTATCCCTGTGGACGTATATATTCCGGGGTGTCCGCCACGCCCTGAAGCACTCATTCAGGCAATCATGCTTTTGCAAGAGTCCATCACGCATGAGCGTCGTCCGTTGGGCGTAAATATGACCGAACAAGGCATTTATCAGCCAATCATGACCGCCGAACGAGACAGAAAACAAGCCGAGCGCATTGCGGTGAAAAATTTAAGAAGTCCTGATAACGCTGAATAATTTGGAAATTTTTGGTGAATATTGTCGCTTTTAGGGAATTTTTAAGTCTGATTAACACTTGTTATCAGCTTGACGATGAGACGCTTTCAAAAATTGAAACCATGTACCAAGCCATGTATCAGGACTTACCACGGTTTCAAACGTTGCTTGTTGATGAATTGGGCTATGAGCCTGAAGATGCGGAGTATGTTGTCAAAGAGCCCGAAGAAGCGTTTGCCAAAGAGTGGGATATTGATGCGTCTGCGCACAAATCGTATTTGGTGCATTTGGTGCTTGCAGGATTTTTTCCGTGTTATTTTGATGATTGGAAATTTTATTGTGAAGATTTGAGCGATTATATTAGCCAATATACGGATACGCCATTTGTCATCACAAGCGAAGAATACGCAGACGACATAGATAAGCTGTGTCATAAATTAGAAAGCCAAACGCCATTTAGTATGATTCATATTTGGAGTGGCGGTGATGATGTGCATTTTTGGTTGATTGACAAAACGCATAAGTCCGCCATCTTAGCACTCACTCAACAATTTGATATTTGGATAGATTGATACCTGATTAGGTATGGGAAATAACATGAGCATAAATCACATTCACGATTTTACCATCTTGGAAGTCTTGACCCAAAAAAATCATGCGTTTGTCGTTCAAGAAACCGCTGATGGCATTCCCACCATTTGGGTGGACAAGGCGGACGTGTTGGACGTTTTGATGACGCTGCGCACGGTGGATAAGCCCTATGTGATGCTTGTGGATTTATCCGCCATGGACGAACGGCTACGTAAGCACCGTTATGGCTTGCCTGACAGTGATTTTACCGTTTTTTATCATTTGATGAGCCTTGAGCGTAACAGCGACATTCGTGTCAAAGTTGCCCTAAAAGAAGGCGAAAGCACCCCAAGCGCCACCAAGATTTATCCCAATGCCAACTGGTATGAACGTGAAGTGTGGGATATGTTTGGCGGTGTTTAGAAAGTATGGCGTAAATTCGGTGGCACGAGCGTGGTACTCTTTGCGCAGTGGGTGTCCTTCCCAGTATTTGGGCAGCAAAATGCGTGTCAGGTGGGGGTGTCCATCAAACACCACGCCAAACATATCCCACACTTCACGCTCATACCAGTTGGC
>JBHBMT010000056.1:0-22027 GCA_041773075.1 Moraxella sp.
CTCGGTGGCAGCCAAGACATCTGGTCTTTATACACTTAATCACACCCTGCAACAAGGAGCAAGCGACCCATTTGGGCTTGGGGAGCGTCCTGTGATGGCAGTGTTTTTGCTGTTTTTGGCAGGTATTGTACTTGCTTTTACAGCGTGCGTTTATCCTATGATACCCATTGTGGCAAATATTGTGGCGCAGGACAAAAGCGCGAATGCTTATCGCGGACTTGTTTTGACAGGTGCTTATGGGCTAGGCGTGGCAACCAGTTATGGATTGTTAGGAGCGTTCGTGGCGTATTTGGGGCGTGAAATTGGCTTAATTGGCTATCTACAAAATCCGTGGGTGTTATTGTCTTTTGCACTGTTATTTGTGCTTTTGGCATTACAGATGTTTGGATTGATACGCTTAGGGTTGCCTAGTGCCATCAAAAGCACTCTTGCCAAGGCTTCAAAGCTGGCAGATGATAAATTGGGCAGTGTGGCAGGGTCGTTTTTGGTGGGGCTGTTATCAGCATTGGTGGTTTCACCTTGTGTGTCAGCACCTCTAGGCGGCGCATTGGCAGCGATGTCAGCACTGGGTAATGTGTTTCTCGGCTTTTTGGCGCTGTTTGCGCTAGGTCTGGGGCTGTCTGCACCTTTGATGATGGTGGGTGCTGCACAAGGCAGATGGATGCCAGCAGCAGGGCAGTGGATGGAGAAGGTCAAGGAATTTGGGGCATTAATGTTGCTGCTTGTCGCGATTTTGCTGATGAATCGTGTGTTTTTGGTGCCTGCGATGTTGTTTGTATGGTCGGCATGGTTTTTGGTGGTGTGTGTTTGGGCGTGGCGTTTGGCAAAGTTGCCACTGCGTTTCATGTCAGTCTTGGCGGGTGCGTGGGCGTTTGTGTTAATGGGTGCTGCAGCACAAGGTGCGGTAGATGCATGGCAACCGTTGGCATATCTCAAGAGTCAATCAAGCACAAAAACAGCAGTGCAAACAGATATAACAGTCACCACTCTGCAAGCATTAGATGAAATATTGGTAAGCCATCCTAAGGTACTAGTGGATGTGACGGCAGATTGGTGTATTGAATGCCGCATTATGGAGCGCACCTTGTTTACCAATCGCCCCCAAGCATTAAATGGTTGGCAAGTTGTCAAGCTTGATATCACTGAATCCACCAAGGAATCTCGGGCAATTTTGGCGCGTTATCAGTTGTTTGGACCACCTGCGTTGTTGTATTATCACCAAGGACAGCTTAAGCGGCAACAGCTAGGTGAAGTGTCGCGCGCTGAATTTGAGCGCACATTAAATGATATTAATCAATAAGATATATGAGAAGACAATGCCATTTTTCTTAAAATTTACTGGTGTGGCGCTGCTAAGTTTGGCGCTTGTGGCGTGCCCTGCACCAACCAAGACGCAAACCCCCTCTGCAAATACCCAACAAGACGCAACAGCCAAGCCAAATGTAGAAGCAGCGTTAATATCTAGCACTCCCCAAAAAACAACTTGCGATAATCAAGGGATTGTACAAAGTTTTGATAGCAAGCGCTCCAATGTACAAGTCAAAGGGTGCGGCAAGGTAGTTAAGGTATTGCCTGATGATACCAAAGGTAGTCAGCACCAAAAAATGATTGTATCGCTTGATAATACTGACCGTCATACGATACTGATTGCACATAATATTGACCTTGCGCCTAGAGTGGCTGACCTTGAGCGTGGTGATGTACTTAAGTTTTATGGAGAGTACGAATACACAGAGCAAGGAGGCGTGGTGCATTGGACACATCATGACCCCGCAGGACGACATCAAGGTGGTTGGATTGAAAAAGCAGGCGTGCGTTATGAGTAATAGGGTATTTTGTATCTAAAGCTTGCCTTGGATTTGACTTTTGTTTTACAATACGGTGTTTTTTTATTTTGGACTCTGTCGGTGGCGCAGTTATCAAGAATGTTATCATTGTTTGATTAAAACGGTGGTTGCTCTTTTTGATAAGCTAAGAACCTGTTCACGAATTAATTTTTTTTGGGCAAAATAGGATAAGTCACAAGCTTTTCAAGAAAAAATTTGAGGTTGATAGTGATTCCATCAAGCAAGTTTTTGACAAAGAAAAATCAGATTTAGCCATTTTTGACAAAAAAGCAAGCACTTTTAATGAACTATATCTATAAAAATATGAAATCGTCATTAATTGTGAACAGCTTCTAATAGATAGAGTTTGGTGATATTGGCGCTTGAGCGCTTGAGGAAATGTTATGTACCTGCCTAAATTAACCCCTTGTATGATGGCAATGAGCGCATTATTGCCTATGAGCATTCAATATGTGTTTGCACAAACAACAGGGGGGGTATCAACAACACAAGAGGTCGCATCATTTTTGCAGTGCGCTGAAATTGCCAGTGACGCAGCGCGCTTGGCGTGCTTTGATGATGTGGCAAGCAACCAAGAACCTAGCACATTAGGTCAAAAGCGCTCTTTGGATTTGGCAAGCACCCTAAAAAATGCCGTCACCTTTAAGCCGCAGGCAGTCATGGTAGACGACAATCAAGAGGCTGATGATGCATCTATACAAAGCGGTGATGAGGTTTACAAAGATCAATTGGTATCGGTGAGTACTCGTGATAACAATGTTCTAACTGAAATTGGCTTATCAAAAGATGCGCTGGAGCGTTACACCCCTTTGAGCTTGGCGTACGATTTAGATAAAAATAGTGAGCGGGGATTATGGTCGGCGCGTCCTCACAACGCAACTTATCTGCTGCCCATGTATTTTAATGCTAAGCCCAATCGCCACCCAAGCACGCCAACACAAGATGTGGCAGATTTTACTCCTAATGAAATGCGTGTGCCTGAGCTTAAGTTTCAGATTTCCTTAAAGACCAAAGCGCTTGAAAACGTTTTTGACACAGATGCAGATTTGTGGCTTGGATATACACAGCAGTCGCATTGGCAGGTATATAATGAAGATAATTCGCGCCCATTTCGGGTGCATGACTATGAGCCTGAAATTTTCTTGACACAGCCTGTCAGTGCCAATTTGCCCTTTGATGGGCGCTTACGCATGATTGGAGCGGGAGCAGTGCATCACTCCAATGGTGAGTCTGATCCTTTGTCACGCTCATGGAATCGCGCGTATATTATGGGTGGTGCTGAATGGGGTAATTTGACGGTTATGCCAAGAATATGGGGACGCATCTTCAAAAAAGATGGCATCAAACCAGACGATAATCCTGATATTTTGGATTACTATGGATATGGTGATGTGAAGTTTTTGTACCAATTTGACAAAGGTAACAATATTTCAGGACTGCTTCGCTACAATCCAAAAACTCACAAAGGCGCCATACAGCTTGATTATGTCCATCCATTAAGCCGAGGGATTAGCGGTTACGTTCAGATATTTCAAGGGTATGGACAGTCATTGATTGATTACAATCATGAGGCAAGCAGCGTTGGTGTGGGTGTCATGCTCACTGACTGGATGGGCTTGTAATGACGGTATTGCAAAAGGTGTGATGGTGCTGACATTTTTTGGCTATCAGACGGGTTTAGCCTTGGCACGCTTGTCAAAAATTTGTCAGGCGTGCCATGTGTACCCTGTCTTTAAAGGGTATTTGTGCCAAGGGTGCTTGGCAGATACGCATTGGCTACCACCCAAGCTGGCAATCAAGTTGGAAAATGGTTTGCCCAAATTATCTGTTCAGCCTGCCACCTATTATGACGGGGTGATGCGTCAGGCGATCAGCAGCTTTAAAGATTATGAAAATACACTGGTCTTGCCTTATTTGGTGCATGGATTGCATGAGCTGGCGGAATCTGTAGCACATTACAATCCTTATGATACAGTTATTTTGCCAACACCCACCACCAAAGGGCGGTTGTCTGAGAGGGGCTTTGATCCTGTTTCCATCTTGGCGGTGCAGTTATCACAACTCACCGCTTTTGATTTGTATCATGGCGTAGTTAGAAGAGGAGAGCAGATGCACCAACGAGGGCTAGACAGGCAGGAGCGCTTGAGTAATTTGACAGAGGCTTTTGTGCTTGAGTATCTGCCTGATGCGTCTTGTGTGGTGTTGTTTGATGATGTAGCAACTACAGGTGCAACACTCAAGGCTTTGGCAACAACGTTGCTTAACGCCAATCCTGCCTTGACTGTGTGTGCATTATGTTTGGCACATGGCTCGCCAACTTATCTTAATTAGGGTTATTGACATATCATACGCCTTAAAAATGCTCAATATTAGGCTCTAGGCGCGCTTTTGGTGGATAGCACAACTTTTGTCTTTTGTTGTTAATAACCTTATCAATGGTGCCATATTATCAATAGTGTCATATAGCCTGCATCTATTGCCCAAAAAGATGGGCGATTTCACTAAATTTTCACTCAAATCAAAATATCAACACACCCCAAGACCTTGCTCATAATTAATGACACTTCCTTAGTTTTGTGGCATATTTCATTAAAAGTGCTTGCTTTTTTTTGCCAAAAACTTGCGATTTATCTTATTTTTACCTAAAAAAATTACTCACAAATAGGTTTTGAGGTATTGATATATTCTAACTGTGACACATCTTTGCAAGTGTTACAAATTATTTCATGAATCTTACCTAATAATAGTGATTTTTTATTATCGTATTGTTAGTTCATGTAAACTAAAATCTTATTAGGATATGATTGTGATATGTTGGAATGGATATTGCATTTTTGGGACTAAATCATTTTAAACAAGTGTATTCGTTGGATTGATTAGTTTGTTATCAAGTAAGAGAGTTTTATGGAATTTTTGTAACAATTAACAGAAATACAGCAATACTCGTTTAAAAAAAGTATATAGTAGATTAAAAAAAGCAATAAATCAGTCGGTGTTGGTTGATTGATTGTCAAAAATAGTTAGATTAAGGTAGGTGGTGTTTGTGTGTAGACAAATAGATTTTAAGCGGCAATCACAACAAGGATTTACCTTGCTTGAGATGATGGTGGTGATTGCTATTATGGCAATAGTAGCGACCATAGCAGCCCCTAATATTAATGCGACTTTGCAAAGTCAGCGCAACAAAGAAACCACTCAATCCATCGTCACAGCACTAAAGGCAGCGCGCGCAGAAAGCTTATTGCGCCATCAAGATGTTGTTGTCAGTTACAATGCAGATAAGCTTAATGTGACTTTGGGGTCAGAAACTTTAAATAGCTATGTGATCAACAAGAAGGCACCCATTGACACTCTTAGTAATGTCACTTTTAAGCCCAATAAAACGGTTGGTTGGACAGGGGGTGCAACCACTCATATTTATACCACTTACTGCACACAAGATAAATTAAAACAGGGGCGTACCGTCACCATTGATTTTAATGGTAACATCTCTGTAGAGTCAGGAGCGAGTCAATGTTAAAAAATGCTCAAACGGGTATTGGATTGGTAGAGGTAATGGTAGCGTTGTTGCTACTGGCAGTCGCTGTGCTAGGGTTTAGTGCTATGCAGATGCGCGCCATTCAAGCAACTGATGAAACATTATACCGTAGTGATGCCATGGTGGCGGTGCGTAATATTGCTGAAGATATGCGCCTGTACCCAACCCAAGCTCAAAAAGCAGCTTATAGAGACTTTGTTAATAACCCCACTGCCCCTACCGTGAATTGTGCTAGTGCTGCTTGCAATGAGACACAGCAGATGGAATACAACGCCTATCAATCTATTCAGCTAGCAAAAGACAGTCAGGTGAATATTAGTGCAATTGATTGTCCGGGTATCAATAATAGTGAGTTTCAGAAAATTTGTTTGATTGCGGCATGGGGAAATACCGAGCCTAAAATGGATGCAAGCGATACAGCCTGTACTGATGCCAATGGTATTTACAAAAAAGGTGCCACTTGCTTTGTGATGGAGACGTATTAATGACTAGATACTACAAATCTGAGCAAGGCTTTACCTTGTTGGAATTGATGATTGCACTGGTGTTGGGACTATTGATTACAGCAGCGGTGATACAAGTATATATTATCAGCACACGCACTGCGGTAGTGCAACAAGCAGGCTCTAGTATTTTGGATGCCAATGTTTTTGGATTGCAACAAATAGAAAAAAATATTCGCTTGGCAGGACTAGGGTTGTCTAGCCAAAGCACTGCCAATGGTGCAGGGGCAGCGGTCATTGTTAGTACAACAAATATGGCAGGTATTTCAGGCTTTAATGCTGATGATGTCACTCGTGATACAGCAGGATTGCCAACCAATGTCAATACAACAGGGTCTCATCAGCTAACCATCCAGTATCGTGCGCCTATGGATATGCGTGACTGTGAGGGACGACTGGTACTAGGACCTAGACAGGCGATATTGGAGACAGGTGATGACCCAAAGGCTGTGGATGGTCAAGTGGTAGTAGAGCGGTATTTTTTAACGGGTACCAGCCCCAATCTTGAATTACGCTGTGATGCAGGTAGGTATATTACAGAGTCCATTGTTCAGGACTTAAGCACCACAGATCCTACGGCACATGTTTTGGTTGCGCAACAAAATCAATTGCTGAATTTTGGTGATGATGGCGCACTGGTGGTAGCGGCAGTGGATGATTTTCAGGTGCGCTTGGCGGTGGCGGATAGCTCAGGGGTACAATATGTAACGCCTAGTGAGTATTTGACAAATCATAATACCAAGTCTGTGGTCGCGGTTCAAACAGCGATATTAACCCGTGGCAATGTGCCTGCTAGTAATGCTGGGCTGCCTGCCAATCCAAGTTATCAAATTTTTGGGCAAGCGACATCACTAAAATCAGGGGTGTCTAGTAACTACATACGTCGTGTTTATGAAAGCAATAGTATGTTGCGCAACTCAAGAGATAAGTAAGATGGGCAATCAAACAAAAGGGGTGGTGTCATGAGACAATCACAAACGGGTATGGCGCTGATTGCAGTGCTACTATTTCTTATCTTGATTACTGTGGCAGGTGTGATTGCAGTACGTCAAGGGCGTGTGGATCTAAAAATTGCTACCAGTGACCAAGCAGATACACTGATGCTCAATTCATCAGACAGTGTACTGGCGCATGTTGAGCAGGCGGCTTCTGAAACTAGTTCTACAGCGTATGCTCGCATCATGTCCCAGTCCCAAGGCGTACTTGGTTATTTTTCGACGCAACCAGAGCAAAAAGAGGGGCATCAGGTAGCTTTTTGCTATCAACCCAATGAAAGTGAGTTGTTTAAGCTAGAAAGAGCTCGCATTCTGCAATATGGTGGCGGCACTACAGTGAATGCTGGAAATGCTATTTGCAATCCTAATAGAGCAGGCGACTATGTATCTGCGCGTGGCACAGTGATGACACAGGTGGTAGCACGAGGCATGTCTGGAGAAACTTTGGATGACAAGCCCTTTGAACATATTATGCAAGGTCAAACAGTTAGTACAATTGATGGTGCCACACCTCGTATACAAATCCATAGCGTTTCTGTGATACCAGCGTTATCAAGCGCAAGTGATAGCGATATCAAAGACTGTTTAGGATATCCAGCAGGTACTGGAGCTGCTGACTATGGCTCGGCAGGTGCTAATGGCAATATGACAAAGTGTCTAAAAGAAAAAGGCATTCCTGCCACTGCTGTGGTGGAAGAGGGGTTGCTTGTTAAAGATATGGAAGGTGGCTATAGAAATGGTGAAGTTAAGCCAAACAACGATATCTGCAATGGCGATCCTGACTGTTTGGCAGCACTTGGAATGACACCAACTCCAACACCAACACCAACACCCTAAGACATTTGAGTAATGAAAGAGAGTAAATTATGAGCAAAAAGACAAAATCGGCATTTTCTTTAAATACATTGGCGCATGCAGTAGGTGTGGGATTGGCGGCATCGGTTGCTAGTATGCAGGCGTATGCTTATCAGACGATTGGCGATCTTGAGATTTATCAGCCAGCTGCTGATAGCAAATCAACATTGATGCTATTGCTAGATATTTCAGGTTCTATGAACGTTAGTAATGCCAACCGTGATGATTATAACCTGCGATCAGGGAATGGTCCGCAAGCTGGGAATGACAACAGAAGATTTCAGTCTAGACTACTAGAAGATATAGCTGCACTTCATGCTAATAATAGAGCCATTCCAGCCCCCACAGGCACAGGAAACGCCAGAATATACTCTGCGGCATGGTACAATGGTGTGATAGCTACTGGAAATTTCGGCTCCTATAGCCGAGCGCAACTGACAGATCATTGGAACAGACACGCTAACTGGTCTCCTGACAGTTATTGCCAAACTGCTGCCATGACCAGATACAGAGAAACAGGCTGGCAACCCACACTGATCACAGAAACCACCGCCGAAACAGGCAGGACATATACTCGTGATTATTGTCGTGTTCCTGTAGATGCTACCACCATTGACAACAAATATTGGTCAAATGCTGGTGGCACCACTGTTGGCGCATCATGGATCATGGATCCTGAGATTGGTTGCCCTATGTATACCGATGCTGGTGTTATTACTACCGTTGAAAGTAATGCCACCCATCGTCGCTGTTACTCACGTATTGATCGGCTAAAGGATGCCTTATGGGACGTCATCAATGGCAACTCCGCCAAAGGTGTCGCACCTCTAGGTGATAACATCGTCCTTGGTACATCAACTCTAGGGCTAGTGATGAACAGGACAGTACCTTGGGCTCCCACATCACCTCTAGATTCTGGTGCTGGTAGCTGGTGGCACAGAGACCTAGGAGCAATACGAATACCTGCACGTCCACTTGGTGAGATGGTTGGTGGTATCACTCATCGTCAAGTATTACTTAATTATCTAGGACAAATGAATCTTGGTGCTTCTACGCCAACGGCACGTTCTTATGCGGAAACTGCCTCCTATTTATTAGGTACTACAACGCTAACTAGCAATAGACAATTACGAGAAACCGATTTGGTGGATACAGGGACAGGCGCTCACCGTGTGTGTGTACAGTGGGGAACAACACCTGTTACAACTATTTCTGGTGCTGGCACTGTACTACCATGTACTGAATGGGATTATGCTAACAACACCAATGGTGGCAATAGCTCTTGGCAATTTATTGATGGTTATGCCATTGATCCGAGTCGTTTTACGGGTCGCCACAGACGAGCAGGCACTAGAAATCCTAATGGGTCAGCCAATAGCTATACAGGCGCTGATGAATTACTATGGGTTTCAAGAGTCAATGGTCGTATTTTTTATAGTTATGATGGCTCTGATATCCAGTCGCCGTCTGGCTTTCCTATGTCTTCGGTAGATAGTAAGACTTCTGATCTCAGTCGTTATCAAGCGCCCACATCGGTAGTTAATCAGGAAAACCCAGAATGTAGTGGACAAGGTATTTATGTACTC
Organism: Moraxella sp.; assembly: GCA_041773075.1. GTDB lineage: Bacteria > Pseudomonadota > Gammaproteobacteria > Pseudomonadales > Moraxellaceae > Moraxella. The sequence continues at coordinate 9,325 of JBHBMT010000056.1, forward strand.
TCCGATGGTCAGCCATCAGGAAGACCCAATGAAATTAAACAAATGAAATTAGCATTGGGTAATAAAGGTAGCGCCTTCACCTGTGGCGGTAATTTTACTGACATAGTAGGACAAGCTGATGGCTTACAAAACGATTGGAACTGCATAATTACATTTGCAGAAACACTTCTAGATCCCACCAAAAACCCATCAGGCATCAGCTTTAAAACTGCTGCGGTTGGTTTTGCTCGAGAATATACACAAGGTGGACTGCCTGCATATGATCGCACTTTGGGCGAAAATGAACCTACTGAACAGGCTCGTCAAGCGGAACGTATTCGTTTAAACCTAGCGAATATCCCTGCATCTAACAACAGTGATATCGCTAACTTTGCTCGTTGGGGTATTCGTGGAGATGGCGGTTGGTATGCAGGCTCTAGCTCACAAAGCGTGGTAGATAGTATCAATGCCTTTGTAAAATCATTGGCAGTTACTATTCCGACAACACCAGCAGGGACAATTAGCATCCCCAAAGACCCATTGAGCGCGAATAATATTCAGCCCTATGCTTATCTGCCTATGCTTCAGCCTGAGGTGGCAAAGAATTTGAGTATTTGGAGAGGTAATCTTAAAAAATACCACACCAAAAATGGCACGCTGTATGGAAAAGATGGAACAACCAGATTGTACACAACCTCTCCAGCAGCGACTACAGAGAATCGTAATTATCCTTTTGCGCTCAACTCTGGTGCAATGGATATTTGGCAAACTGCGCCTGAAGCTGATAATACTGCATTAGAGGTAGGGGGTGCCAAAGAACATCTTGCCACACCTTCAGGCTCCGATAGAAATAATGTGCGCACTGTCTATGTGGAAAGCTTGGATGCAGCTAATAAACCCAGCATGGTAAAAGTTGGGGTATCTGGCGGATCATTGGTAGGCTTTGATCAGTTGGACGCTCGCTATACCATGCAGGACAAGGTTTATATTCTAAACTTCTTGGGCTTTGCCATACCGGTAAATCCTACCGATCCAACTTATCCTACTGATGATGATGACTTGGAGGATTTGATAGACACCGTAGGATTTAATGAACCAAATCTTGGTGGTGTATCCCATTCCGTCCCTGTCTTGGCGTCGTATGGGGGTGAGTTTGGCACTGATGGCAACATTACCAGTGATGAGAGTAAGCGTGAAGATTATCTGCTCTATGGCTCTATGGATGGTGCGCTACATATGGTAGATGCCAAAGAAGGTAAAGAAAACTTCGCTTTTATTCCCCGTGCGATGTTTGATGATGTGGGGCAGCGTAACGCTTTATTGATTGACAGTGAGTCACCTAATATTGGTCAGCCAAAGTTTGGTGTAGATGCACCATGGAGTACTCGAGGTATTTATGAGTATGATATTAGTGGCTCACCTGTGAAGATTCAAGCAAAAAAAATGTACACCTATGGTGGGTTGCGCATGGGTGGTGAGGGATTTTATGGCTTGGATATTACCAACAGAAACAACCCAAAGATTGCCTTTAGTATTAATCGTACAACCACAGGATTTGCTCGCTTAGGTCAAACATGGTCCAAGCCTATTGTGGCGACTATCAAGACAGGCGCTGGTGTGACAGACAAAAAAGATGTCTTGATTTTTGGGGGTGGTTATGACATGTGTTATGAGAATCCTTTGTTTAAGCTAAATGACGCCAGCAATACAGATGCCACTTGTGCCAATAGAACCGAAGCTTGGGGTAATGCTGTTTATATGGTGGATGCTGAAGATGGCACTCTGATTGGCAGTTGGACAGCCAGTGGCGCCTCTGATGACAGACAGCATATGAAGCACAGTGTTGTGGGTGAAATTACGACCCTAGATCGCAACAATAATGGCTATGTAGATCATCTATATTTTGCAGATTTGGGTGGTCAGATATTCCGTATTGATTTGCGTGAAGGGGTGACAGGCTCAAGCTTGACTCGTCGTGTGGTGCGTGTGTTTGATGCCAATGCAGGGATGGGCGCTAGCCATGTACCATACCGTTTCTATGAAAAGCCTGTCATTAGTTTTTATGATTATAATGGTGTGCGCACTGGTCTAGTGAATATTGCCTCGGGCGATAGAAGCTCACCTTTGAGCAAGAATCGCACATTAACAGATGCCAACCGTATCTATGGCATTTTTGATCGTGACTTGGCAACTGTCAAATTGACTCGCAATAGTACAACCATCTCGCAGATGCTTTCTAGAGATATTAAAAATAGTCAGCTGACTCATCTAGACCCAAAAGCAATAGAAACTGGCACCGATGCTGATCGCAAAGACTTGATAGATAACATGAAAGCTGCTGTTACTTCTAATAGTGCAACAGTAAATAATCAAGGTTGGTATTATGATATGATTCGTTTTGATGGCCGTATCAATGTACCCTATCTAAAATCGGTGGGTGCAGGCATGGTTGCAAGTGGTATCTATTATGCCAGTGTTTATAGTCCAGAATATAATTATGGTGTGATAGATTCGTGTAGTGCCCAAATTAAGGGTGGTACGGAGCGTCAGATGTACTGCTTGCCATGGGGTATTTGTGCGCAAGACAGTGGCGTGCTGACAACGGGCTCTAAAAACGGTACTTTAGGCTATGTTAAGGCGGGTCAAGGCATTCAAGAGATTGCTATGGCAACAGTTACTAATACCATTGGTAAGTCTTCTCGCTTTACAGCCATTGTTGGTCAGCAGTCCTTGGCTGAAGTGGCAGCCGCTGCTGGTGGCTCATATACTGGCGCACCTGGAGTGGGTAGTGGTTTGGAATCTTCAGATAATGCCTCGGGCATTGAAGCGGGCTCAGGAACAGGATCGGATTTGTATGGAAATCGACCTTTGAATTCAGAAGATAAAATCTTGAAGGTTGAGCGCTGGTATGATATGCAAAATTCGGAGAATAACTGATGAATTTTATGCAAGTAAAAGCGTCTGAACAGGGCTTTACCTTGATGGAAGTGCTCGTGGTGGTTGTGATTATTGGTATATTGGCAGGGATTGCCATTCCATCTTACCGTCAGTATGTCATCCGAAATGCTGAGGCAGAGGTGCAATCACAGATGGGGCGTCTAGAGGTGGACTTGGAGAGTTGGCGAACTTCTGCGCTAAGCTACCGTGGTTTCGTCCCAAAAAATGGTCAAACGGATGCTAGTGGCAATCCCCAATTTGGCTATGGTGATGCTGCCAACACTCTAATCTATGTACCTTTGGGTAGTAATAATACTAATTATCGCTATCAAATACAGCTACTAGATGGTTCTAGCAATACTGGATCGTTGGTACCTGCAGCCACACCTGCCACACCCGATCCAAATGCTACGGTAGAGGTTGGGGTGGGGCGCTCATGGGTAATGCGTGCAATTCCCAATCCCACAGGAGTGGCAGGTACTCGCGGCAGAGTTTTTGTGCAGCGTAGCACAGGATTGAAATGTGCTACGCCTGTAAGCAATGAGGCAAATCTACCAGTAACAACGACTGACTGTACTGCTGCCAATTTGGAGACGTGGTAATGAAAAAAAATGCAGGATTTACACTCATTGAGATGATAGTGGTGGTGGCAATTGTGGGTATTTTGGCGGCAGTTGCCTATCCTAGCTATCAAAACTACGTCATTCGTACCAAGCGTGCTGATATGATGACAGAGCTACAAAATATTGGTCGTCAGATTGAAGCGCGCAAATTGGCAGTGGGCAGAGGTGGGTATGCAGCAGTCAGTACCGCTGGTTTAACAGGAGACTACCCAAAGCAAGGTGGTGCACTATATACAGTGGCAATTAATAACTTAACAACAGGTCGTTGGACTGTGGAAGCTACTCCAAAAGCTGGTGCGCAGATGGCATCTGATGGGGTGTTAAGTTTGCGTTTTGATGGACAAAAGTGCCGTGGCACAGCTTGTGGCATGGGTAATGAATGGAAGGATTAGTATCCACAGAGGCTAGCATTGTATAGTATGTATAAAAAAAGTAGCTATGATTAGCTACTTTTTTGCGCTAAAAAAGAAGTTTTTAAGATCGGCTTTGTTAGGTTGATATGCACAGTGATGTTATCATCTTGGGGTCATTTTATGTAAAATGATTCATAGGTAGCCATCTTTGATATTTTGTGCTGTTTATATCTATTGCTTTGTTTTGGGTTGATATAGCTTATATGTAGTGCTTAAATATTTTTAACCAATTGATTTTTAAAACAATAAAATAAACACATATTGCAAAAGCATAGGTATATGCTATAAACTATCAATTTACCCTAATTGAGACTACATATTATGAAAGAGGCATCACTGCAAGCTCAAGCAGACAAACGCTTAAGTCGTTTTTTAAGTTTGGTGTTGCGCCACCAGCCTGATAAGCTAGGATTGACCTTGGATGCACAAGGATGGGCGCAGGTTGATGAGCTGATGTCAGCACTTCAAATAAACAATCCTTCATTAAGCTTAGATGATTTAAAACGTATGGTGGCAACCAATTCAAAGCAGCGTTTTGCTTTTAACGAGGAGATGACAAAAATCCGTGCCAATCAAGGACATTCTATTCCTATTGAATTGGGATTGGAGCAGCAAATACCTCCCAATGTGCTATATCATGGCACGGCAAAGCAGAATGTACCTTCTATTGCTGCTCATGGATTAACAAAACAACAGCGCCATCATGTGCATTTAAGCACAGATAAACAAACGGCGCTTACTGTGGGGCAGCGACATGGCAAAGCAGTTGTGTTTGAGGTGATGGCAGGACAGATGAGTCAGGCGGGTTTTAAGTTTTATGTATCGGATAATGGGGTTTGGCTAACCGATCATGTGCCTTATGAGTATTTGAGTCAAGTATAGAAGGGTTGACAAAAAGTGCTGACCAAGGGGTGAAATACTAGCGAGTTATTGAAATGGAGGGTATGAATTACAACCATCCTGCTTTTCTAAATTTATAGTATAAATAGCTACACACCCCAAATACCAGCCCTAGGACTAAAAAGTAGCCATAGCGCCAGTGCAGCTCTGGCATAAAATCAAAATTCATCCCATAAATACCCGCCACCGCTGTTGGTACAGCAGCAATCCCTGCCCATGCTGCCAGTTTGCGTACAACCACGTTTTGCCCCATTGTGACCATTGCCATATAAGTATCCATCGCAACAGACAGCATTTCATTGAGTCCGTTAACAGCATCTAGTGAGCGCAATAGATGGTCATTGACATCGCGAAAATAGGGCTTAACTGCCGCAGGAAATGTTGAAACAATTTCATTTTTTTTATGATTGATGAAAAAATTACAAACATCTTGTACAGGTAGGATGACTGCACGCATATGCACCAGTTGTGATTTTAATTCGTACAAACTGCGCAAGGTGCTGGTGCTAAACTCATGAGAAAAAATATTGCGTTCTTGTTCACGCAAATAGCTTCCTAGGCGGTCGGTAATTGGTAAATAGTTGTCCACAATAAAGTCTAAAATGGCATGGAGCACAAAGACAGGACCTAAGCGCAGGCGTTCAGGGCGGCGATGATAGTGTTCGCGTACAGGAGCATAGCTGTTGGAAGCGCCTTTTCTAATGGTGATAATAAAGTTTTTTCCCATAAACATAGCAGTGGTGCCATAGCGGATTTTATTGTCTTCTAGCTTGGCAGTACGCACTACCACAAAGATGGTGTCATTGCCATAACTTTCCACTTTGGGGCGCTGATGGTCAGCAAAAGCATCTTCAAGAGCCAGTTCGTGTAAGTCAAATTCATCTTGTACTTGCAAAATGGTGGCATAAGAAGGGTCGTATAGCCCAAGCCAAACAAATTGATTGTTGTTGGTGAGAGCTTTGCTGACCTCATCGATCTCTAGTTTATCAACAATTTCCCCTGTTTTACGAGAATAAGAGTAGCAGATAATCAGTTCATTATCCCCTGACTGCTCAATCTCCTCTAAACGGTCGGCATCAGGGTCATACACTGTCATGGTTTCTAGCGTGTCTTCATCGGTTGCATCGCCATCACCATAGATATAGCTGTCAGTATCATCACTTAGTTCATTACCAAGATTATCCTCCTCTTCTTCTGATATCACATCATCAATATCCAAATAGGCGTCATCTGGGTGTGTTTGGGTGGGAGAGGGGGTATCTGGGATAGATTGGTGAGTGGGTTGATGGGGGGTGGTGTCAGTATTTTTGTCTTTTTGTGTCATCGTACCCTCTACTACATCAATCAATTAGGCTGCATAGTATAGCAAAAAGTAGGCTAAGTTGTAAGACTTGTGCAACAAAAGCAAGGATAAAAATGATGTGATATTCAGTAAAGTTATACTCAATGGCGCGTGTCCCATTAAAGATACTGCGTTATTTTTAGGTAAATAAGCAAAAGATAAGTGGCGTGTCAGCAATGATTTGTCATTCAAAATAAAAGGTGGTTTTTTGGGTAATTCCCAATAAAAGCAAGAGCTTTATCAAAAAATACAATCAAGACGATGGCGATGGGTTGTTAATAGGTTCTTGTCTGTACAAACTTTTTTTGTGATAAAGCCTAGCTCCATTTGGGTGTTTATGATAGACTAAGCAAGAAAAGTGCCTAAAAATAGGTAGATATAGAGTGCGCCAATGTTTTATTGTTGCCATCAAAAAGCAAAAGCATTTGAAATATTAGTTTATCATTGATTTATTGTGTGGCATCTGTTGGTACCCCAATAGTTTGTTATTTTTTTGGACAGTTTTGTGACCCATTCATCTCATCTTATTTCTGATTCTAATTTTAGTACTAATTTAGTTTACACTCATGAGCATACCGCTGATTGGCTACTGCCTGATGGGGTGGTTGATGTATTGTTTGATGATGCCCAAAAACAAGAAAATTTGCGTACTGCCTTGCTTTATGTGCTAACCAGTTTTGGGTATCGCTTGGTGTCGCCACCTTTGATTGAGTACACAGAAACCTTACTCAAAAATGCCTCTGAAGACCTAAAGCGCCAAACCTTTAAGCTCATTGACCAAATGACTGGACGACTGATGGGACTACGCTCGGACATCACGCCGCAAATTTTGCGCATTGACAGTCAGCATGGAGCGCCAATTGCTCGGTACTGTTATGCAGGCATGGTGGTAAAAACTTTGCCAACAGGTGTTTTTGGAGTGCGCACACCCATGCAGCTTGGGGCGGAGATTTTTGGGGTGGCAGACATATCAGCGGATTTACATCTTTTGGATGTTGTTTGTGCTTTATTTGATGAAGTGGGTGTGGCGCGCGCTGATTTGCATATTGATGTGGGGCATGTGGGTGTGTTTGCGCACTTATGCCATCTTGCCAATCTCAATGAAGAACAAATTAGCCAGCTGATTGATTTTTATCAAAAAAAATCCATCCCTAGTCTAAAAGCTTATTGCAAAACCTTGCCTTTTGGAGCGGATTTTGTCAGTATTGCCAATGTGGTATCAGGTGATGTTACTGCGGTCACAGGTTTAATGGCGCAATTTTCACCTGCTTTACAAGAAGACAAACAACTGTATACCATGCTAAATGACTTAGCAGCAGTGACCACGCATGTCAAAAAATTAGGATTGACTGTGAGTGTGGATATGGGCGATCTGTCAGGATTTCATTATCATACAGGGCTTGTATTTGGTGTGTATTTGGGTGTTGGGGCAGATAGCATTGTCCAAAGTCAAGTATTGGTGCGTGGTGGGCGCTTTATAGGGCAAGACCGCCAAGGCAAAATACGACCCGCCACAGGATTTAGTATGGATATCAATCCACTGTTATCATTGGTGGATAACGATGAAGATACCGTTATTTTGGTGGATTTTGATGATTTAGCAATAGCCAATGATGAGCAAAAACTGGACTTATCCGCCCAAGTCAAAACCCTGCAAGATGAGGGGTGTATTGTGGTTATTCCTTTGGATGCCACTGACAGTCCTGCACAAAAAGACGGAATATTGCACCTTGATAATGGGCAATGGGTGGTGCGCTTAACAGAGGATTAAGGCGCAAAAACAGCCATAGATTAACTCTTTGGGCGGTTGACAATGGGTATTTTTGGCGAAAGCTTGTTTGCAAAAACTTAACAAAAGACAAAGCTAATCCAAACCTATACTTTTTGGGTTTGGCAAGAAAATAGGCATTTTAGTAGCAAATTAACATGGTATGACTGGGGTATCTACTCCAATCTACTTAATAGTATTTTTATTTTTTGATAAGCAGGAGTACCTTTATGGGTAAAAATGTGGTGGTATTAGGTAGTCAGTGGGGTGATGAAGGCAAGGGCAAGATTGTGGATTTGCTGACCGAAAAAGCCTCTGCTGTGGCTCGCTATCAAGGCGGACATAATGCAGGTCATACGCTGGTGGTGGGTGGTGAAAAAACGGTATTGCACCTAATTCCATCAGGAATTTTGCGTGAAGGTGTGACGTGTTTTATTGGTAATGGTGTGGTACTTGCGCCTGATGCCTTGCTAAAAGAAATGAACATGCTAAGCGAAAAAGGCGTGCCTGTGCGTGAGCGCCTGCGTGTGTCACCATCGTGTACTTTGATTATGCCGTATCATGTGGCGCTAGATAAGGCGCGCGAGCTTAAGCGTGGCAACAGCGCTATTGGCACAACAGGGCGTGGCATTGGTCCTGCGTACGAAGATGCAGTAGCTCGCCGCGCCTTAAAGGTGGCGGATTTGTTCCGTGATGACTTGGCGGACAAGCTTGCTGCACTACTAGAATATCATAATTTTGCACTAACCCAATATTACAAAGCTGAAGCGGTGGATTTGCAGGCAACATTAGCATTGTGCGTCGAGTGGCGTGATGAGTTGGCAGGATTGTTAAGTGATGTGACTGCAGAATTAGATGCGCGCCAAAAACAAGGAGAGAATCTGATGTTTGAGGGGGCGCAAGGGACATTGCTAGATATTGACCATGGTACGTATCCTTTTGTGACAAGCTCCAATACCACAGCAGGTGGCGTTGCAACAGGCACAGGATTGGGACCTTTGTATTTTGATTATGTGCTTGGCATTACCAAGGCGTATACAACGCGTGTGGGAGGGGGTCCTTTCCCAACAGAATTATTTGATGAGGTGGGTGCGCACCTTGCTAAGGTTGGGCATGAGTTTGGTGCAACCACAGGGCGTGCACGCCGTTGTGGGTGGTTTGATGCGGTCAGTATGCGCCGTGTGGTTGTCCTAAACTCAATGACGGGCATTTGCTTGACCAAGTTAGATGTGCTAGATGGCTTGGACAATATCAAGATTTGCACAGAGTATCAATTGCCTGAAGGTGGCTGTGTGGGAGCATACGATGCGCAGTTTTATGCCAATGCCACCCCCGTCTATGAAACACTGGCAGGCTGGCAAGAATCAACCATTGGGATTACTGAGTATGACCAGCTACCAGAAAATGCCAAAGTGTATATCAAGCGCATTGAAGAGCTTGTAGGCTGTCCTATAGATATTATTTCTACAGGTCCTGATAGAGCTGAAACCATTGTTTTGCGCGATCCTTATGATGTTTAAGGCAATTGATTTTAGATCAAGTTAAAAGAAGTGGCATAAACAAGGATAGATTCATATAGATGTCCAACTTATGCTAAGATAAAGGCTCAAACTGCTTGTTTGGGCTTTTGTTTTTTAACAAGTGTTTGTCAGTGGCGATTGGTCTGGGAGAGGGCGGCATGGAGATATGGGAATATTGGCTGATTTCTGGGATTAATGTAGTGACTTCCATGCTGACTGCTATTACAGGGATGGGGGGTGGTACAGTATTGGTGGCGATATTGCCCATGTTTTTGCCTAGCATGGCAGTTATTCCTGTGCATGGGGCAACGCAATTGGCAAGTAATGTCAGCCGAGCCTATCTTAGTCGAGAGATGATAGAGTTTACTTATGTCAAGCCCTTTGCCTTGGGGGCGCTTGTTGGCGTGGCGGTATTTGGCTCGTTAGTGCGCTTCATATCGCTAGAGCTTGTGCCTTTGTTTATTGCCTGTTATATTTTATTGACACAATGGTCAAAAACAGTTAACCATTTATTAAAAAATATAGAAAATTTTTATATTATTGGTTTTGTACAGATGGGTATGGTGCTGTTTGTGGGGGCAGCAGGTCCAATGCATATGCCCTTGCTGCTTAAAAAATATGACAATAGTCACATGGCAGTCACGGTGGGCAGTTTGATGATGTCATTGGCACATGCAGTCAAAATTGGGGTGTATGTGTGGCTTGGATTTTCTTTTTTGGCATATTGGCAGTTGATAGTCATGATGATTGTGGCAGCTAGTGTGGGCTCGTGGCTTGGAGTACGCGCGCGCCAGTTTGTGCCTGCTGATAAGTTAAAAAAGCTGCTACCGTGGCTATTGACGGTGATGGCGTTAAAATTAATAATAGACACTGTCCTAAAACAAGGGTGGTTGGGGTGAATTTATGATAAATACAATGTTTCGTTTGACATTTTTGGGAACGTCTAGTGGTATGCCAACCAAGTCGCGTAATGTATCGGGGTTGGCGATTGAGTGCCTTACAAGGGGGTTGTCAAAAGCCGCTCCGTGGATATTGGTGGACTGTGGAGAGGGAACGCAGCAGCAGCTACTTAAGAGCGCTTTAAAGCCTAGTGACTTGATGGCAATTTGTATTACACATACACATGGTGACCATTGTTATGGGTTGGCAGGATTGCTATCAAGTTTGGGACTGCAAGGACGTAAGCAGCCTTTGACTTTGATTGCACCTAGGGCTATTCACAAATTACTTGATGTATATCAGCAAGTGAGTGATTTTTATTTAAGTTATGAGCTAAAATTTATTGCCATTGAGGATATTTTGGCAACAAGATATCAAATGATGTTAGGGTCATTTTGTTTGGTGATAGATATCAGTGTGCTGTCACATCGCTGCGCTTCTTATGCATTTGGATTTGAGTTGTCAGGTGAGCGTCATCGTCTTGATGTGGCACGCCTACAGACGCTAGGTATCCCTGTGCAAGAATGGCGCAAGAGTGCCAAATTAGACCCAAGTTTGATGATAAAAGAAGTCTTGCCCAAGGTGCGAGTGGTGGTAGCTGGAGATAATGATACGCCAAGCTTATTAGAACAAACTGCCCTTCAAGCGGTTGCTTTGGTGCACGAAGCGACATATACGCAAGCCATCAAGGATAGAGTGCTTGCCAAAATGGGGACTGCTTTTGACCCTAAGCATTCGAGCGCCAAAGAGGTGGCGGAATTTGCAGAAGACATCAATCTGCCTGTGCTGATATTGACGCATTTTAGTGCGCGATTTAATACATTTGAAGATATAAACAATCCAAAGCCTAATATGGCTCATATTCGCCATGAAGTATCTGCTTATTACCATGGGGAGTGCGTTTTGGCAGAAGATTTTATGCAGATTGTGGTGGATGGGGCGGGGGTGGTTTATTAGAAGAGGGTTGTTGATAGATGTCATTATTTGATTTTAAAACAACTCATCATGACCTTGTCTTGATTTGAATTTAAAAGACTGTGTTAATGGTTTTGTATTTACTTGCTTGAGTCTGTTGATGTAGGTTTTTGTTTTGAGTGTGATGTTGGAGGGTATTGCCTTTTATATGGGTTAAAAAAGTGCTAGGTATTAAGAAGAGATTCCATATTTTTGATTAGACTAACCTTTACCTTTTCTGCCATCATAAAATGTTCGGCGGTGGGATAAACAATGCCTTCTACGGTAAATTTAGCCGAATACCATTGGCTGAAAATAGCTTTGTCAATTACACCTTTTTGCGAAGGCGTATGTCCCCAAAAGAAAATGTATTTTAACTTTTGTTTTTGCCTGTAAGCCTCTTGCAGAGCTTTTTTGGTGTATATTTTCATCGTTTTGTTTCGTTGAGGTTAAATAATTGTGCATTAAAGTTTCTGCAACAGTTTCAGAAGCACTGCATTGAGTTCATTCAAGGCTTGCAAGTCGTTGCTTTGCACCGAAAACAGTGAACTTTCACAATCAAATTTCAGATGTTTTAATAGATTTTTATGGTGTTCTTTCAGATGTTTTTTGACTTTTTTCTCCACATCATAGGCACTGATTTCTTTCTCTTCTTTTCGTTGTTTTGGGGTTAGAAACAGCTCAAAATCACTAAAAAAGTAAGAAAAATCACCATCGCCCAAAGGCAAAAATGTTGGATTGAAACTTGGTAACTTCTGAGGTTTCAAAGCGATGGGTTCTTGGGGCAAATCACCTTCCAATTTTTCCAAACATTCTTTCAGATAGTTTTTCAAAGCTCCGCCCAATGTGCTGTATTTGGCTTCTGCCAAAGCGGTGTAACGGTCTTTAAGTTCTTGATTTTTAACCGTAATGGTAATATCTCTTTCTTTGGCTTCATCTTCCCATAGAAATAGCGGAATACTCGTACTGTGGGCGACAATATTATCCAAATCGGAGGTCAAATTACGGACAAAATCTTCTTGCAATTCTTTGGGGATTTTCCGTTTGTTATGCTGGAAATAATCCAACAAAACGGCTTTCCATTCGGTGGCTTCTTCGGTCATAATCGGGTTGTCGGCTTCGCCACAATGCTGACAAAGCAACGAAAGTGCACGCACATAGCCCAAAATCGCTGTATTGATTTTATCCAAATCTTTGTAATCATCGATGATTTGACGCATTCTTTTGACCGCTTCTTTGACTGTATCACGAAAAGCCAATGATGCAAAGTCATTTTTTTGAATTTCAGAGGTTGTTATTTTCATTTTATTCTTCCTTTTGCAGTTTTA
>JBHBMT010000057.1:0-2726 GCA_041773075.1 Moraxella sp.
AGCGATATGCTAGTCTTTGTGTTACGGTGCGTCTTTTTGTCATAATCATTACTCCAATGCAACAAAACATCAAATTTTTAGACCATCAAGATAATCAGCCCATGCTTGCATCATCTCAAGCCACGGATGATTTAGTAGATTTTATGCTTAAGTTTGAGCCAGCCATCAAAAACTCAGCTAAGCAATTGATTTTTGGGGAGTATAAAGATTAATTTTTTTTGATTTAACGCTTGACAAGTAACGTACGTTACCGTATAATAAGCACATAAACAAGATAATCTCGAACGAGATTAAGGCAAGCAACTACCGAACGGGAGTTAAAAAAATGAAATCAGCAATCTTTAAACAAGCCCACGCACTAACCAAAGCCACTATCAAGGCAGGTGATAACTACCAAGCAACTTTTGCCCTATGCCTAAAAGCTATCTATGCTGACAATCAATTTGTTGGCACGCCAAAGCAAATCGCATGGGCTAAAGACATCTACGCTACTAAAGTTAAAGTGATTGATGCGCTAATTGCTGATGTTAAATCTCGTGTGGCTGGTGTAGAGCTTGATGCTGATGAGCAAGCACAAATCGACCACTTTTTTGTTGTTGCCAATGCGGTACGCAACAGCCGTAAAGCAAGCTTTTGGATTGACAACCGCACCGCTGATTTTAGCGTTGGCACATCATATCTTGATGACCGTATCTTTGACGCAAGCTACAAAAATGGATGGCTATAATGATTAAGCAGACAAAATATAGAGAGAGCAAGCAAGCCAAGCGATATGTATTTGACTTGTATTTGACTGATAAAGACGAGCTTGCATTGTCAAAACTGTTGGATGATGCCAAAGCCAACAAACAGCTTAAAACAGTCATTAAGGATGCACTGGTATTGTACCAACAAAATAAGGGAGTTTAAAATGCATTTTATCGTGATTGATAACAAGTATTATCAAGCTTTTGACAGTGAGCAGGACGCTCAAGCGGTGCATGACTTAGCTTTTAAGGTAGCAAAAGATGCACCAATTTGGCAGGCAAACAATGGTTTGTATATTGATGATACGCCTTGGACGGGTTTTGAGTGGCTTGTACAAGATAATGCACCTACACAGTACAAGGCGATTGATATTATTGGATATATCACCAAAAAATGGCGTGATAGAGAGCTTAAGATTAACCGCTATCCAATCACCAAACGCCCCATTGCTGAGCGCCTTGCCACTTTTAAGCGTAACAAGTCTTTGACTGGTGCAATGGCGCAAATCATGCATCAAGCAAGCTTTGCAAGCGGTCTAAAAAAAGACAGATTACCATAACAACAAAACCGCCTTAATTGGCGGTTTTTTTATACTATTATAATAGTATCATGGTTTCGACACACGCTCTAAGAGCGATATTGCCTAAGCAATGACTGTATTTTGCCATTGCTTAGGGTGATTGTCAAGCCTCGTTGGTGCTTACCTTGCCATCACTACGCAACACGGGCAAATTATAGCGGTGCTCAGCAGGTAATGCTTGAGTGCCACACCAACGATAAGCAAGCACACGAGAGCGACTAAATGGCTTGATATTGACAGCGTCAGACTGATTACCACCAAGCACCATTAGATTGCCAAACTTATCCTTGCCCACAACAAAGCCAACATGACCGCCGCCATTGCGACTAAAGACAACCACGCAACCATAGGCAGGCTTAGCAAGCTTTGTCCCTGCATTAGCCCATGAGCGTGCAGACGGATAAAGGCTTGGTACGTGCTTGCCTAGCCCTGCTTTGCCCATGACATAGCCGACAAATCCACCGCACCACGGCGTTTCATCGTCTTTAAAGGCAGGGTTTCGCCCGAGTTGTTCGCTTGCCACACGCCACATCTCAACAATTAATGGGTTATGCTTTGAGCCTTTGATTTCTCTTTGCCCGATGCATTGACGGGCAATCTTAATCCAGTTTAATTCATTCATATTTTCACCTTATTTAAAAATAGACTTAAATGTCAATTTAATCTCTGCGATAATTTCGCTCAGCTTTTTATCAGTCAGCGACAATAGCGCTGACTGATACAAGATGCCGACCAGCGTCATGCCAAACACACTGCACAGCATCATCACAAAGCCATGCGATGTGTACGACCAGTGCGACCAGTCCATATACTCAATCAGCCATGCGCCCGACAAAAAGCCGAAGACCGCGCTAAATGTAATTTTGACAAACACGCCAAGGCTCAGCTTTAGCCTGCCATCGCTGTCAATATCGCCCGTGAGTGTCATCGCAAAGACTGCGCCGATAAGCACAGCAAAGACTTTGACGAAAAACGGTACATCCGCTAAATTATTTGGCATTATTTACTCCAATAAAAAAGGGGCGTGATGCCCCTGTAAATCGGTCATTTTTTTACTCCCATTTACCATTGACCCAACGCCAAGTTTTGTCATAGCTTGGCGGTGGTGTCAGTGTGAATTCCATGCCGTCCGGCATGTCTCTAAAAATATCATCTGGATTACCCAAATCCTCGTACATAAAGACACCGTCTGACATACGATAAAAGTAAATTTTTACTAATCCCATATTTCACCTTTTTGTTAAAATTGACGCAAACGAGATGCCGTTGTGCGAAAAAACATAGCTTGCAGTGCGATTGTGCCACTCTGCATGCAGTATCAGCTTATACACAACTGGCTCGGTGATGATGTCAACCACCATACCTGTACCGCCACTTGTTATTTCTTCCCATTGCCCAC
>JBHBMT010000007.1:0-3482 GCA_041773075.1 Moraxella sp.
CCAGTTGATTCTTTAGGTTATGAAGCGGTACGCCAATACCGAGATATTGAAAAAAACCCAGAAGCAGGATTTTTTGAAGAGTTGCCATCAGAGCAGCTGCGTTCGCTGTATGTGTATTATAAGCAGCTACAGCAAGCAGAAATCGCTCAAAATGCGCAAGGGTCTTTTAAGCATGTTATTTCGTTTTTAGAGTACTTGCTTAAAGGTTATCTGAGTGTACCTTTTTATGTACTTCGTTGTGCGGGTGATTCTGTCATCTCCGCCAGCCATCTGTTTAGAATGCCAGACCAGTGCGTTTCAATGGATATTTTTAAAAACACACAACAGATGTTATTGATTTTAAATAAGAATTTACCGCCAGTTGATTCTTTAGGTTATGAAGCGGTGCAGGTGATTGATGCCATTGTGTCAGGTGAACATACTTCTGATGACAACTATGTGCAAAAAGAAAACATCGTTAAAGCAATCAAGCTGGCAAATGAAAGAAAAGGTATCACCCTACTTCGTGGCGAGTTTTTGATTGCTTGTGACGGATTGGGTGTCAGCGCGCACACTTTGCCAACTCGTGAGTTGTCTCGAGAGGATATGATTAAGGTTGTGATAGTACCTGAACTAGAACAGCACCTCTACCCCTTCTTTGGACTACTACCAAAGGTCAATGATGGGGTGTTGGTGCTGCCTATCTCAAAAGTTAGAAACTACAACATCGTAACGGCGATTTAGCCGATTCGGGTTGTGGCAAGATTGGCCATGTTGTTTGCGCGTAGCCAGTTTTGCCACTGTTTGGTATAGCGAATGAGCTTGTTTCTATAGATTTGATTATACCTTGGGGTCCAGGAATGGTACCCAGATGCTCGAGTGAAGAAGTCTTCATGTTGTTTTTTTGGATGTGTGATTGCTTCGTGCAATAAAAGACTTGCAACTTCAGCGTTAAAACATCCTCGCTTAAGCACATCATCTTTGCTGCCGCCTAATTGAGCAATTCTAGGCAAGTGGATGGTGTTTATCTGAAACGCGCCTAAATCATGCGTTGCGTTGCTATTGCGCATCTGCTGTCCAGTTTCGCCACGCTCAACACTCTGTACCCCCAAGAACACATCAACAGGAATACTGCGTCTTTGTGCAGCTTCTATCACACACCCAAGATTTGGTCTGCCATAAGGAAAATTGCTTGGCGGGATGAGTCTGCTGACAGGCACTGATGGGAATGAGTTTTGTGCAGGTGTGGCTTGACTACTTGCCATTGGCGTCTGAGCAGAATTGGGTTGGTAAAATGGGTTGTATAATGGCGGGTTTGTTGGCGTGTAAGCAAATGCGTTTGCCTGAGTTGATGCCAAGACACCAATAGCGACTATTGACGATAAAGCAGTGAGCACACGCACGGTCAAACCTCCTTTTTATAAACCCAAGGGGTGTAATAACGGCCTTTTTTAAACCACATCATAAATAGTTTTTTATGCTCTGGATAAAATAGTAGGTCATTGTGGAGTTTCCAGGCTCTAAAGGCGTTGAGTAGCCCACTGAGCGCAAGGAAGCTTAGTAGTAATAGCATATTGATGGTTGGCAACGCTGTACTATTTAAAATAAAGTAAGGAACAAATAGTAAGCACAGTAAGGCTAATACATAAAACACCAAAGCTCGTCTTAAAAACTGTTTAACACCAGACTGTCTTTGTGCATCACTGAATGTGTCCACGCCTGCGGTAACACCATCTTGGTACCATTGATAACCATGTTCTTCAAGGACACTAAGTAACTCTTTTTGGTTATTGGTTTGGGTATCAACTTCCAAGTCACAGTTGGTACACGCCCAGGTGTATGTTTTTTGTACAGGCGTGTTTTTATCGTTCTCTTGCTCCTCATCTTGCTTGGTTGGTTTTAGCAATAAGAAGCCTTGCGTACAATGGGGACAATATACCTTTTTACCGCCACGGACAGCGCTCATGTAGATACTGGTGTTGGTTTTAGCACTTCTGTTAAATAATAGATTAACAGGTGCTAGCACAGTGTAATCGGCGACTTTTTTAAGTCCCGAGCGTTTTTTTGACGACATAGCCATTCCTATGTAGTTGGGGATTGATAGAGGGTTTTGTTGCTAAATTCTAACATAGAAAATTAATCATGACAAACAAAAAACCCAGCGATTTGCCGGGTTTTGTAATTTTTGATATTTTTTGTTCTAAACGAAATGATATCACAGGTTATGCGACCAGTAGTGGCCTTTCTTATCAGATTTGAGAACAAAACAGGCTTTATTTCCAACATTTGGCTCAAAAGCACCAGTATCACTACCCCATCCAAGCAAATAATTATCTTTGCCGCCAGTGGTGATACACAGGCGATTGCCTTTGGTGGTAAATTTAGGCTGCTGGTGGTCGTTTTCACCGTAACCACCGTCCACAGGCAATATGGCTACTTTTTTTGTGGCTTTATCCAGTGCAAACCAGTTATGAACATAAAAACCTTTGTAATCTTTATAGCGGTGCATATACAATACATATTTGCCGTTAGCAAAGTTATTCTTCTGCTGCATAGCTTTGTCAAAAATTGGTTTTGCCTCTTTTTTGTCGCAATAATTGACATAAGCACCATAGTCTAGCAAATCAACATAAAGTAAGCGACCGTCAGCAGCGTAGCAGCGGTCAACTGAAAAGCCTGCAACTTTTTTGAATGGATTTCGGGTAAAATCATCTAAGCCGGAGTCCTCAGGCGACTCAATTGGGTCTACTTCTTGCAAATCTATTTCAAAATCCGTAGCCATTGCAGGCGTGCTAATGACGGCTGATAGAAAAAGAATGGAGATGAGCTTGTGCATAATAATTCCTTAGAAAAAATATTTCCACAAGCTCATTGTAGCAAAGCTTGCCATTGCTGACAAGCTTTGTTGGTTGAGTTCGATATTACAAGCAACTTGAGTTGGCTAGCATGCTTCTAGCGGTATCATTTCCATGCCAAGCCCAATGCCAAGATTCGAACGAAACTTTTGATTTTGCTACATAATCAGCATTAAATGTTTGTTTAAATCCGTACTTGCTGGCATTTTTAAGTAACCAGCGGTAACCCGCTGTTTTTGCAAACCCATCATGGATAGGGTTGAAATCCACTGCAAATCCTGTGTGATGCTCTGAGTAACCAGCGGGCGCTGACTTTGAATATATTTGGTGAGTTGACTGACCTGAACGGGTCTTGCGATTAATAATACCTTGCTGATAAGACACGGAGCGGAAAGCTGACCCCAATGTCAAAGGCGCACCTTCAGCTCGAGCAGCAGCCATCATGCTTTTTAAAGAGGGTAACATATCTTTGTGAACTTTGTAACCGTTGAAGCTAACCAAATCGCTCTGCTTGGCTTCTGGATAAGCAAAGTGCTTGATACCAACTTTAGCCGCTGTGTCGTTATACTTACAAGTTTTACCGCCGCTATATGAGCTAGATGAACTATTCGCAGCAGCCAAGGTTTCACTTGGCACCCCCCCCCCCTA
>JBHBMT010000058.1:0-25304 GCA_041773075.1 Moraxella sp.
AAATCAGCGTCCCAAAATCAGCTCCAACACTGCTTTTGAGCCAATAAATCCAACCGCTAGCAAGCCAAAGCTATACAAGGTCAGATTGGCAACGCGCGTACCTCGCCATCCGTAATGATAATGAGCAAAAATTATCCAGCCCAAAACAAACCATGATAATAAACTAAAAACAGTTTTGTGGGCAACGTGTTGAGCAAAGATGTCGTAAGTGGTCACAAACCCCAAGCCCAATGCCAAACTTAGCAAGACAAAGGCTGTTAAAATCATATCAAACAGCAAGCTTTCCATGCTTTGTAGCGCAGGCAGTTTGTTCACCCAAAAACGGTGAATGGTTTTGTGTTTGAGTTCGCGAATTTGTAGCTTTAAAATGATGGCTTGAACAGCAGACATCAGTAATGCGCAATAGGCGGCAAATGATAATAATATATGTAAAGATAGTCCTAAGCTAGGATTATGAATGGGTTCGTAAGTAGCTTGTCCAAAATAACCAATACTTAAGCTGACAAGTGCTGTGGGGGTGGCAAGCACACCAAGGCTTAAAATCGGACGATACAAGCTAAACAGAACAAAAAATGCCAAAAAGAACAAACCTGTTAGGCTTAGGGCGTTGAATATGTTAAAATTAAGCCCATAAAGCGTGATGATTTGGGGGTAGAGGAGCATCCCGTGTAATACCATGGCAACACCAAGTGCACCGATGGTAGCCTTTTTATGAATGGGGTGTTCGCGCATCAATGCACTGTACAAATGTGCACAAACAGCAACATAAATCAGCGCTGCAACACCATAAGCAATAAACACAACTCTCCCCCTTGCTTTGTGATTGGGCGTACCATCTAAAAATAGTGGCAAGTGGGTGTAATTTATCATAAAATAGCGCTCATTTGTAGCATACAAATAAAAAATTACCATCATAAGGCACAAACCTTGATATGCTGTGTTTGAAAAGTGCTTGATTGGCATGGTTGTTGCTTAATTTATTGTGATTGTTGATTTTTTATGATTAATTATTGGAAATAATACTATGTTTGATACCTTAACAGAGCGTTTGTCTGGCACGCTAAGAAATTTATCAGGGCAAGCTCAATTAACTGAAGACAACATCAAAGACACCTTGCGTGAAGTGCGTATGGCGCTGCTTGAGGCGGATGTGGCTTTGCCTGTGGCGCGCGAGTTTGTGGCAAAAGTCAAAGAAAAAGCTTTGGGTCAAGAAGTGCTCAAAGAACTCGCCCCTGGTCAAGCTTTTGTCAAGATTGTTTATGACGAACTGACCGAAATGATGGGCAGTGCCAATCAGTCGCTTGAGATGACGGGCAAGCCTCCTGTGGTGTATTTGTTGGCAGGATTACAAGGGGCGGGCAAGACGACCACTGCAGGTAAGCTTGCCAAGTTTTTGCAAGACAAACAAAAGAAAAAAGTCATGCTTGTATCAGCAGACGTTTATCGTCCTGCAGCGATTAATCAGCTTGAATATGTGGCAACTCAAGTTGGGGCTAAGTTTGTACCTTCAAGCACCGATGAAAATCCCATTGACATTGCGCATCGCGCCATCAACGAAGCCAAATTGCAGTACCAAGACATCTTGATTATTGATACGGCAGGACGTTTGGCAATTGATGAAGAGATGATGAATGAGATCAAGGCGCTGACAGCAGCTGTCAATCCTACCGAAACCTTGTTTGTGGTGGACTCAATGACAGGTCAAGATGCTGCCAACACTGCCAAGGCGTTTAATGATACCCTGCCTTTGACAGGCGTGATTTTGACCAAAACAGACGGCGATGCTCGTGGGGGAGCGGCACTTTCGGTGCGCGCCATCACAGGTAAACCGATTAAGTTTTTGGGTCGTGGCGAAAAGCTTGAGGCGCTTGAATTGTTCCACCCTGAACGTATTGCCCAACGCATTTTGGGCATGGGCGATGTGTTAAGCTTGGTGGAGGAAGTGGAGCAAAAAATTGACCGCGAAAAAGCCGAAAAAATGGCAAAGAAAATCCAAAAGGGTGGTGAATTTGATTTAGAGGACCTATTGACCCAATTTCAACAAATGAAAAATATGGGCGGTATGGCAGGCTTTTTGGATAAAATGCCAGGCATGAGTGGTAGTGATATTCAAAATGCGGTTGCACAAGCCAAGCCTGAAGAGAAGGTCAAAGAGATGGAGGCATTGATTCATTCTATGACACCATTTGAACGCCACAATCCAGACAAAATCACCCCAAGTCGCAAGCGCCGTATCGCCGCAGGGTCTGGTAAACAAATCCAAGACGTTAATGCGCTTTTAAAACAGCACAAACAAATGGCAAAAATGATGAAGATGATTAGCCGTCCTGATGGCATTTCCAAAATGATGAGAGCGATACAAGGTTTATCAAAAGGAATGTCTGGGCAAGGAGGCGGTCCGTTGTTTGGCGGCTCTCAACAAAATGTGGATGAGATGGCAAAAAACGTTGCTAAGATGGGTTTAACCCCTGACAGCGTTGCCAGCGATGAATTACAGCGCAAGATGCAGGCACTCAATAATGTGCCGAGTAAGTTTAAGACGCGGTTTTAATATCCTTTATAAAAACGCCTTTAAATGAGTTAAAGGCGTTTTTTATTGGCGATACATGCTCGCACCATCACGTTTGTGCAATTTTAGAAAATAACACGCCGATAATAGTGTCAGCGCTCCTAATATCAAAAACACCTTGGAGAAAACCGCATTGAGTTCAGCAAGGCTGGCATTGGTAGGGGTTAATAAGTGTAGTAAGGATGCGCCCAAGCCAATACCAAGGCTGATAGACAGTTGTTGATTGGTAGATAACAAGCTGTTGCCACTGCTGGTCTGATGGCTACGTAAGCGAGCGATACTGATGCTATTCATGATGCTAAATTGTAGCGAGTTGCACGCCCCCATAAAGAGGAGTATGGGTGTGACAAGCCATAGCGGGATATGGGAGTATTGCGACAAAAGTAAGATATTAATGCCAATCAGTGAGGTATTGGCAAATAATACCATACGATAGCCAAAACGCCTGACCACAGGTGTGATTAAAGGTTTGGTGAGCAATGCACCCACTGCAATAGGCGTCAAAAACCATCCTGCTTGTGATGGTGAATAACCAAGTACAACTTGTAGTAGCAATGGCAATAAAAAAGGTATGGCGCTCATACCTAGCCGTGTCAAAAGATTGCCAATGATACCAACCCGAAATGTGCGTACAAAAAACAGTTGTGGACTAAAAAGAGGCGATTGCTGTAGGCGCTCTAGGCGTTTGGCATGATAATAATAGCCCACAAGTAGTAGCAGAGAGAGTAGTATGACGGTTGCAAAAAATGCCACAGCAATAAGATTGTCTGTCGTGATGTTGTGGGTGAATTCCAGTGCATAACTCAAGCTTGCCATTGCCCCACCAAACAGCAAAAATCCTAGAAAATCCATTGTTGGATGAGATTCTTTAAAGTTTGGCATTAGCTGGTATCCCGCCCAAAGACCCAGTATGCCAATAGGAATGTTAATCAAAAAAATCCAATGCCAACTGGCAAATTCTACCAAATATCCCCCTGCCAAAGGTCCGATGATAGGAGCGATCAAGGCGGGCATGACTGCGTAATTCATGACAGAAAGAATTCGGTCGCGAGGGTAGCTTTTGATAAGTGTTAATCTTGCTACGGGCATGAGTAGTGCACCCCCAAGCCCTTGGATTATACGAGAGAAAATCAAACTTCCTAGCGTTGGCGCCAGAGCACACATCAAAGAACCGCCAGTAAATACACTAATAGCAATTAAAAAAGTGGTTCTTGTGCCATATTTGTCAGCAATAAAGCCACTGATAGGCGTAAAAATAGCCAAGGTCAGAGCATAGCTAATCACTGCCCATTGCATGGATAGGGCGGAGTGATTAAAATAGCTTGCCATTTCAGGTAGGGCGGTATTAAGTACAGTAGCATCCAAGATTTGCATAAATAACGCAATCGCAACAATGACTGGTAGTAACTTATGCTGTTGTGGACTCAAGCTTGGCGTTTCAGATGAATCGGTAGTGGTTGTCATAAATCAAGACCTCCTAAAAATCCATTTTCCAAAATATAAACACAGCTCGCTTATCAAAACTACCCTTGCGACCGCCAGTCATGCACTTTAATCACTGCTGTGGGTACCAGTTATGCAAATTGGGTGTTGATTTTGATGACACGGTGATCAACGCAATCGGCGTTTTTGCCAAGCAAGCCGTCTGGTTGTGCGATGATGTGCCAATCGGCGTTTGTGAAGTTTTCTTCTGATGAGTTGCCAAGATTGACAAAGTTGATAACCGTGTCTTGATAGACAAATGGGCTGAAACACAATTGGTTTATTAGGTGGGGTGAGAAAATCGTCATCAAAAATATCCATAAGACAAGCCTGATCGGGTGCTATGTGTGGTATTGGTGGGTTAAATCCTTGTCGCTGCTAAATTTACCCATGTTTTTTGTGCCCACAAAAAGGAATTATAACAGTTGTTGGAATGGTAGTTTAGCTGTCGCCTAGGGCGCATGAGTGTATCATAGGTGTAACCAAAGGGGTGGAGCGGGCTAAGTTTGATACCAAAATAATCAAATCCTAAGAGATGGCACTAAGCTTGCTGAACACACCCATATGATGATATGTGCTACGACATAAAGGTAAAACATAGCTCCTAGATATGATCAAAAAAGCTAGTGTGGATAATCATACTGCTTTGTATCAATTCTGTAAAGAAAAAAATGCCCATAAAATGATTATGGGCATTTGCAAGATGAAACTTAGATATCTTCTTCTTTGTATTGGGGGACAGGTTTTTTGAAACCACCTGTTTTGATGCCTAGCCAAATAAAGCCAAGTATCGCCCAGAATAATCCCACGCCCAAGGTTCTGCCATCTACTTGTAGCCACATTAAAAAGACGCTAACAAAGCCAAGCGCAGGCAGGATGACATAGCAAAAGATTTCTTTTGGGCTATTGATTTTTTTATCACGAATGGCATAGCGGAAAATTACCGACAAATTGACAAAGCTAAAGGCGGTCAAGGCACCAAAACTGATTAAGTCCACTACCGTTTCAAGGCGGATGGCTCCTGCGGTAAGTGCAATCGCTCCTGCAATCAAGATGTTATTGACAGGTGTAAAGAATTTTGGGCTGATTTGACCAAAGATTTTTTTGCTGATGACACCATCACGACCCATCACATACATGAGGCGCGATACCCCTGCGTGCGCTGAAATGCCTGATGCCACTACTGTAACCACACTAAAGTATAGTACAGCTGTTTGGAAAGCTGTGCCGCCTACAAGAAGTAGAATTTCAGCTTGGGTTTCGTCTACCGCTTCAAAATAAATGCTTGGATTGCTAGGGAAGTAAGTTTGCATAAAGTAAGAGCTGACAATAAAAATCACCCCTACAATTAACGATGTCAAAACAATGCCCTTTGGTAGGGTGTTTTTGGCATCTTTGGTTTCTTCAGCAAGTGTGGATAGTGAATCAAAGCCTGTAAACGAAAAACATAAAATGGTTGCCCCACCAATCAAAGCGGTGATGGAAGTCATATTATCCCAAAAAGGCTGTAACGTCCACAAAGCATAAGCATCTTCACTTAAGGTGCCTTCAGCATAGCTGCCCATTTGTAACTTTTCATAAATCATATATACAAACACAGCAATGACCAAAAGTTGCACAAGCACAATCCAGCTGTTAAAGTAAGCCACTACTTTAGAGCCAAGGATATTCACACCAGTCATGATAGCAGTTAAGCCGATGACCCATATCCATGGGTTGATGTTGGGGAATAGTGCTTCTAAGTACAATCGTGCCAAGATGATATTAACCATGGGCATCAAAAGATAATCTAGCCAGCTTGACCAACCCACCATAAAGCCCATGCTAGGATTGATGGATTTTTGGGTATAAGTATAGGCAGACCCTGAAGAAGGGTAGGCTTTAATCATATGTCCATAGCTAATGGAAGTTAGCAAAATGGCAATGAGGGCAAACACATACGACATGGGCACATGACCACTACTGGCTTCTGATACCATACCAAAGGTATCAAGGAGAGTGGTGGGCTGAATGTAGGCAAGACCAATGATGATGACGTGCCACAAACCAAGATTACGCTGCAATTTGGCAGCATTAGCAACAGTAGGTGTACTCAACGTGAGTTCTCCAAAAGCGTGCGTAAACGCAAATTAGATAAAAGGCGTTGGGGTGCTTAATACCTATCAAACGTGCTTGCTAATGACAGATAAATATCTGATTTCTGGGCGTGTTTGAGTTTTGATTATGCTATCAACTCCGTGGATGACTAGGTGTAAAAATGGGCGAATTGTACCCTAAAATTTCTGTCATGTCAGCACCTTTTAGCAAAAAATTAGCTACAGTTGGCAATATTTTTGTAAAAATTGACAAACAATGGATAAAATTTGATAAAAGCTTGGCGCTGACAAGGATTTTTTGGGATTGATGAGGTTTATCCACCTTTTAAAGTTAGGCTGCGTCCACCATCAATGGCGATGATTTGTCCTGTGATATGAGCTGCTTGGCTTAAAAAAAGCACCGCTTGTGCAATATCATCAGGCGTGCCAATATTGCCAAGAGGAATGGAGCGGCTAAGTGCTGCCATAGTGGTGTTATCTAGGGTGTGCAAAGCGTGTTGGTCAGGAAAGATATTAACCCCCGGTGCGATGCCATTTACACGTATAGGAGCAAGCTCTAGGGCTAAGGCTTGCACCATGGCTCGGTGAGCAGCTTTGCTGATGGTATAAATTGGATAACCAACAAAAGGTTTGTTATCGGCGTGAATGTCTAGCAAGCTGATGACTTGTCCTGTACTGGCTTTGAGCAAGGGCAAGAGGGCGTGTGTGAGGAAAAAAGGTGCTTTGATGTTGGTCAAAGTTAAATCGTGCCAATGCGCCATCAGGGTGTCATACTCATCCTCAAGGCAGCTTGGATAGAAGCTAGAGGCATTGTGAATTAACAAATCCAAGCGCCCATAAGCATGATTTATTTGGTGTACAAACTCATTAAGTTGTGGTTTTTTGTGAATGATGTCTAAATCTGCTTGTAGGCAATAGGCAGAATGAGGGCGAAGATGATTTAGGGTGTTGGCAAGGTCTTTGGCTTGTTGATGGCTGTGATGATAATGAATTAAGACGTTGTAGCCATGCTGGTGCAATGTGCGAGCAATGGTGGCACCAATACGTTTGCCTGCGCCTGTAATAAGTGCGGTGGGAGTGTGATAAGTCATAATGATGTGTCAATGTGCTGAAGAAATTGTGCCAAACGCGCCAAACGCAACTGCTTGATGGCATACCCAATATCTGCGCCTGTGAGCTGGGCATCAATGTCTTTGATGCTAACAGCATGATAGCAGTTAATAGCCTCATCAAGTAGGGTGTGAGCGGTATCTTGACTGACTATTGCAGGGAGTTTGTGTGCTTGTTGATAAAGGTAGAGGCTATCAATTAAGAGGTGTGCTGTATCTGAATTGAGGTTGGCTTTGCTTTTTTCAATTAACAATAAGAGCGCATCAGCAGTCAGTGAGCTGGTAAATAAAGTAACAAAGTCTAATAGTAGTAAGCTTGTTTGCGTACACACTTTGGGCGCGCGTAGGCGTATAGCGCAGTCTTGGATATGAGCATGGGCATTGGGCTGATTAACAAAACTGCTCATTAATAAAGCAAATTGCCAAGCGATAGGCAGGCTATGGGCTTGCGCTAAAGCAGATAGGGTGCTCGCTTTTAGGGTGGTGTTTGTCCAAGCGTTTGCCAAGTTTGGCAATAAATGGCGCAAGATATCAAGCTCATCAAGGCACTGCCAGTAAGCAAACCCTGCGTGTTCACTCATGGCTTTGGCGCTTTCACTCCATAGACGCTCTTGGCTTAAATGGCTAAGCTCACCTTGATTTGCCATCTGCTGCATCACAGTGATGGTGGTGGGGCAGATACTAAAGCCTAAGTCAAAAAATCGGGCAAAAAAGCGTGCTGTACGCAAAATACGTAAAGCATCTTCACAAAAAGCAGGGCTGACATGGCGTAAGCGCTTTTTGGCTAAGTCATCTAGTCCGCCATAATAATCAATAACCTCTCCTGTCACAGGGCTGTCATCAAACAATCCTGTAACTTCTATGGCAAGGGCATTGATGGTTAAATCTCGGCGCAATAGGTCGTCTTTTAGACTAACATCAGGACGGCTGTCAATACTAAAGGCGGTGTGTCCTGTACCAGTTTTGCGCTCAAGGCGAGCTAGAGCATATTCATGATGGGTGATAGGGTGCAAAAAAACAGGGAAATCTGCGCCCACCTGTGTAAAGCCTTGTGCCAATAAAGCATCGGGATTGGCACCAACGACCACAAAGTCTTTGTCGGTGACGGGGCGATTGAGTAGGGTATCACGCACTGCGCCACCCACAAGATAGACTTGCACAAAAAGTTTCCTTGTTAATGAAAAAGTAAGTATGCTGACTGCAAAACAAGACAAAGATTGATTTGTTGTATGCAGTCTATTTTATTATTGGTGTTTTGTTTGAATGTCAATTATCATCATAAAATAACCACAAAAAAAGTGCAACCAAAGAAACAATAAAAAAGAGCCATCTTGTGATGACTCTTTTTTTGTGCAAAAGGATTATTGCGCAGGCGTTTCTGATAGCGTGCGCACATAGGCGGCTAATAGCATCACGCGTTCATTACCTAGACGTGTTGTCCATGCAGGCATGACACCAGCACGACCATTACGAATGGTTTCTTGAATGATGGCGCGGTCATTGCCATACAACCAAATGTCATCAGTTAAGTTAGGCGCACCCATTGCGGTCAACCCTTTGGCATCTTGACCATGACATAGTGTACAGTTTTGCTTAAAGATGGCTTCACCTTGTTTGACCAGTGTTGGGTTTAGAGTGTCGCCATTGATGTTACCAGAGATGCTCATCACATATTCAGCGGTTGCGCGTACCCCTGATTCACCAATTTGTTTTTGCCATGCTGCCATACCACCGATACGACCATTGTGAATACTGGTCAAGACACTGGCGGCATCACCACCAAATAGCCAGTCGTTGTCAGTCAAGTTGGGATAACCCACAGATCCTTTGGCGTTTGAGCCGTGACAAAGCGCACAGTTTTGTAAAAATAGGCGGTTACCCATTTTTTGTACTTCAGGGTCGGCTGCCAATTTGTCCACAAAGGGGGCTAAGGCGACCAGTTGCTCATCAATTTGTTTTTGCAAATCAGCATTAGGTTCGGCATTTTTCTTTTGCTCACTTTGTAGCTCATTTAGCTTGGTCAAGATGGCGGTGGCTTCACTAGCACCTGCATTACCTAGTACTTGATTGAAGCTTTCAACAAACTTAGCATTGTTACTCTGTAACTCGCTGTTTAGCTCATTTTCTGATGTCCAAGGCACTTCTTCGCCATCCACTTCTACTGTCGTAATGCCTGCCCAGCTACTTGGTTGAATGGCAGGGAAAAAGACGAAATACCCTAAACCCCAAAAAAGCGTGGCAAAAAATACCACCAACCACCATTTAGGTAGGGGTTTGTCATACTCTCGGATACCATCGTATTCGTGACCTGTGGTGCCATCTTCGTCCAAAGGTGGCTTGTGTTTTAGAGTGAGTACTAAAACACCAAAAATAAACAACCAGCAACCAATAGAAAATATGGTAATCCAAGAACTCCAAAAAAAGCTCATTGTGTATCCTTAGTGCGTTGTTCTGATGACAGCTGTTCAATTTGGCTGTCATCTAACGCAAGTTGTGCATCTTCTTCAAAGCGTTTTTTGTTTTTGGGGGAATATGCCCACCATGCAATCGCAATAAAAGCAATGACTGCCGCCACTGTTGCGATACTATGTAAAACGCCCCAATTCATTAGCGTTGACCTTCCATTGCTGTACCTAATTGTTGCAGGTAAGCAACCAAAGCATCCATCTCTGTAGCGCCCAGTACTTGGTCAGGTGCTGCTTCAATATCTGCTTCTGTATAAGGCAGACCAAAACGGTCTTTGAAGATACGCATTTTTTGTTGTACTTTTTTGCCATCAACTTCATTTGTGGCTAGCCATGGATAGGCTGGCATCACAGAATCAGGCACGACAGCGCGTGGATTGATTAGATGGTCAATATGCCACTGGTCAGAATAGCGCTTACCCACACGCGCTAAGTCAGGACCAGTACGCTTAGAGCCCCACAAAAATGGATGATCCCAAGCAGATTCTGCTGCGCGGCTATAAGGTCCATAACGTTCTACTTCAGCACGCAATGGGCGAATCATCTGAGTATGGCAGACGTGGCAGCCTTCACGGATGTAAATATCACGACCCTCTAGCTCAAGTGCTGTCCAAGGACGCATATTGGGTAGAGGTTTGTTTACCCCGCCTTCCTCTGGTGCTTTGGCATCAAAAATCAAGGGATAAATTTCAACCAATGTCGCAAAGCTAATGGCAACAACCACCAAGGTGACCAAAAGACCTGTGTTTTTTTCAACAATTTCATGAGAAAGTTTTGACATGCTTACACCCCTTATGCATTCACAGTTGTGACGGTGTTGTCAGCAGCCGTGCCTGATTCAACAGGTCTAACACTTGGCATTTTGATGGTTTTATAGCAGTTATAAGCCATCACAAGCATGCCACCCACATACAATGCACCACCCAAGGCACGCACCACAAATGGCCAATGCGATACAACTACTGTTTGGATAAAGTCATATGCCAAGGTACCATCTGGGTTGGTTTTGCCCCACATCATCCCTTGAGTAATACCAGAAATCCACAAGGCAACAATGTATAAGACGGTTCCTGTGGTTGCCAACCAAAAGTGGGTGGTAATAAGGTTAGTGGAGTACATCTTGGGCTTGTTGTAGATGCGTGGTAATAGCACATAAATAGAGCCAATGGTAATCATACCAACCCAGCCTAACGCGCCAGAGTGAACGTGACCTACTGTCCAGTCGGTATTATGGCTTAGGGCGTTCACGGCTTTGATAGATAGCATCGGACCTTCAAAGGTACTCATGGCGTAGAAAGACAAGGCAACAATCAAGAAGCGGATAATTGGGTCGGTGCGTAGTTTATCCCAGCTACCAGATAGACTCATAACGCCATTAATCATCCCACCCCAAGATGGAGCAAATAGGATTAATGAGAAGACCATGCCCAAAGATTGTGTCCAATCAGGTAGGGCTGAATAGTGCAAATGGTGACCGCCTGCCCACATATAAGAGGCAATCAATGCCCAAAAGTGAACAATAGACAGACGATAAGAATACACAGGGCGACCCACTTGTACAGGAACAAAGTAGTACATCATTCCCAAGAAGGCTGCTGTTAAGTAAAAGCCTACTGCATTATGACCATACCACCATTGAACCATCGCATCGGTAGCACCACCATATAAAGAGTAGGATTTAAAGGCACCTACAGGGATGGCTAAGTTATTGACAATATGTAGTAGGGCGATGGTAATAATAAAGGCAGCAAAGAACCAGTTTGCCACATAGATGTGTGAGGTTTTGCGCTTTATTAATGTGCCAAAGAAAACAATGGCATAAGCCACCCACACCACAGCGATGGCGATGTCAATTGGCCATTCTAATTCAGCATATTCTTTGGCGGAAGTCAAACCAAGGGGCAGCGTAATGACCGCTGCAACGATGATTGCTTGCCATCCCCAAAACGTAAACCATGCCAAATAAGGAGCAAATAGTCTGGTTTTACAGGTACGCTGAACAATATAATAAGAAGTAGCAAATAATGCCGAACCGCCAAAGGCGAAAATGACCGCATTGGTATGCAGGGGTCTTAAACGACCAAAGGACAGCCAAGCGGTATCAAAATTCAAAAATGGCCATGCCAGTTGCGAAGCGATAAAGACGCCCACTGTCATGCCAATAATACCCCAAAATACCGTCATGATGGTAAAAAATCGCACAATGGTGATTTCATACTCACTGTCTGGATTGTAAGGGGCTACTGCTGTGTTCTGTAGACTCATGGGATAATTTCCTGTGCAGCCCAAAAATTTAGTAAACAATACGCGGTATAAACAAACGTATGTTGTGCCTATCTTTTATATTGTAACGCAAAGCTTGCTAAATAGCACCTATTTGAAAGCAAACAGCCGAAAAAATCCATAAATTTTTTGGGGAAAATGGACAAATCCTTATTATTGATAAGATAAATTTCATTTATTATAAAAATATCTTATTTAAATTTAAAGATTTTTCAGTGTTTTTGGTGCTGGCGTTAAGCTTGCATTATTGGATGATTTAAATCAATACTCATAGTGTGGTATTGAATAAACAATTTCACCCTGTATTATACAACACAAATGTAAGGATGAACGCAACTTTTGTAAAAATAATGAGAAATTTTTTACAAAAAGGTGATTTTTGCAAAATCAGAGTGCAAAGTGGGGAATTTTCACTATAATAGGGTGTTTATTTCTAGGGTGTGTTGATGTTTCAATTTGAGTGAAAAATTTAGCTAAGTCGCCAGCCTTTTTAGGTGATAAGCGCAGACAATATGCTAATATTGACAAGGTTATCAACGACAAAAGGCAAGAGTTGGCTTATTTTTTCACCAAAAGCACGTTTAAAGCCTTAGCATTTAACATTTTTTTTCTTAAGGCGTGTGAAATAGCAACACGCCCTAGCTTTTGAGGCAAAAACAATGGCAAAATTTTTAAGCGATGCGTGGTTTGATGAAATTGCTCTACTGAATGAGCGTGCAGGCGACCTTCATTTGCCACCAACGTTGGCAGAATTGGTGGTGAATGCGGAAGTGACAGGAGAAGATGGGGTTGGGTTGCATCTTAAGCATGGTAAGGTAGGGCGTGGACTTGTTAGTGATGCTAAAAGTAAAATTTTGGTGGATAAGCAAACTTTAGCAGAATTGATTGCCAGTAAAGACACCACCTTGGCGCTAGAGGCGTTTATGATGGGCAAAATTCGTATTGAAGGCGATATGTCACAAATGTTGGCTTTGCAATCTGTTAAGCCTACCACCGAACAAAAAGCCTTATTTAAACAAATGCTGGCAATCACAGAATTTTAATTATGCCACCAGCTTTTAAGCGGTCATTTTTGAATATCAGGTTAACAAGAAAACAACCTACCATCACGCGTTATGGTAGGTTGTTTTATTTGGTATGACAAATGTATTTTAAGTAGGGCATTCTGACATTGTGTATTTGTAATTAACTTTAAGAAATATCGCCAAAGTTTCAAGGAAAATTGTGTCGTTGATATTGAAATGCCAACAAGCAGTTTGACGATGAAAACAAAGAATTAGCCCTGCTTTTTTGACAAACAGGTAGTGTAAAAACGCTATGTTTTTTCTCAATGAATTGCTAGATAGTAATGAGTGTTATGAAGTGTCAGGATGTCCTAATTATGAGCAAATTCTTAGGATGAGCGGCGTAATTGTATTGAAGGTAGGTGCCAATCAAACTTCACTGCCAGCATACGAATGCCAAAAATGGTGATAAGTGCGAGCGTTTCACGCAACCAATCTGCCACACCAAGTTGCATTAAACATAGGTATAAGACGCAGCCAATAATACTTGCTGAAATGTAAATTTCTTTTTGGAGTACCAATGGGATTTCATTGCAAATCATATCACGCATGATACCTCCTGCAATGCTTGTTAAAACTGCCATCAAGACGGCAATGATAGGGTGGGCATTAAATGACAGGGCAACGGTAAGCCCAATGACACTAAATGCCGCCAAACCAATGGCATCAAACAATTTAAGCATACCATCAATGCGCTGATGACGATAAAAAAACATTTGCCCAAGAATGGAGGTTAGGGTAATAACCACCACATAGCTTAAATCAGTCATCCAAAATAAGGGGTGACGGTCAAGCATGACATCACGCAATGTACCTCCGCCAATGGCATTGACCATAGATACCAAGATGCACCCAAATAAATCAAAGCGTTTGTAGAGCGCTAGCGTAGTTCCTGCAATGGCGCAGGCAACAATCCCAACCATATCTAGCAGATAAATCATGCGTTCAGGGGTTAAAAGGGTTAAATAATCCATCTTTATCACTGTTGTAATCGCGCAAACAATACCAAGCCAATGCTGACCAAGGCAATTCCTACCCAGCT
This sequence comes from Moraxella sp., assembly GCA_041773075.1. Classification (GTDB taxonomy): domain Bacteria; phylum Pseudomonadota; class Gammaproteobacteria; order Pseudomonadales; family Moraxellaceae; genus Moraxella. Next base: position 14,111 of record JBHBMT010000058.1, read on the forward strand.
AATCATTGAGGGCAAAGGTGTGGAAAGTAGAACAATCCCACCTATTAGCGAAAATATGACTTCTGTGGCTTGGGTGGCATCAACGCCAGCAATCTGACCGCTATTGCTTGCTTTTGAGCGAGCATACAAAAACAAGGAAGTGGCAATTACCCCTGCAAATAAAGCAACCAATAGCGAGTTAATGGCTTGGGATATTCCTAAGGCAGGAGGCTGAACAATCAAGCCAAGCACCAACCAAAAGGGTAGTGAGCCAACAGACAATAGCCAAACTTTGTGAAAGGGGCTGGTCATCAGACTGCTTGTTAGGTGTGGTACTTTGGATAATAAAGGGTGTGTTGATGGTGGACGGGTGGTGTACCAAACCAATTGATTGCCAATAGGAAAACAAAACCCCGCCACAAGACAAGGCAGTGCACCAAGAAGTAATAAGCTGGTTAATGAACTGGTGCTGCTGCCGTGCAACCCTTCACCAATATTGGTCAATAAAACACCTATAAAAATTAGGACGCTAATGGCAATGACTTGTTTTTTTAGTTTTTCGCCAAACATAGCAAGAACAATCAAGCTTGCCACAGTGGTAAATTGAAAGGTCGCTGCAATCACCCAACCGGGGGCATGGTCAGCACCAAAACATAAAGGCGCATAAAACAGCCCAAAACCAATGCCTCCAGCAATACACCAAAATTTATAATGTTCACCAAACAATCGCCACAAGTCAATTAAAGTGTCCATACCGCTTTTGATGGCAATAATAACAGATAAAAGAAGCCACATAAACACATAGCGCAGGGCAGCCGACCAGAACCAATGCCCACCTTGACTTGCCATCAGCTCATTAAGAATAAAAGTTGAGCTAAAAAATGCACCTGCTAAGATGCCAATTAAAATAAGTTTTAGCATATTTTATTCCTTTTTTGTGCTATTTACCTTTAGCGTCTGCCCAGATGAGCTTGTGTAACTGCAATTGAAAGCGTACGGGTAGGGTGTCGGCTAATATCCATTCAGCAAGCTTGGTGGCAATGTTTGGGATGTCGTTTTTTTGGTCGTTATGTATGTCAAACATTGGCGAAAACCACACGGTTCCTACTTTTTTGTGTAAGTCAAATTGATGCAACATGGTCACTGCCCAATCGTAATCAGCGCGGTCGGCAATGACTAATTTAAGCTGGTCATGGGATGTAAGATAATCTAAATTTTCCCATAAATTTTTATCCATTTCGCCAGAAGAGGGTGTTTTTAAATCCATGACTTTTGAAACAGCGACAGGCACATTGGCAACAGATAAGGCACCAGAGGTTTCCAAAGACAGCTCATACCCAAGCGCAACCAATCGCTCCATCAAAGCGATGCTATTGGGTTGAGCCAAGGGCTCTCCTCCTGTAATGCACACACGCAAGCAATGAAAGCTGTTAATTTTGGCAATAATGTCCTCTATCGTCCAGCGCTCTCCCCCAAAAAAAGAATAGGTGGTATCACAATAGCTGCAGCGCAGTGGACACCCTGTTAGGCGTACAAATACGGTAGGCAGACCAGCTGTTAGCGCCTCACCTTGTAGAGAATAAAAAATCTCCGTCAGGCGCAAGCCAGCATCAGGATTGGTGGTGGGGATTTGGGTGTTTCTTAAAGGAAGCATGGGGATTGGCGTACTCAACTGTCTGATTTTTATTATCAAAACTTGCTATTATAACATGAGCAGTTGATTATAAAACGATTGGGCATTGTATTTTTTAACAAACTTTTTGTTATAATGATGTTTTTTTGGCTGGTGAATATAGCAATGAATGGTGTAGGTATAATAAAAAAAGGCGTACGTTTGGTTGGTAGTGTGCTTGTGGTGATGACGCTGGTGGCGTTTGTGGTGATTATAAGTATGTACTGGATGTTGCCTGAATTTAAGCAATATACTGCCAGCACTCATTATGACCCTGTGCGTGGAGAATTTTTTAATACACCACAGAGCATTCCACCAAAAGAAGGAACAATGTGGGTGATTTTTGATATGGTGTTTGATGGTGAGCGTTTTATGCCAAGCACACCTTTGCCTGTGGTGCAAACCAATTGGCAAGAATTTTTGGCACCGTCACCACAGGCGGCATTTGTGTGGTTTGGGCATTCGGCATTTATGATGCGCATGAATGGACAAACCTTTTTGGTAGACCCTGCTTTTCCAAGCCATGCTTCACCTGTGCCAATTATGATGAAGCGTTTTGCACCAGCACCAGACTTATCAAGCTTGCCCAAAATAGATGTGATTGTCTATAGCCATGCGCATTATGACCATTTAGATGCCAAAGTGGTGCAGTTTTATAAACAAACACAAACACGCTTTGTGGTGCCATTGGGTGTGGGTGCATATTTACAAAAATGGGGCATTGCACCTGAACGCATTGATGAGTTGGATTGGTGGGAGTCAGTCAAAGTGGGTGAGGTGACGGTGTCTGCAGTGCCTACACGTCACGATTCGGCGCGTACAGCCTTGGATAGCAAAAAATCTTTGTGGGCAGGATGGGTGTTTGATGGCGCAGAGCGTATTTATTATTCTGCAGATTCTTCTTATGCGGCTCATTTTAAACACATTGGTGAGCGCTTTTCGGACATTGATTTGGCATTGGTAGAAAACGGACAATACAATGAGCTGTGGGCAGACAATCATTTATTTCCCAATCAAACTGTTCAAGCGGCTCAAGATGTTAAGGCAAAGCGCTGGATGCCTGTGCATTGGGGGGCGTATGCGTTGTCCACGCATGATTGGCGCGAACCTGTCATGCAAAGTAGTCAGCTGTCAGATAAGCAGGGGTTGTCTATGCTGACCCCAAAAATTGGACAAGTGGTCACAACGAGCAGTATGACAGACAGATGGTGGGAGGCGGTTGAATAAAAAATCACCAATAATTGACGATGGTAATTAATAAAAAAGACAACTTAGGTTGTCTTTTTGTGGTTGGGTTGTTGGGTAGATTAATTTTTGATGACATTGCCTTGAGCATCGGTAAACTTACCCACCAAAATCATAATAAAGTCAATGAGCACCCAAATGCCTAAGCCACCTAGTGTAAGTAGTTGTAATATGCCTGTGCCTATTTTGCCAACATAAAAACGGTGTGCGCCAAATCCACCTAAGAAAAAGCATAATAGAATAGTGGCTACAAAAGATTTGTCAGATTGATACATGAAAAACCTTGCTGATAAAGTGGTTATCATTATAATTGGTGATTTTATCACAACTGTTTTATTTTTAACAAGATGTTTTTAAGAGGTTGAGCTGTGTTAATGACTGGCTAACGCCATTGGGGCAACAATGTGCTTGTGTTGTCATTTGATTTTAAAACAATACCTTGCCAATCGTCTCACCGTACTGTTTGTGATATCTTTGGGTTATTTTGCCTTGTTTAATTTAATAGACTTGACGGGCTTGCTGTGATTTGCAAGCTTTAAGCATTTAAGAGTGTCATTTTATCACATCAGTATTTGACAAAAAGTCAGTTGAAACTAGGGCAACCTGATATTTCGTATTTACCATTAAAATCAAGATTGAGCCAGTTTTAATGCAAAAACGCTATGTTTTTTTTCTAAATGATGGCTAGATAGTAATGAGTGTTATGAAGTGTCAGGATGTCCTATATTTTTATCAATATTCTTACTATGCTTCAACAAAAAAGCAAGCCAAACAACAGCTTAGCTTGCTTTTTTGGGGATTGGCTTATTAATCGGCTCTTAATAGCTCATTGATACTGGTCTTGGCGCGAGTTTGTGCGTCTACTTTTTTGACAATGACGGCACAATATAGGCTGTGGCTACCATCTTTGCTAGGTAGGCTACCTGATACCACGACCGAGCCTTTTGGCACGCGTCCATAAAGAATTTCGCCTGTGGTACGGTCATAGATTTTGGTAGATTGACCGATATATACACCCATAGAAATGACTGATCCCTCTTCCACAATCACACCTTCAACAATTTCAGAGCGCGCCCCAATAAAGCAGTTGTCTTCAATGATGGTGGGGCTGGCTTGTAGAGGCTCAAGAACACCACCAATCCCAACACCTCCTGATAGATGGACGTTTTTGCCGATTTGGGCGCATGAGCCAACTGTTGCCCAAGTATCTACCATTGTGCCTTCATCTACATAAGCGCCAATATTGATATAGCTTGGCATCAATACGACTCCGCGCCCAATAAATGAGCCTGCACGTGCCACTGCAGGAGGAACAACGCGTACACCAGAAGCGCGGAACTCTTCTTCGCTCCAGTTGGCAAATTTGGTGGGCACTTTGTCAAAAAATTGCAAATGCTGACAGCTTGGCATTGGATAATTGTCGTTTAGGCGAAAAGACAAAAGTACCGCTTTTTTTGCCCATTCATTAACCACCCAAACACCATCTTTTTTTTCGGCAACACGCAGTGTGCCAGCGTCTAGTTGAGCTAAGGTATCATTGACGGCGGTGCGTACTTCGCTAGGCGCATTGGTTGGACTAAAATCAGCACGATGTTCAAAGGCTTGTTCAATTAGGGTTTGTAGGGACATGAGTACTCCTTGGGTTAAAAAAGGGGTATTGTCGCCAATTTTTTATCATTTGGCAAATAAAAAATCTTTATTGATGGCTTATGCCAAAAATGATGATAATTGACCAAATTTGGCATAACAGCTGACTTGCACCCTATCAATAGAATCGGTATGATGTACTTACCCTTTGATAAGATGTGTTAATATTGATAGTGGTGCTTTTGACAACTGGTTTCTTAGCCTTTGAATGTCAGCACAACCCATCAATACGCTCAGTTTTAAAAGATAATAGCTTGTTTCAAAGTAGGTGATGATTTTATCTTGTTTGAAATGATGCTACCATAACATAAGGAAACATTTATGTCACAGACTGATACTCAATTTCCCACCCCTGCCAATTTGGGCGCAGCAGTGTATGCTAATACAGCCGATGCAATTGGCAATACGCCCTTGGTGCGTCTCAATCGCATTATGCCACAAGGGGTGACTGTACTGGCAAAGATAGAAAGTCGTAACCCTGCATTTTCGGTCAAAGACCGTATTGGTGCAGGCATGATTGCTGATGCTGAAAGTACAGGCAAGCTCAAAGCAGGAATGCATATTGTAGAGCCCACCAGTGGTAACACGGGGATTGCTTTGGCATTTGTGGCGGCTGCCAAGGGGTATCCAATTACCTTGACCATGCCCGCCTCAATGAGTATGGAGCGTCGTAAAGTGTTGGCGGCATTGGGAGCTAATTTGGTATTGACTGATCCTGCACTAGGGATGCGTGGCGCTGTAGAAAAAGCCCAAGAGATTTATCAGAGCAATCCAGAGCTTTATTTTATTCCCCAGCAATTTGACAACCCTGCCAACCCTGCCACTCATGTACGCACAACAGCGCCAGAAATTGATGTAGCAACAGGTGGTAAGCTTGATGCCTTTGTTGCAGGTGTGGGCACGGGCGGTACAGTATCAGGCGTAGCGCGGTACTTCAAGGAGCAAAAAGGGCAGGCGCTTTATACGGTTGCCGTAGAGCCTGCTGAATCTGCCATCATTGCCCAAGCACTCAAAGGAGAGACGATTACACACGCACCTCACAAAATTCAAGGTATTGGTGCAAATTTTATCCCAAAAAACTTAGCGCTTGACCTATTGGATGAAGCCATTGCGGTAAATAGTGCTGATGCGGTAACATGGGCAAGACGCGCCATGACCGAAGAGGGGATTTTGTGCGGCATTTCAAGTGGGGCTGCCCTAAAAGCGGCGTATGAGTTGGCAAGTCGTCCAGAATTTGCAGGTAAGACGATTGTGGTGGTGTTGCCTGATGGTGGCGAGCGCTATTTGTCTAGCGTTTTGTTTGATGGTGTTTTTACAGGTGAAAATTTTGCCTAAGGCGTGTGAAAGGTTAGCATACCCCTGACAACATCTAAAATGCTAAGCCCTATAGCAAGTTGCTAGAGGGCTTTTTTTTGATGGTGAGTAAGGATTTGGTTGGGAAGTATCTGGCTGCAAACTAGAGGTGTGGGTATTTTGGCTTGTGCATTATGGTGTAATAATACCAAAGTGTTTAGGGGTGTGTTAGCGTCAAGTTGTATAAAAATTTAATAAACGTCAGCTTTTTTGGGCAAGCAACTTAAGATAATGTCACCATGTTGATAAGTTTATTAGGATATCCTGACATTTTGTATTTATCATTAAAATCAAGAAAAATCGCAAAAGTTTCAAGGAAAACGAAAAGTTAGCCCCGCTTTTTAACAAACAAATAATGCAAAAACGCTATGTTTTTTCTCTCAATGATTGCTAAATTGTAATGAGTGTTGAAGTGTCAGGGCGCCCTAGCATAGGGGATATCAAAAATCATGCCCCATATAGGGGCATAATCGCTTGTCTTATTCACCATCACCTTCAGGAATGGTTTCTCCATCACCTTCTGGAATATCCACGCCATCATCTATTAGCTCTGGGGGAAGTTCATCCATAGGTGTTTCATCTGTGATATTGATGATTTTTTGCTTTTGGGTTTCGGCTTTGGACTCATTGGTAGTGCTTACCCATTGAACAGGCACGCCAGCCAATTGGTGACGCATAAAATTAACCCAAATTGGCAAAGCGGCAACCCCACCATATTCGCTTGCGCCTAGGGTGGAGGGATTGTCAAATCCAACCCAAACCACTGTGGCGCTTGTTGGATGCACACCAGCAAACCACGCATCTTTGGCTTGGTTTGTGGTACCTGTCTTGCCGCCCACATCGGAACGTCCTAGTGCCAAGGCTTTTTTGCCTGTACCCCCACGGATAACACCGCGTAACATGGTTGCCATATCGTAGGCGGTTTGTGGGGATAGAATGCGAGGTGCTTGTGCGGCTACTTGATATTGCAGGGCTTTGGCAGGGCGCAAACGATCGTATGCAGGACTGGCATCAGCATTGGGATCAAGCATAGGCTTAGTAGGCTGTTCTGACGGCATCTCTTTGTTTACCTTCTCTTGATTTGCCTTATCTTTGTCTTTGTCACCCTCTTTTTTGCCATCTGTACTATTTTTGGCATCTGTACTATTTTTGCCATCAGCCTCAACATCGGTGGTTGGTGCAAGTTTGGCTTTTTCAAAGTCTTCTAGTAGTTTGGCGTTGCGTGCTTCTAAGTCATTATTAAAACAAATGGCGCACGCTTGAGCGGGGTTGGCTTGAAACACAAGTTCGTTATTAAAATTGTAAATATGACTAATAAAGTATGGCTGAACACGGTGACCGCCATTAATAAAGGCGGTGTATGCCGTTGCCATTTGTAAAGGAGTGGCATCGGCAGCGCCAAGGGCTAAGGCAGGTCCGTCAGGCAGTCTTTCTTGTTCCAATCCAAAATTATCTAGCATGATGTGCGCCTCTGCCATGCCAACAGAAAGTAATAGACGGATGGCAGGTAAGTTACGAGACACCGCCAAAGCATGGGCGACGCTCATATCGCCATAATATTTGCCATCTGCATTTTTGGGTCGCCAACTGCCAATGCGCAAGGGTTGGTCTGATACCATGCTGCCAGGGGTGTATTTTTTGGTTTCTAAAGCAGCAGCAAAAATCAAAGGTTTGATAATAGAGCCAGGTTGACGATAGCCATGAGCGGCACGGTTGAATTTGCTGTAATCAAAGTGAAACCCTCCAACCATGGCTCTGACTGCACCATCTTCAGGATTGAGCGAGACCAACGCACCTTGCACAACAGGTACCGCCACCATGCGCCATGTGCCACTGTCGCTATTTTGAGAAACGCGAATGATATTGCCAACTTTGACCATTTGTGCAGGACTGCCATAGCCGCCACCAACACGGTTGGCACTATAATAGCGTCTTGCCCAATTCATGCCCGACCATGGCACCGTAACGCTTTCTCCTGATTTGAGCTGCACTTGAATGCTATTGGCATTGACTTTGGTTACTTGGGCAGGATGCATTCCCAAAAAGCTTTTGAAGTTGTCTAAATTGCCACTTTCGGCTTCCACGCCACGCCAGCCATGTCGTTTGTCATAACTATTTAAGCCATCTCGCAGTGCTTTTTCGGCAGCTTCTTGTTCTGTGCTATTGATGGTTAATTGCACTTTCCAACCACTATGCATGACAGATTCGCCATAGCGCTCCACCAAGGCGGCGCGTGCAAGTTCAGCAATGTCTGGCATGGAGATGTCGGGGGTTTCTTGATACATATTAAGCCCAATGGGACTTGCGACAGCAGTGTCATGCGCTGCTTTGTCAATAAAGCCTTCAGCAAGCATTCTACCCAAAATCCAGTTACGGCGCTCCAAGGCGCGCTCTGGATTGACAACGGGGTTGAAGTCAGATGGTGCTTTAGGAAGTCCTGCCAACATAGCCATCTCTGCTAATGTTAGCTTATTTAATGACTTACTATAGTATCTTTTTGCACCTGCTTTGATGCCATAAGCACCTTGACCAAGATAGATTTTATTGACATATAAAGTCATAATTTCATCTTTGGTCATTTCTTTTTCAATACGGCGCGCCAAAAACATCTCGGTCAATTTACGCTCAATGGTTTGTTCAGGGCTTAAAAAGTAGTTTTTGGCAACCTGTTGGGTGATGGTTGAGCCGCCTGTTTGTTGGTCGTCATCAGTAACAATTTGAGTAATGGCGCGCCCAAGCCCTTTAACACTGATACCGCTGTGCTCAAAAAAACTGTCGTCTTCAGCTGCCAAAAATGCCTGAATTAAAGGTTTAGGTAGTTCTTGGTAAGTAACTGGCAAGCTGTAACGATTGCCATAGTGCGCAATCAGCTTTTCATCGGCGGTGTAAATTTGCAAAGGCATTTCCAAAGGCATGGTTTTGAGCTCATCAACCTTAGGCAGACTAGGCTCAAGATACATTGCCATACCATAAAATCCGATAGGAAAAGCTAATATCAGTATTAAAATAAGTGCTAAAATTGCCCAAACCAAGCGCATTAACACAGAAATCAGACGAACGGTATTAAATTTTTGAGACATAACAATTTTGGGTAGTTAAAAATTTGTTTAAATAGTGTATTATACTACCTAAGAAAAGAATGCGTTACAAAAAATATGTAAGTACACAAAAAGTCTACCAATGTTTTGTAAAAATTAACGCAAAAGGGTCTAAAACTGGGTCATTTGCTATCTTTTTTTACAAAAAATGGCATATTTTTGAGATTGTTACAAAATAATTGTAAATTTTTGAAAAGTTGTCACGATTTTTGCATATTATTTAGCGTATGTTTTGAAGTTTGGTATTGATTAAGGAATCGAGCCCGTGAAACTATTCACTCCCAAAGGGCGACATCTGATTGGTTTGGATGTTAGCACAACATCGGTGAAGCTCGTTGAGCTACAAAGACAACAGGGTAGATACACTCTTAAGTCTTATGGTATTGAGCGCCTAGAGCCAGGTTGGGTGGTTGATAAAGCCATCGTAAATATAGAGGAAGTCGGCGAAGCCATTGCTCGCTTAGTCAGACGTTGTAACATTTCCACCAAAGAAGCAGCAACTGCTGTATCAGGGTCGGCAGTCATTACCAAAGTAGTGGAGATGGATGCTGATTTAAATGATGTTGAGCGTGAGACGCAAATCCGCTTGGATGCAGAGCAATATATCCCCTATCCATTATCCGAAGTCAATTTGGACTTTGAGGTGTTGGGTGTTTCTCCTAATAATCCAAGCTTGGTGCAGGTGCTGTTGGCAGCATCGCGTTCTGAAAACGTAGATCAGCGCGTTGATGCATTGGCAATTGGCGGTCTGACCACCAAGGTAATGGATATTGAATCTCATGCAGTAGAGCGCGCTTTTGCACTGATTGTGGATAGCTTGCCAGATCAGCCAGAGATTGTGGCATTGATAGATATTGGAAATAACCAAACCACTTTACACATTGCCAAAGATGGTGAATTTATTTATAGCCGTGAGCAAGGATTTGGTGGTGTGCAATTGACAGAAGCTATCCAAAGTCGTTATGGCTTAGCTTATGAAGATGCAGTCATTGCTAAGCGAGACAATACCTTGCCACATGGATATCAAGAAGAGGTATTAACCCCATTTTTGGAAAATGCAGTACAGCAAATCAGCCGTTCTTTGCAGTTTTATTTTTCATCCAGTCAATATAATAATGTAGATCATATTGTTTTATGTGGCGGCACAGCGGGACTACACGGATTGGCTGATATGGTACAAGAGCGTATGGGTGGCAGGGTGAGTGTTGCCAACCCATTTGCTAATATGGTTGTCAATGGACGTGTTGATGCAGCGCAATTGGATATGGATGCACCAAGTCTGATGGCGGCATGTGGTTTAGCCTTACGGAGTTTTGACTAATGGCACGTATTAACTTACTTCCTTGGCGCCAAGAAGAACGTGAGCGCAAAAACAAAGAATTTGGAGTGGTGCTCATTGGGGCATTTATCATCACAGCACTGGCAGTGTTGTTGGCAATGACTTTTTTGAATTCTCAATTAAGCTCCCAGCGCCAAGCCAACCAAATGATTACTGATGAAAATACACGTTTAGATGGCGTATTGACAGAAATTGCAGACTTGGAACAAAGACGCGATGAGATGTTATCGCAGATGAAAGTCATTCAAGATTTGCAGGGTCGCCGTTCTATTCCTGTGCGTATTTGGGATGATATTGCACGCGCTATGCCTGCAAGCATGTACCTTGTAAGCATTAAGCGTGAAGGTGAGGTGATTACCATTAATGGGTTTGCGGACAATCCTAATGTCGTATCACAATTGGTTAAGAATCTGGATGCTAGCCCATGGCTTATAAATTCATTGGTGCCACAAATCAAGACCAAAGCAGAAGCCTATGAAAATGTCAAAAATTCTGCAACACCTACCAGCAATATGACACAAAATAACACCTTAGGCACAGGTGAGCGTCAAATTCTTCCAGAAGATAGCTATATTGAATTTACAGTAACCACCCAAGTGGCACCAGCAGAAACAGAAGAGGGTGCACAAACATTGGCAGCGGATGCAAACGCAGTACCAGCAGCTAATCCATCTGCACCAGCCACACCAGCGCCTGCTAATGCAACTGCGCCTGCTGCGCAACCTACTCAAACGGCGCCAGCACCAACACAACCTACTCAAACGGCGCCAGCACCAACGCAGCCAGCTCAACCTGCTGCACAACCTGCTCAAGCAGCACCAAGTGCCGCACCACAAGCCGCGACAGCACCAGCACCTACCA
>JBHBMT010000059.1:0-4417 GCA_041773075.1 Moraxella sp.
AGGGCTTTATGATTTGTTTCTTAATTTTCCTTAAGTCGTATGAATTTACAACTCTCCCTTTATAACTGTCATTAAGTTGGTTGTTGTTTAGGGCTAAAAAAAACCGCTTTTGGGCGGTTTTTTTGATGCTTAGGTGAAATATGAAAACGATTGTTTATGTTGATGACCAAAATCTATTTACTCAAAAAAAAAGACGGAATTTAAATGGAGTTAGATTTGGTTAAATTATTTTTTGGTAGTATTTTGGCTAATCTAGTGGCAGTATTAATTTTGCCTCAATTTCGGTAATATATCTAGTGATATTTTGATTGTCTTGATATTTTCGATACTTTAAAGATCCTTCAATATAAACCAAACTACCTTTTTTGAGTTTTATCATGGCACGATCAGCAAGTTTATTATGTGATACTATTCTATGCCATTCTGTATGTTCTTGCATATCTCCTTGTTTATTTTGCCATTTTTCACTAGTTGCAACCGATAAATGGGTTATCATACCTCCGTCAGAAAATGATCTACCTTCTGGATCGGCTCCAAGCCGTCCAATAATGACAACCATATTTACACCTGCCATAATCTAATTCCTCGGTCATTTGTTTGTTGTTTGCTTTTTGTACAAGAGCAAGGTATAAAACCATTGCTTTCTAGTAAATCTACACTTAAGTTTTCTGGATTAAAATTGGCAGACTTTTGAAAAAATGCAATTTGAGCTAGCAAAAGTTTATCTTTTAAGTTTGCTAACTCTATAGCCAGTTGTGCGGTTTCTGGGTTGTGATTTTTGGTTAATGTTTTGATATCTTTAGGTGTTCTGTAAATAAGTTGGAAAACTTTTTTATGACAAGATGATTGCTGGGAAAAACCTTCAAGTTGTTGTATCGTTGTTTTTAAAATATTTTCTATATCATTAAGTGCAAGATTGGTGAAATCAATTTCTTGAGCTCCACTATTATCTCTCTGTACGGTAGTGAAATGTGGATCTGTAAATCCGAATTCTGCTTTAATTGTTAAGAATGTAGCGTCACTTTCCCACTCACTAGGAGAAAATTTTTTGACATAATTTCTAAAGCGCTCAACCTCAGCATGCCCACGACTTTTTATTTCTGCTGGTATATATAGATTGTTGTAATTGTTATTTAATTTTGGGCAATATTTATTAAGGTGATATGCTGGTTTTACTCCCTCAAAAACCATTGTATAAGTATCATTGGGAACCGATACTTTATTTAAATAAGTTAAAGATATCTTATCGTCGGTAGAAAAAAATTTCTCATATCGGCTTAATTTAATTAAATCATTTTGAGAAATAAAATTTTGAATATGTGGTATTGTTAATAGATTGCTAACATCAATCTCTATTTGTGAAATTAATTTACCTAGGTTGGCTTGAGTAATATACATACAACTCCTTAAGTATTTACTTTTTTTAAATATTATGATAAAGTTTATGATAATTCAACCAACAAAACAGTATTTTACTAACCATTTTTTTAGAACTTTCACCCACAAAAAGGCACTTTTATGGCAATTTCTGATAATTTGCAAAAATTAAGAAAACTTAATGATTTAAGCCAAGAACAAATGGCGGAAATGCTAAATATGTCAAAAAACGGCTATGGTAAATTAGAACGTGGTGAAAGTAAAATTACGGTGGAGCATTTACAACATATTGCCAATGTGTTTAATATTGATATTGCCGATTTATTAAAAGAAGATAGGGATTTTACAGTATTGCTTGGGGATAATCATGGTAATTATGCCAATCATTATTATGATAATGCTTATGAAATAGAAAAACTACAACTCATCATCAATCATAAAGATGAATTATTAGCCCAAAAAGATAAAGAAATTGCATTATTAAGACGATTGCTTGATACAGCAAATATACCCAATTAACAACTATGTATGAAGTATGTGTATGAAGTAGTGGTTAGGCAAAAAAATCCCAAAGCGATTAACTTTGGGATTTTTTTTTGATTTAAGGTTGGTTTAGCTTATTTAGGCTCAACCAAGATTTTAACTTGACTTTTTTCTTTAACCAACGCTTCAAAGCCTTCTTCAACGATATTTTCAAGCTTGATACGTTTGGTGACTAGCTTGTCTTTGCTAAAGTAGCCTTGTTCCATGAGTTTTAATACCGCAGGGAATACATCACGATAGGCGATGATGCCTTTGACGGTTTTTTCTTTGATGACGATTTCGTTTGGGTGAATGCTGGCTTCACCTTCCCAGATACTGACAATCACGCATTCGCCGTCATTTTTGATGGCTTCGATGGATTGTTTTAGCACAGGGGCGACGCCTGTCACTTCAAATGACACATCCGCACCGCCGTTTGTTAGGCGTTTGATTTCGGCGACAGCGTCCACTTTGGCAGGGTCGATGATGATGGCACCAAGCTCAGCGGCTTTGGCTTGGCGTTCGGCAGATAGTTCTACGGCATAAATGTCGGTCGCACCCGCTGCACGCAAGGCTTCGATGACCAATAGACCAATCGGGCCACAGCCAAACACGGCAGCGGTATCGCCAGCTTTTAGCTTGCTTTGACGCACCGCATATAGGGCGACGGCCGCAGGCTCGGTCAAGGCGCCTTGTTCATAGTCAATGCTGTCAGGCAGCTTATGCACAAGCTCGGCATCCACCACACAAAATTCAGCAAAGCCACCATCAGCCATTAGACCGACAAAGCCTAAGTTTTCGTCTAGGTTGTATTTGCCTGTTAGGCCATTTTTGGCAAGGATTGGCTCAACAGTCACACGATCGCCCACTTGCACACCCGTCACATCGCTACCGACTTCCACGATTTCGCCAGCAAATTCATGACCCATGGTGATGGGGGCTTTTTGACCTGAATAAGGGTGATTGTCTTTGGTTGGGATAAAAATTGGGCCACCTAGATATTCGTGCAAATCAGAACCACAAATGCCTGTGTATTTGACGGCGATTTTGACTTGATGGGCTTTTGGGCTAGGGATAGGAGCGGTTTCAACACGGATATCACGCTGACCATACCAGCGAGCGACTTTCATACTCATAGGAATTGTCCTTTGATTTATTTAAAACACACCGAAAATAAGATCGGCACTATTTAGGTTGGGTGGACGATGATGTTTATCAAGGGTAAATTTGGCACTATTTTTATGCTGATATGGAATAATTCATAATACCAGTATGATTATTTTATCTTAATAATCCGCTCGAGAGTGAGTTGATAAACGATGAGCGATTGATCAATAAAAAAAACGGTGGCTATTACACCACCGTCTGTCTTACTTGTCATCCTCATTCAGCATCTTTGATGAGTTTGGTCATTGCATTCACTTTGCCAAAGCCCTTTGGTAGTGCAGCACCACGACCAGCACGCTTGCCAGTATAATTGGCGATGTCATTGGGCTTTAGCGTCAGCGTGCGTTTGCCTGCACTGATGACTAGGCTGTCATTTGCTGATAGGCTTGTGATGGCGGTGATGGTCTCATCGCCTTTGAGATTGACCAGTTTATTACCCTTGCCTTTGGCTAGCTGTGGCAGATCATCAAGTGGGAAAATCAGCAGATTGCCATTGGAGACGCTGACCGCCACAAGCGTATCTGCTTCATCAATCAGTGCGACGGGTAGGAGTGTGCCATCGCCTAGGTTGATGCTGGTTTTGCCAGCTTTTTGGGCGGTGTCGAGATTATTGATGCTATTGACAAAGCCATAACCTGTGCTACTTGCCATGATGATATTGTGCGGGGTGTTAAATAGCAGCTGCTCGATCTTACTACCACTGGCTAGGTTTAGTAGGCTGGTGATTGGATCGCCTTGACCACGAGCTGATGGCAGATTGACGGTATCTAGTCCGTAGCTACGCCCTGTGTTGTCCAATAAAATCAGGCGTTCAGTTGATTTGCCCAGTGCATGGGTCAGATAGCCGTCGCCAGCACGGTAGTTCATCTCGCTTGGATCGGTGCTATGCCCTTTGGCAAGGCGAATCCAGCCTGCTTGTGAGATAACGACGGTCACAGGTTCAGCACTAATCAGCTCAGTGGCTTTTAGGCTGGTGGCTTCATCACGCTCCACCACAGGTGATCTGCGTTCATCGCCATGCTCTTTGGCATCAGCGGTCAGCTCATCGATGAGTAAGGCAGTGAGTGCATCTGGATTGGCCAGCTGTTCGGCAATCACCGCACGCTCGGCTTCTAGGCGGTCACGCTCGGCGTTGAGTTCGATTTCTTCAAGCTTGGCAAGCTGGCGCAGTTTGATGTCCAAGATGGCATCGGCTTGGATGTCCGACAGTCCATAGCGATTCATCAGCTCAAGCTTGGGATCGTCTTCTTCGCGGATGATGCGGATGACTTCATCGATATTCAGATAAGCAATCAATAGACCTGCCAAGATATGCAGTCGTTTGTCAATCTTATCCAAGCGGTGATTGAGC
>JBHBMT010000060.1:0-26039 GCA_041773075.1 Moraxella sp.
ATGAGCATTTTGTCCTTGATTTGTTGGTACAAGATGACGCTGTACAAGGCGTGCTTGCTTTTGCCATAGACCCGAGTGGCGGGCTGCGACTTGGTGATGATGACGGGCGCATAGGTGATGATGGGCGGTTTTTGTGCTTGATAATACGCCAAAGTATGCTTTAAAAATGCCGTGTCATCACGCTGTACAAAGTCCAATCTTTGGTGCGAGCCCCGAGATTCTAGTCGGGCGTTGGCGCTATAAATCATGGCTTCGGCAACATCAAGCAAAAATCCAAGCTCAATCACCCCAAACCAATCGGTATTAAAAATGCTGCTATGGTCGCTGATTTTGACGTGGCGGTATCGCTGTTTAAGCTCACCAATTTTGTTGATGGCGTTTTGGCAATCGTCGCCACTTCTATAAATGCCGATATGACTGTCCATCAAAAGACCGAGTTCTTGGCGAATGTGCGCTGGATTTTCGCTGCCATCTTTGCGATGTAACAGCTCAAAAAACGGCTGATAAGCGTGTTTGGCAAGCTCATGAATGTCCACGTCTTTGGCGTGTGATGTGGCAAATGTTAAGGCTTCTTTGCCAGCGACTTTACCAAAAACCAAAAGTTCACTCAATGAATTTGAGCCCAGTCGGTTGGCTCCATGTAGCCCCACAGACGCACATTCGCCCACGGCAAACAGTCCCGTAAGCGGAGTTTGACAGCGAATGTCAGTTTTGATACCGCCCATCGTATAGTGAGCGGTCGGGCGCACAGGAATGGGGTGAAAAGCAGGGTCAATACCCACAAATTTTTTCGCCAACGAACGAATAAAGGGCAGGCGCTCATTGATAAAACTTTCGCCCAAATGACGCAAATCCAAATGCACCACCGCCCCCCGAGCCGTGTCTATGGTGCGTCCTTTTTTGTGTTCGTGATAAAAGGCTTGCGATAAGCGGTCTCTGGGTCCTAGCTCCATGTATTTGTTTTTGGGTTCGCCGATGGGGGTTTCAGGACCTAAGCCATAATCTTGCAAATAACGATAGCCGTCTTTGTTGGTCAAAATCCCGCCTTCTCCCCGACAGCCTTCGGTCATCAAAATGCCAGAACCTGGTAAACCTGTTGGGTGATATTGCACAAATTCCATATCCTGCAAGGGTACGCCATGACGATATGCTAGCGCCATGCCATCACCTGTTACGATACCGCCATTGGTGTTGTGTTGATACACCCGACCTGCGCCCCCTGTGGCGATGATGACACTTTTGGCACGAAAAGCCCGAGCCACTCCACAGCCCATGTCAAAAGCAAGCACGCCTTGTACAGCGTCATCTTGTACCAACAAATCAAGGACAAAATGCTCATCAAAACGGGTAATACTGGGATATTGTAGGGACGTTTGAAACAGCGTATGCAAAATATGAAAGCCTGTTTTGTCGGCAGCAAACCACGTTCTGGGGATTTTCATGCCCCCAAAACGGCGCACGTTGGCACGACCATTGGGCAGGCGAGACCACGGACAGCCCCAATGTTCAAGCTGTATCATCTCTGATGTGGCATTTTCTACAAAATACTGCACCACATCTTGGTCGCACAGCCAGTCCCCACCCGAAACCGTGTCATGAAAATGATTGTCTAGGCTGTCATCATCACGCACCACGCCAGCAGCACCCCCTTCGGCGGCAACGGTATGACTGCGCATGGGATAAACTTTGGAGATGAGAGCGATTTTGGTATTGGGTGATGTTTTGGCGATTTCAATGGCGGCTCTTAAGCCTGCGCCCCCTGCGCCAACGATGGCGATGTCGGTATCAATGATGTCAATGCTGGCTAAAGCATGGGTCTGGTTTGGCATTTGGCTACTCCCAAAAAAAGTGAATGGTGGGGCGTACAAACACTTTTTTTTAAGCAACACTTAAACAAAAACAACCAATAGTGATGTCTAAATTGCCATCAAAATAAATGTTTCTACGTCTTAATAATTGTAACACAAAAAAGCCGAAGGGATAAGACGCTTTCGGCTTGGTGCTTTGGTGGGTGGGTGTTTAATTGATTGAAAAATTAGGAAAATTAATTAGGGCTTTACAAATATTAACATTTTGATAAATAAGTTAAAACATATTAACATTTGATGTCTGTATGACCAACTTGACACAAAATGACAATAAAAGCCATATCAATGCCAAAGTGTGCTTATCAAAGTGTGCTGATATGAATGCGCTTAATCAAATCATGACAACAATTTAAAAAAATGTTCCCGATAATGGCGCAGTTCACGAATGGAATCTCTGATGTCATCAAGCGCCAAATGTGCTCCGCCTTTTTGGTAGGTACTGGCAATGTCAGGACGCCAACGATAGCACAGCTCTTTGACGCTAGACACGTCCAAATTGCGATAATGGAAATAGGCTTCTAATTGTGGCATTTGTCGTGCCAAAAAACGTCTGTCTTGACAGATGGAATTGCCACACATTGGCGAGATGCCTTTGTCCACCCATTTTGCCAAAAATTCCAGTGTGGCACGTTCTGCGTCTTGTAGGGTAACTTGGCTGCGGCGCACACGGTCAATTAAGCCCGACTGACCGTGCTGATTTTTGTTCCAGTCGTCCATGCCGTTAAGCACCGTGTCGGGCACTTTGATGGCAAGCACAGGACCTTCTGCCAAGATATTGAGATTGTCATCGGTGATGATGGTGGCAATTTCAATGATTTCATCTTGTTGGGTGTCAAGCCCTGTCATCTCAAGATCAATCCAAATTAAGGCTTTTTTGGGCGATTGACTGGGTTTGGGGTGGACGATATTAATTTTTTCCATAAAATATCCAAATAAATTAAACTTATCTTTAGTTGCATTTGTCAGCAAAATACATTCCCTAATTTTTATTAATAAAGCTAGGGCTGATGATTTTTAAAAAAAAACATCGCCAAACTACATATTCTGTTGGCAAAATCAACACATCACTTGCATTAAATTGGCAAGTATACCACAAACAAAAGGCGACAGATGCCGCCTTTTATTGTCACAACTTACTGCTTATTTTGATGGCTTGTTAGGCAAACAATTTGGTTAAAGCAAAAAAGCTAATGGCACTTAATAAAGCTGAAGCAGGCAATGTCACTACCCACGCCAAGGCAATTGGCTTCATCAGTTTCCAGTTGGTATTACGATTGACAATACCAATACCCAATACCGCACCTACCAAAATATGGGTGCTAGAAACAGGCAATCCCAAGCTTGAAGCGCCCATCACAACCGCCGCCGCCGCAAGCTCTGCCGAGAAACCTGATGCTGGGTGCATTTCTGTTAAGTTGGTACCAACGGTTTGAATCACCTCTTTACCAATAAACCACAAACCAACAATCAACGCCACCCCAAAGGTTATCATAACCGCCCCTGGCACAGCAGCTTTGGCTTCAATTGTCCCATTACGGATAACATCCATAATCGCCACAAAAGGACCTACCGCATTGGCAATATCGTTTGAGCCATGACTAAAGGCGAAGGCACACGCAGTAAAGACTTGCATCCAGCTAAACATCACAAAAGTAGCCTTACCCAAATCTTCTTTGTGTTTGCCACGAATGGTTTTGGTGTAAATAAACGCTGTTAGCCAAACCATCGCCCCAAGCATTCCCATCACAAGACTGGCGTGTAAGGTGGATAATTTTAGCCCCGTATTGGCAAGCCCCTTAAAGACCACCATAGCTGTCATAATAACAGCACCAAATGCAGCAATCAATGGCACCCAAGTTTTTAATGCTTTTAGGGTATCAATACTACTACGCTCACGCTCTACATCGTATAGATTTTTGTAGTATTCGGTTTCCAATTCATCGCGCGCGCAATCAGCATCTTTATAAACCTCTTGATCGCGCAACATGGCAGCAGTATATGCCAATTTTTGGACTTCATCAAGGTTTTCAAAGTGTTCTTTTTGTTCGCGTTTTATTTTCTTTTTTTGCAACTTCAAAACGCGCACACGTTCTTCTGTTTCATCATTGTATGCCAAAATATTCTTTTTAATTTGGCTATAAATGAAATAAGAAATGATTGCCCCCAATAAGGGTGACAACACCCAAGAAATAGCAATACTGCCAATTTTTGACCATTTGACAGTAGAAAACGCAAGCTCTGTGCCACCAAGTCCAATACCCAGAACAATAGAACTACCCACAATTCCACCAATAATGGCGTGCGTGGTAGAAACAGGCAAGCCTTTTTTGGTGGCAAATAGCAACCAAAATGCTGCTGCAATCAAAGCAGACAGCATGATATAAATGAATTGATTAGGCTCAACGTTTAAGCCTTGTAAATCCACAATACCACTTCTGATGGTATCAGTCACCGCAGCACCTGCCAGCACCGCACCTGATACCTCAAAAATTGCTGCCACCGCCAAAGCTTGTGTCACTGTCAATGTGCCTGCACCAACGGATGTACCAAAAGAGTTGGCAACGTCATTACCGCCGATGTTAAACGCCATAAAGATGCCAAAAAAGGTTGCCACCATAAATAGCATGACTTGTTGGTGGTGCGTATAGTCTAATCCCCACCAAACAAAATAAATACTCATGCCTGCCATTAGTAAGGCAAAAAAGACATTCCCAGCAAAGGGTGTTGTTTGTTTTGCGGGTGCGTTTTGCGCGCTCATAAAATCCCCGATAACCTACTTAAATGAAATGTAAAAAATCTTTGTTTATCAACAGGTTACTGCCAATACCAACCAATAATGGATATAAATATCCACAAAATTTAACCAGTATAGCAACTGAATATGACAAAAATATGACAAAAAAGCACCCTCACCCAAAAAATTATTTTTTTTAGGGTAAAAGGGTGCAATTTATGTCATGAATGGGCATAAAATAACAAATGTTACCTAATTGCCTATTATTATCAATAATATTGCTTAATTGTCAAAGGCTTTTTACAAAAAAGTAAGCGTTTTGATATTTTAATGCAGTCTATTTTTATTTATAAATATTTATTTAAAATATTATTAATTTAAAAATATCATCTTTAATACGCCCTATTTATACACTCGTTATTACCTATTTTTTTGGTTTTGTAGTATGATATGACTTTTAAAGACAAAATAAGAGTAACTCATGAGCGAACACACCCCTTTTACTGATAGTAGCACCCTGCCTGTTGGCACACCCCAAGGACAACAAGCTTTGCAAGATACACCCAGCGAACACGCCTCAAGCCTAGGCGATACCACCCATTTTGGATATCAAACTGTTGCCACTCACGAAAAACAAGCACGCGTTGCCCAAGTTTTTACCTCCGTTGCCAAAAAATACGACATCATGAATGACTTGATGAGCTTTGGGATTCATAGAATCTGGAAGCGCATTGCCATTAGTCTATCAGGGGTGCGTTCAGGACAAAATGTACTTGATATTGCAGGCGGCACAGGAGATTTGGCAAAAGTCTTTAGTCGCGAAGTGGGGCGCACAGGCAAGGTGGTGCTCTCTGACATCAACGAAGCCATGCTGGAAGTAGGACGCACACGCTTAATCAATGCAGGATGTAACAATGTGGATTTTGTGCTTGCCAATGCTGAAACACTAGAGCCTTTTGCAGATAATAGCTTTGATTTGGTAACTATTAGTTTTGGGCTACGCAATGTCACTGACAAAGACAAAGCACTTTCTGCGATGTATCGGGTATTAAAACCAGGTGGGCGTTTATTGGTGCTTGAGTTTTCCAAACCTCTCTACGAACCACTATCCAAAGCCTATGATTTATATTCTTTTACCGCCCTGCCCTTAATGGGAAAATTGGTGGCAAATGATGCTGAAAGTTATCAATATTTGGCAGAATCCATTCGTATGCACCCCGACCAAGAAACTCTAAAAGCCATGATGGCAACGGCTGGCTTTGTAAATTGCGATTATCACAATCTCACAGGCGGTATTGTTGCGGTGCATCGCGGCTTTAAAGGCAAAGACTAAGGATATCTATGATTCCCATCTTAGCGCTTGGATGCGCCGAAAAGCTCATCAACAGCGCCATCCATGCTGACCCTATCAGCCAAGAAGCCCTAGGGGCATTGTCAGGCAAAATTTTGCGTATTATTTGTATTGCACCTGATAACAAAGTGGATGTGCTGTTTTGTGATGACCATATCCGCTTTGAGCCTGTTACAGCAAGTCTCTTTGAGCCCAAAGGCGGGGCAATCATCACCCCCGATTGCACCTTAACCGTGGACAACCCCAAAGAGTTACTTGCTTTGATGACTTATGATGGTGGCAATTTACCCATTGCTGGTGACCACCGATTATTGCTTAGCATCAAAGACATCATTACTCATTTTCAGCCCTCTATGCTGGATAAATTAGAAGCCTTGGTTGGCATGACTACAACCAGCTATTTAGCGCAGCTAGGTGATTTATTGCCCATCAAGACGCTTTTTGGTGTGGGGGAGCAGATAAACACCTGTCTTGCCAGACCATCAAGCCAAGAGCAAGCACTAGATGAACGCTTGCATCAAAAACGTCAAGAACTTCTGCGCCTACAAGCAGACATTGAGCGCGCCCAAGCACAGCTAAATCAACTGACTTCATGACACCATGTTATTAACACACCAACACCGCTTACGCACACTTTGGCGCATTGCCGCTCGTCATCGCCTAGATACTCATCTACCCAATCAAGCAGAATTTACACCCATAAAACGTCTGATTCGCGCTCACCCTGCAAGCTTTGGTAAGTGTCATCAGCCCCTTGGAGTCAAGCTTGCCTTAGAAGAAATGGGTACGTTATTTCTAAAATTAGGACAGCTTCTTTCTACCCGCTCTGATTTACTCCCTCCAGAAGTTATCTCTCAACTGGCTTTATTACAAGATAAAGTACAGCCCTTTGATGTTGCCATCGTCAAAGAGCAAATTGCCCACCCAAAAACAGGGCTAGGCAAGCCAATTGATGAGCTTTTTGTGCGCTTTGATGACAAGCCTTTGGCTGCTGCCAGTATCGCACAAGTGCACACTGCCGCCCTGCCCGATGGTCGTGAAGTGGTGGTCAAAGTAGTGCGTCCTAATATTAAAGCGGGCATTGTGTCAGATTTTGAGCTGTTGCGCCAAGTAGCAACATGGCTATCAGCACGTCTTGAGCCTGCACGCGCCATACATTTGGTAGATATTGTAGAAGATTATCGCCAAATTATGCTCAATGAATTGGATTTGACGTATGAAGCCGCCAACAGCACCAAAATGCGTAATAACTTCACAGGCTCGCGGCTGATTTATGTGCCAGAAACTTATATGGCTTCGCCTAGCGTTATGGTCAGTGAACGCGTCTTTGGTGTGCCTATTTCTGACACTGCCACTTTTGACAAATTAGAATATGACCGTGCCGAGCTTGCCAATAAGGGTTTGACCATCTTTTTTACGCAAGTTTTTCGCGATAATTTTTTCCATGCTGATATGCACCCTGGCAATATTTTTGTGGAAACACGACCCGATGGCAGTGCTGTTCTTAGTCCTCGCTATATTGGATTGGACTGCGCCATTATGGGAGAGTTATCGCACCATGACCAGATGACTGTGGCACGGATGCTTTTGGCAGTGATGAATGGTAATTTTTTGGCACTCACCGACATCATTGCACAAGCAGGGTGGATACCACCTTCAGCCGACAAACACGCGCTCATGCGTGATATGGCGCGCACCGTCTCCCCAATGATTGCCAAGCCCATTAATGAGATTGATTTTGCAGGGGTGTTATTTTCTATTCTTGATATCGCCCGCCGTCATCGCATGAGCATTCCACCACAACTGATGCTTTTATTAAAAACATTGGTGCATGTTGAGGGCTTGGGGCGCGAACTGTATCCTGCGCTAGACATTTGGTCACTTGCCAAACCCATCTTAACCGCTTGGGTAAAAGAACAGCTTGACCCTGTCAAAAATCTTAACGACATCAAGCACACCCTGCCTGAAACCCTCCTATCTACCACAGAATTTCCTCGCCTTGCTCATCAAGGATTGCAAAGTCTTGCCAGCCTAGGTGCGCGTCAAGACAGTGAGCTGCGCGAACTACAAGCGCTGCGTGCAGACATTCTAAATAACCGCCGTCACGATTGGATAGCGCTAGGAGGATTTATGCTGTGCCTTGCCATTGGCTTAAAAGTACCTAGTTTTTGGCTTGGACTGATATTTTATGTGCTTGCAGGGATGGTTGTTTTGTGGCGAATTACGGTGTGATATTTTTGTCAAAAAACAGCATTGCTAAACATTCTTGCAAGTGGTGGTGCATCCTAACTATCAATCTCAAGTTTTTTCCTTGAAAAGCTGACATTTTATTTCATTTTTGCCTAAAAAATGAATCAGGCACAGGTTCTAAGAAAAATCCATGTTGTATTGAATAGCAAGATGATGAAATCTGAACAAATACCACTCAATCCCCCTATCATTTTTCGCCAAAATATGCTATAAAAACACATTTTTAGCAAGTTGCAGCAATTAGGATACCATGTCATACAACGGCACTCAGCTTGACCTACATTATATCAATATCCGACATGACGCCACGCTTGATGATTTTGGCGCGCCAAGCTTTGCCCCTATTATCAATGCCATACAAGAGCTTCTGTTGGGTAAGGTAGGTGAACTGTATCTATTTGGGAACGCTGGCAGCGGCAAGTCTCATCTTGTGTCCGCCCTGCAGCACGCCCATGCCAAAACAGGCAAAACCGCCATGTTTGTCTCCTTAAAAAGTATCTTGTCAGAGGATAATGATGCTCAAATGCTGATAGGGCTTGAGATGTTTGATTTGATTATCCTAGATGACATTCACTTATTGGCACATCATAGAGATTGGCAAGAGAGCCTATTTCACCTGATTAATCGCGCGCGTCAGCACAATAGACAGCTTGTATTTACCGCCAATAAACCTGTTAATGAGCTTGAATTTGAGCTAATGGATTTGGTGACTCGTCTATCACAAGCTTTAAGCTTTGGCTTGCCTGATGGCGATAATGAGGCGGATAGGCGAGCGCTGATTTACTCTATTTTACAACAAAAAGGGTTGCGCTTTGATGAGGTGATTATTGACTTTTTGGTCGCCGAAGGTCCTAGACACGTTGGTGATATCGTCACCATTTTGGATGCTATCGCTCCGTATTTTCGCCCACCCTATCTAACGGGCAAACGTGGGCGCAAACTACCCACCAAGCTCCTTGAAACAGTCAAAGAAGCCATTCGTCACCAAAGTTTTTTGTTTGAACTTTCTGATATTGAATTTGAGGGCGTACTTGCAACGCCTGAAAGTAGTGATAACCTCCATTTACCCCTTTAACCCCCCACCAAGGATTTGATTATGAAGCGTTTTTTAATCTCACTTGCCACAGTTTGTGCCACCATGGGTGCTCATGCTGCTGTTACCTTAAATGTTGATGATAACATCAAAGTCACCGCCATCAATGGTCAAGCCATTACCCAAAGCCCCTTTCAGCCCCTAAAAAAACACTTCACCCTAGAAGCAGGACGCCACGTCATTACTGCGCGTTATGACCGCTTGTATGACCTAAGCAACAAAGACCATGATGTCTTGCGCTCAAGCAATATTACCGTCAGCGCTGACCTTGCAGACAATCAAACCTATCGCCTTGTCATGCCCAATCAACCAGAGCGCTACGAAGATGCCAAAGAATACATCAAAGCACCTTCGCTTGCCATCATGAGTGGCAACACCATCATTGCCGAAGAAAAAACAACCGCCCAGCGCACGGGACTACTAAGTGGTCTTGGGGGATGGTTTGGACGTGGTAGTGACAAAGCCGTCCTAGAAAATCAGCAAGCCATCAATGCCATCAATACAGCCCCAGCCCCACAACCGACTACACAAGCTCATCCAAACAGTACCTTGGACAGCTTTATGCAGCTATGGCTAAATGCCAGTGACGAAGAGCGCGAAAAAATTCGCCAATGGGTACAAAAATAATTTAATTTTTTGGTATGCTCAAGTCTCCGCTTGAGTGTATTTACAATGAGCACACTCTTTATTTTTTTGACATTGGCAGCCGTGCTGCATGGCTTGACAGGCATGGGATTTCCCCTTATTAGCACGCCTGCCCTAGCCTCTGCAATGCCTCTGCCAATCGCCATTGCCATGTTGGCATTACCTACCTTGCTGATTAATGCCTTGGTCTTGTTTGGCAAAAATACCCCCGACACAAACTTTATCAAAGACACCCAAAACACCCTAAAACGCTACTGGCTGCTTGCCTTAAGCAGTGTGATTGGGAGTATTATTGGGGTAAAGCTCTTATTTTTATTACCCGTTAGTTTGATTAGCCTTGTGATGGCGGTGGTTATTTTTTATTATGCTACCCAAGGCATATTAGCCAGCATGGGGCTTGTCTCACCTTTGAGAGTTCCTACAGGCACGCTTAGCATGGCAAGTTTTGGCTTGGCAAGTGGCTTAATCGGTGGCGCAACCAATGCCATGTCACCTATTTTATTAATGTATTTATTTAGTAAAACTCATGACAAAAATGACATCGCCAAAGCCAGCAATCTCTGCTATCTGCTTGCCAAACTGGTACAAATTTATATGTTGCACGCGCAGTTTGCCAGTTTTGATGCTTCTCAATGGCAGCTGCTTCTTTGGATTGCGTTAATTTCTTGCTTAGGATTGGCTATTGGACTTTGGTTGCGCCGTTATATCAGCCAAGTCTTTTTTAAGAATTTAATTTATGTGGTATTATTGATATTATCACTTAAAATTGGCTACGGCGCTTTATTGTGACAGCCTAACGCACTTTTCTTTGGGAATTATTCATGAGTACACCCTCTCACCCTACTTTAACCATTGGCATTGTTGCAGGTGAAGTGTCAGGCGATATGCTAGGCGCGGATTTGATGGAAAAATTAAATGCTCTCCATCCCAACATTTGCTGGGTGGGTGTTGGTGGTGCACAAATGAGCAAGCAAGGCTTAAGCTCTTTGATTGATATGAGCAGGTTGTCTGTGATGGGCATCGGCGAGGTTGTGCGTCATTTGCCTGATTTATTTTCTGCCAAAGCAGCCATCTTGCAAGCTTTTGATGACGCAGCTATTGATATTTTTATTGGCATTGATGCGCCTGATTTTAATCTAAGGCTTGGCAAAGCACTAAAAAACAAAGGGGTTTTTTGTGTGCAATATGTCAGCCCCAGTATTTGGGCGTGGCGAGAAGGACGCATTCACACCATCAAAAAAGCCACACACTTAGTGTTATGCTTATTTCCCTTTGAATTGCCTGTTTATGCCAAACATCAACACCCTGCCATCTGTGTTGGTCATCCGCTGATTCACACCCTAACACCACCCAATACTTTACAAGCCTGCAAAGAGATACTGCACCAAAAAGGGGTGCCTGCCCTTGCCTTTGACAAGCCTCTGTTGACCTTGATGGCAGGGTCGCGCATTGGAGAAATTAATGCCATCTTGCCATTACTACTTAACAGCTTCACCATCATCGCTCAAGAATATCATGGCATTCACGCCATCTTACCCCTTGCCAAAGCAGAACACAAACCTCTTGTACAAACTTTAATTAAAACTACCACACCAAGCTTGGTGGATAGATTGCATCTTGTGGTCTGTGATACTGTAGATTCGCCCCAAAGCTATAGTTTAAGTCAATGTGCGATGCTAGTTGGACAAGCAGTGATTTTGGCATCAGGTACAGCCACTTTAGAGGCACTACTTTTACATCGTCCTATGGTCGTGGTTTACAAGGTCAAGCCCATCACTTACTATCTTGCCAAAAAACTTTTAAAAACGCCTTATGTTGCCCTACCCAATATTTTACACCATCACCTAGAAAATAACGCCATTGTTGATGAGTTACTACAAGATGATGCCACCCCCACCAAGGTTGCACACGCCTGCTTAGCGTTATTACAACATTCAGCACCCCTACAAAAAGCCAATCTTGCCAAGCTAAGCACTGCCATCAAACAAGCCAGCAGTGATGACCCTGCCGTCGCCATCTTGACAGCATATCAAGGACACCTTGTATGACTCCTAGCCTTATCACACCCACAATATTACACAATAATCCAGACTTACCCACCTCTCATGATTCTGCCGTGATTGGAGTGGATGAGGTCGGTCGGGGCTGTTTGTTTGGACATATGACAGTTGCCGCAGTTTTATTACCTGCTTATTTGACAACTGCTTTGGATAATGAACAAAAAGTCATGCTCACTGACACCGCCTTTGCCAAACTCACGGACTCAAAAAAGCTCTCTGCCAAACAACGTGTCACCCTAGCCACACACATCAAGCACACTGCCAGTTATGCTATTGTTGATGTTTCTGCTGCTCTTATTGATAAGCTGAACATTCACAACGCCACCTTGCTTGGCATGAAAAGCGCCATTCAAGCACTTATACAAGCGCACACATTAAATCATGCTACTGTTTTGATTGATGGCAATTATGCGCCCAAGTTGGATGTAGGTTTTTTGGCGCACACACTGACCACGCTTACCAAAGGGGATGCGCGCCATAGCAGCATTGCCTGCGCCAGCATCCTTGCCAAAGTACACCGAGATACCCAAATGTGTGATTATGCCAATGCCTACCCAGACTATGCCTTTGATAAACACAAAGGCTACCCTACCAAAGCCCACTTAGATGCTTTGCATACTCACGGTGTACTGGCAGAACATCGCAAAAGTTTTGCACCTGTGGCTGCGCTATTGCCCTTCTAGTTTGTATTGATAGATTAGCCCCGATACAGCCCCACCACCTGACCGACAATAATGATGGCAGGGGCAGGCAAATTGGCGACGGCTTGTTTTTGTACAATGTCAGAAAGCACCCCTGTCAATACCTGCTGTGTGGGCAAACTGGCGTTTGAGACGATGGCAATCGGTGTATCGCTGGGCAAGTTTGATGTCATCAGTGCGTCCACCACCGTTTCTAAGGCGTGTAGCCCCATATAAAACACCAAGGTTTCATCAGGCTGATACACGCTTTTTAGCCCATCAAAGCCTTCGCCCGTCTTATAACAGCCCGTCAAAAAACGCACCGATGTCGCCACCCCCCGATGCGTCAGCGGAATGCCTGCCCCACTTGCCGCCGCCAATGCCGATGTGATACCGCTGACCACCTGATAAGGCACGCCCGCCTCTTGGCACGCTTGCATTTCTTCGCCGCCCCGCCCAAAGATAAAGGGATCGCCCCCTTTTAGGCGCAGCACTCGCTTGCCTTGTTTGGCGTGATGAATGAGCAGTGCATTGATGTCATCTTGGGTTTTGGCGTGGTTGGCACGTTTTTTACCCACAAAAATCTTATCACTATCACGGCGGCATAAGTCCACAATCTCCTGCGGCACAAGAGCGTCATACAGCACCACGTCCGCCTGCCCCATCAAACGCAGTGCCTTAAAGGTCAATAAATCAACATCGCCTGCCCCTGCCCCCACGATATACACTTCACCTGTGGCTTGATTGTCTTTGGCGATAAATTGGTTTAATTCTGTCTCAAGCGACTGAATGGGTTTATCATTTAGGGCGTTTTGAAAAATATGCTCCCAAAAATGTCGTCTTTGCTGAATGCTGCCCAACGCCCCTTTGACCGTTTGGCGAAACTCACCTGCTTTTTTGGCAATATCACCAAGATTGCTCGGTAGCACGCTTTCTATTTTGGCACGCAGCAGCCGAGCCAGCACAGGGGCTTTGCCATTACTAGACACGCCAATCACAATCGGACTTCTGTCCACGATGGCAGGAAAAATAAAATCACACAGATTGGGATTATCCACCACATTGATGGCGATGTTGAGTGATTTTGCGTCTTTATAAACCTGCTCATTTAATGCGTCGTCATCGGTGGCACAAATCATCAAAGCGATATTGCTCAAGGACGCTAGGTTATTTTTGTCATAAGATTTTTCAATGATGGTGTGCTGCTTATCCAATAAAAATGCTTTAAATTCTGTCTTAAAATTTTTGGCAAGCACCACAAGCCTTGCCCCTGCTTTATCCATCAGCACCGCCTTACGATAAGCGACATCACCGCCACCGATGATTAAGACAAGCTTGTCAGACAGATTAAAAAACAAAGGCAAGGTGTTCATAAATTATCTCGTACGGCTTAAAAAAGCCGAATCAAATCCGACTTTTTATTTTATTGGTTTATGATGATTATAGCTGTGTATGCAATCCACATTCACGATTGGCTAAGGCTTTGGTGGGGTCAAAATAATCTTTTTCGCCATATTCATCAATGCTTGGCAAGCCATTTTGCACAAGATAAGCATCCAAATCGCCAGCGGTAGCATAAAAAAACGGCGCTACTTTTAAGACCCCATCTTTGGACAAACTGAGCACATCAAGCGCCCCACGAAATTCGGTTTGGTCTTTGCGAATGGCGTTAATCCACACATCAGGATTAAGCTCTGCCAAGGCACGGCGAAACGGCTCTAGTTTGACCTGCTCGGTAAACTCATCGTGCAAGGGGCTATCCACCTGCGGAATGCCGTCCATCGCCACATCACGAAAGGCACGAGTTTGGGCAGGGATAAAGGTTTTGACATTTAAGGATAAATCTTTGATAAGGGCTTGGGCGTGTTTATAAGTGGCGATGGTATTATAGCCGCTGTCCACAAACAAAACGGTAATGTCAGGGCGAATTTGCGTTACTAGGTGCAAAATTGCCGCTTCATAGGGGCGAAAATTGGTGGTAATGATGGGGTTTTTGGCGATGGACAATGCCCATGCTACTATTTCTTGGGGGCTTTTGCCCGCCAAAGCGGCATTATGTTCATCAAGATTGCTTGGGGTAACTAACGTTTTCATGGCGACTCCACTAAAAATAAAACTAACTAAATAAAACCAACTAAAACCTAAATAAAAATTTGGTAACGTACGGACGTTCAGTTATAATGGCGCTATCATACCCCAAGGCATACTTTTTTTGATTTTATAAATTTTACTATCTTTAATCCATTTTTGCATTAGTGCCCTAGTTGAATGCCCCAGTTGAATGCCCTAATTGAGTGTCTTGGTTGGGCTGATATTGGTTTTATATCTTAAACGCAGGATATTTATATGAAAACATACATCAATCTGTCGGTTTTACTATTGGGTTTATTGTTTTGTCAGTTTAGTCAAGCCAATAACCCCAATTTGCAAAGCAAACAAACCACTTATTCATCAAAGCCTACCAATTTAACTCAATCATCATATCAAGGATTTAATAAAAACGATTTACCACTGACCATCAGCCAAATTTCAGCCCAAGAATTTAATACTGCCCTTGAAAGTTATGATACTTGGTCAGCAACCATAGCAATAGATGATTTGCCCACCGCCAAACAAACATTAAAAGACGTGGTTTGGTTTGATAAAGATGGGTTGGTTAAAAAAATTCATTTTAGAAATGGCGGTGTTTATCGTCCAACCTTTACTGATGCGTGGTTTGTCGCTTATTTTCCTGATGAAGACATTTTATTATTAGAAGGCGGTCATACATCAGATGTCAGCTTTCATCTTGGCACAGGCAAACAAACCAAAAATACAGGCAATCCTTATCAAATCGCCTTTTCGCCCAATCAAAAATACCGCATAAATGCTTATGATGGCGGACAAGACTGCTCTTATTATTTTATTGAAGAAAAACAAGCCCACGGCTGGCAAAAAATCATAGAAATAAATGATGTCTTTGATAGCTTTATCAAAAGCACGTCTGATAATTTTGTTACGCCTTGTCAATTTAATGCCAAATTTTGGACAACGGATAATACGCTTTATTTGGGTAGTATTGATATTGATATACCAAATTTTAAAAACCACTATTATAAAGTTACCCTAAAACAACCACCCAAAACACCCATTTATTTTAATTTAAAAAAGCAGCCTTTACCTTTTAATATAGACATCGGTTTTGATAATTATGACACTTTGCCAAAGATAGACGCTCATACCGCCAACAGATTATTTGCAGGATTATACCCCAAAGCCAAAGACATTCGCCTTGCTTATCGGTTTGGTTATTCTAATGACTTTGACACCGTGGCAATCACTTTTTTGATGGACGGCGAGTCTGAAATGATGACCAATCTTTATACCATCAATAAACAAGGTCAAATTATTGATGAATTATTAATTGCTTATGATGAAATTGCCGAAAGCGCCCATAGAACCACCGCCGTTTTAAGCAAACATGACATTACCGTGATGGAAGAAACTTCTTATCAAGACACCCACATTAGCGTCAGTCAATATCGCATAGATAAACACGGCAGATTTATTCTAAAATCACAATCACAAAACATCATCAAAGACCAATAAAAACAAAAAAACACATCAGCCAACAGCCTTTGTGTTTTTTATCAAACGTTTATACAAAAAAAATAAAGCCAGTATTTATAAAAGCCTGTGATGACTATCCATATTTTCTTTTAAATACTGGCTTTTGCTTAATTTATGATGTTAATCAAACCATGTAAATTAACGAAACATCGGCAGTGCTGACACCGATTGTCCAAAATGGGCGCTTTTTAAATCTTTTAGGGTGTGTTTTAGGGTATCTAGTTTATCGTCATTAACAATAAACCCACTTGCCCCTGATTTAACAAAATAATTGGCTTGGTCAAGTCCAAATTCGCCTGCAATATAAATGTCAGCACCAAAGCCTTGATTACGCAAGTGTTTAACCAAACTAAATACTCGCCCATCTTTAAAATCAGCGACATAAAAATACACCGCTTGCAGCGTGGCAAAATAAGGTTTTAATACATCAATATCATCAGGCGTATTATCTGCAGTTAATAACACGGCTTGATGGGCTAATAGGGTTTTGTCTATGGTTTCTTGATTAAATAAGACAACATAAACGCCATTGCCTTTATCGTCATCAGCACCTGATTTAAAACCATCAAAAGCCCATTCATCAGCCGTATTACCCAATAAATAAAACGTCTTTTGGTCAATACTGCCAACGTCATTTTGTAAAATATGCACTAAATTCATCATCGTGTTATCCCAATTATCCATAAACAGCCGTTTTAAATGGCGCAATGCCCACCCGCTCTACAAATTCACCAAAACTTTCGCTGCTGTCGGCATTTTGTTGGCGGCTGTCTTTATATACCCCCACAATGGTGGCAATGGTGTCCGCCACGTCATCGGCAGCGACCGCCCGACCCAAAATTTGCCCCAATTTGGCGTTTTCGCTAGATGTACCGCCAAGGCTGATTTGGTACCAATGCTCGCCTTTTTTGTCCACGCCCAAAATACCAATATCGCCAACGTGGTGATGGGTGCAGGCATTCATACAGCCTGACATATTTAGGCGAATTTCCCCCAAATCGTACAAATAATCCAAATCGTCAAATTTACGTTCAATGGACTCGGCGATGTTATGGGTGGTGGCGTTGGCAAGGGCGCAGTAATCAAACCCTGGGCACACTATCATGTCGGTCAGCGTGCCGATGTTGGGGCGAGCAAGCTTAAGTTTGGCAAGTTTTTGCCATAATTCATAAAGCTCGGTAATTGACACATCAGCAAGAATGACGTTTTGATGGTGCGTTACCCGAATTTCTGAAAAACTGTACACATCGGCAAGATCCGCCAGTGCATACATTTGTCCACTGGTCATATCACCCGCAGGAATGTACTTTTGTGTGCCGTCTTCTTGCGCCAAAATCCCCGCCTTTAAAGAAATCACCACCGCTTTATAACCTGCCACTTTGTGCGATACGGTGTTGTGCTGATACCAGTTGGCAAAGTCTTTGTCCGCTTTTAGCTGTGCTTGCAAGGTTTCTTGGGCGGCAAGGACATCAAGAGACTGATAGTCAGGCTCACTAAAATAACTCTCGGCTTTGGCAAACTGCTCATCGCTTAAGGTCAGCTGCCCATCTTTGGAAAACTGCCATTCTTCTTCCACAAGGCGGGCAAATTCTTCTTTGCCAAGGCTTTCTACCAAAATTTTGATACGGGCTTTGTATTTATTGTCCCGTCTGCCTTGCAAATTATACACCCGCAAAATGGCGTCCAAATAACTTAAAAGATGACGGCGTGGCAAAAATTCCTTAATCACTTTACCGATGATGGGCGTACGTCCAAGACCACCACCAACAATCACTTCAAAACCAAGCTCGCCATCACGCTCAATTAAATGCAGCCCAATGTCATGCACTTGCGTGGCGGCACGGTCGGTTTTGGTGCCAATCACGGCAATTTTGAACTTTCTTGGCAAATAGGCAAATTCAGGGTGAAAGGTACTCCACTGGCGAATGATTTCACAATATGGGCGGGGGTCAGCCACTTCATCGGCGTTAATGCCTGCATAAGGGTCGGTGGTGGTGTTACGAATGCAGTTGCCTGATGTTTGAATGGCGTGCATTTGGTTATCCGCCAGTATTTGCAAAATGTCGGGCACTTCTTCTAATTTAACCCAGTTAAGCTGAACGTTGGTGCGGGTGGTAAAGTGGGCATAGCCTTTGTCAAAGTTATCGGCAATGTCCGCCAATGTCCGTAGCTGATAGCTGGCAAGCAAACCATAAGGAATGGCAATACGCAACATGGGCGCATGACGCTGAACGTATAAGCCGTTTTGCAGTCGCAGCGGCAAAAACTGCTCTTCGGGCAGCTCCCCCTTCAAAAAACGTTCGGTTTGGCTTCTAAACTGCGCCACACGTTCATTAACAAGGGCTTGGTCGGCATAAGAATAGACATACATGGCTGATTTTCTCTAGACTAATTTTTGTAAATAAGGCTGTGTCGTACCACTAAAAGCACTATAGGCATTGCTTTGGCAAGCGGGCTAATTTAGATGAGCATGGTATGCTTTTATGGCAAAAATGATAAATGCAAAAATGGCATATTGTCATTTGTTTTTGGTATATGATGTGCGATAAGGGGCGTTTGTGCTACACTATGTAAAATGATGTAAACTTGTCTTTGGAATGATGATGGCTGCTTTAAAATACAAACTGTTTCGTTTTATCCTATTTATTTTAGGTTGGGTAGGCGTTAGCCAAGTGATTAACTTATTTAATCAGCCCATCTTTATCGAGCCGACAGAGTATTTTACCATTTGCGCCACCACCCTAAACGATGACAGACCTTTGCCCCTTTATACCATGAAAACGTATAAACAAAATCCCAGCGACTTTAAGCTGTGCCAAGCCCCCACCAAACAGGTCAGCGAAGATGGCATTGCTTATTTTACGCTGACGCAAATGGAAGACCAAAGCTATCTTTTGACTACTTGGAATGACAGCTTGGCTGACCCTATAGAATATCATTATCGCATTGATAATGGCGAAGTTACACCCATCAAATGGCGACATGGACTGATGAAAGCTCGTCTGATGAATTATTTTTATGGACTGATTATCAGTATGATGGGCTATGCGGTGCTAAACAGGATTTATAAAAGAAAACAGGACTGACACCCCATCACTCAACTTAACAAAGGAGCAATCATGACCAAGACCGTCCCTTTGATGTCCATGATGTCAATTTTGCTTAGCTGTTCCTTGTCTGCGTGCAGTCATGGCAAGGTTGAAGAGTCTAATGGATTAAGCAAAAACACCAATGAATACCTTAATCAATACTACCCCAATGAATTTGATTATTATGATGACTTTATCGGTGAAGGTTTTCGTAAAACCACCCGTTTTCGCCACAAACAAGACCCCAATTTTATCTTGGTATTGCAAGGCGGCGAAACACAAAACTGCATAGATTATCCTAGCCAATGTCAAGCAATTATCCGTGGCAAATACGAGCGTTCTCAGCGCATAGCAAACTCCATCAGCGCAGTCAATCAAGCACTGACAGCCTGTCAGATACCCATTTTGGAAGTGCTGACCAGTTCAGTGATGGACAGTATGCCTACTTTTGTGGTAGAGCTACCCATCAATAACACCGCCCTTGCCCGCCTGCACCAGTGCCTAATGCCTGCTTATCCTGCGCCAGATGAACACTATTATCAAGGTTTTGCATTACAGCTGATTGCCCCATCTGCCACGCCAAGTCCTGTACGCACGGTTGGTATTTTTGAAAAAACCCACCCAAAAACCCAAACCGACCCCGTGTATCTTGCCTATTTGACCAAAAACCAAGTGCCCGTGCTGAACAAACTAACACTTGCTCATTACGCCCCTTTTACCGACCGCACCAAAAAAGCCATGATAGATGAAGCTCGCCGCTATCTTTCTAAAACCAAACAAGGGCATATCGGCGGCACCAAGATGTTTGACCCTTTTACCAGCGACCTTGTCTTTAATCCTGCCAATTTAGATGAATATCATCTTTATATAGAAGCCTGTAGCCAGCCGCCTAAACGGAACAGCCAAACAAAGCTGACATACTGCTCAGACAGTGCAGTGTCTTTAAAATACAACGCCAAAACAGGCAAGTTTTATGACCATCAATGGATAAGCACGCCCAATGAGTCCATCAATCTGTTATTTGATTTGCCAAAGCCATTTTAACAAACCTTTTAAGCCGTTTTAACAAACAAAAGGGGTGAGCCAATCAATATACACTCACCCCCCAATTTAAAAAATCAGTCCAACGACCCACCCAAACACCCGCCCCAATTTTTAAAATACCAATTCGGCATAATATCATCACCTTTTAGCATAGTTAAAATCCACAAAAATTCTTTAAGATACGCAAAAGCTCGCCTACGCCAGCCAATCTTTATTTTATGTTTATGCTCGTATGTTAAGGAATCATCATGACACTGCCCCACACCCAAAACCAAAATGCTTTTAGCGACCAAGACATTTATACGAACCTAGTGCCACCCCACGGCAGCCCCACCCTAAAGCCTTTGGCACTGACGGGCGATGAGCTTATCCAAGCCTACAACCATGCCAAAACTTTGCCACAAGTTCGCCTATCTAGCCGTGAGCGTGGCGACCTAATTATGCTTGGCATTGGCGGCTTTACTCCGCTTGATGGCTTTATGGGAGAAACTGATTATCAAGGCGTGGTAGAAAGCATGACCCTAACCCAAGGCGGCACAGACGGCAGCTATAAAGGCGTATTTTTCCCCATTCCTATTACCCTATCCACCGACCAAGCAACCGCCGATGGCTTAAAGGTGGGCGACACGGTAGCACTCGTTGATGACAGCGATGAGATTATGGGCACGCTTAACATCAGTGATATTTATACACCTGATAAAAACCGTGAATGCTTGTCCACTTTTGGCACAAATGACCCCAATCATGTGGGCGTGGCACAAGTCTTAAACAGTGGCGATGTCTATTTGGGTGGCAAAGTGGCGGTCTTTAGCCAAGGCGAATTCCCCACAGAATACCCAGACATCTACAAAACCCCTGCCCAAACCCGTGCTTTATTCAAACAAAAAAACTGGCAAACGGTTGCCGCCTTTCAAACCCGCAACCCCATGCACCGCTCGCACGAATACCTTGCCAAAATCGCCATTGAAATCTGCGATGGAGTACTGGTGCATTCTTTGCTCGGCAAGCTCAAACAAGGCGACATTCCAGCGGATGTGCGTCAAGAAGCCATCGGCGTACTCATTGACAATTACTTCAAAAAAGACACCGTCATTCAAGCAGGCTATCCCCTAGATATGCGTTATGCAGGTCCCAAAGAAGCCCTACTGCACGCCCTATTTCGCCAAAATTATGGCTGTAGTTATCAAATCATTGGGCGAGACCATGCAGGGGTGGGCGATTATTATGGGGCATTTGATGCTCAAAAAATCTTTGATAC
Source organism: Moraxella sp. (assembly GCA_041773075.1). Lineage (GTDB taxonomy): Bacteria > Pseudomonadota > Gammaproteobacteria > Pseudomonadales > Moraxellaceae > Moraxella. The sequence continues at coordinate 21,682 of JBHBMT010000060.1, forward strand.
CTTGCCAAAAGACGCACTGATTACCCAGCCTTTAAAGATTGATTGGACGTTTTATTGTCATGGCTGCGGCTCTATGGCAAGCGCCAAAACTTGCCCCCATGACGCAAGCCATCACGTCAAAATTTCAGGCACTGCCCTGCGCAACGCCCTATCGGCTGGCGATGACGTGCCCGATACCTTTAGCCGCCCTGAAGTGCTGAAGGTGTTGCAGCGGTATTATCAAAGTCTGTAACGTCCACACAAAGTAAATCAAACTTGTGTTTTTGCGGATAAAAAATCTTCATCAAAATTACCTAATGGTTAAAACTCCACTATTTATAGTGGTAAAATTCCAAATGATTTGATAAAGACACAATCCTTTTTAACTCAAGATATTGACCTGTGTGTTAAAATATTTACAAGAAGATACTTATTTTAATCACAAAAAAATATATACTCTAACTCCAAAACCGCTTGGTTTTTAGTTTTTAATCCCATGTTTATAAGGATTATTTTATGAAAAAATCACTCATTATTTTGACCGCTTTGGCGGGGTTTGCTTCCCCTGCCTTTGCCAAATTGCCTTTTGTGGGTGAGCGGTTATTTGCCTTTGATGGCGGACAGATAGAGTACACCATCGCCATCACCCAAGCAGGTGCAACCACCATTACCGCTTATAGCCATCATACCGACCCACAAGTGGAATATAAAGGCAAATACCAAACTTATATGCCAATCTCTCAAAACGGTAAAATCACAGGCTATTATCAAATCAAAGATGAAGAGATTCATTACTTAGACCGCAATAAAAAGCCTGTTGCAGAATGTGGGCGTGGTACAGATGCGTGTGTGGCTGATTTAGAAAGCCTTTAATTGTGATTTTATTTAGGGAGTTGTAGTAGAAAGCCCCAAACCCCACACCGTCTTGATTACTTGATTAGATGGTGTCATCTACTACAGCCCCTAAAGAATTTAAGTCTATCTTAACTCAATAGCCAATAAACGATGACCCATTTATAAAAACCCAATATTTTAGGTGTAATAACTTAAAATATTGGGTTTTTATTTTTAGCCAAATTGCAAATCATTTATATGAATTTAAATAGGGCATCCTGACATTTCATATTTGCCATTAAAATTGAGAAAAATCGCAGAAGTTTCAAGGAAAATTGCGCAGTTGATATTGAAATATCAACAAGCAATTTGACGATGAAACTCAAGATTTAGCCAGTTTTAATGGCAAAAACGCCATGTTTTTTTCTAAATGATTGTTAGATAGCAATTAGTGTTATGAAGTGTCAGGATGCCCTAATTTCATTTCGTCAAAAATCCCACTTTATCAATATCTTTTAAATTCCCAAATAGAATAGCCATTTCCCATTTTTTACCTAATCATTTTTGCAGTGGTATTTTACAATAACTCATCATTTATTATTGATTGGAAATCGTGATGAACATTAAATTTTTTGCCATTGTCATTGCCACCCTTGCTTTGGGTGGTTGTGGCGAAAAAAGCACTACAGCCACACAAAACACCATCAAACCTAGCCAAGTGGAGCTACTCAACGTCTCTTATGACGTTTCACGAGATTTTTATAAGGCGTATAACCCCTTATTTATTGAGCACTACAAAAGCATTGACCCCACTGTCAGCGTCAGTATCAAGCAGTCGCATGGCGGCTCTAGCAAACAAGCGCTGTCGGTCGCCAATGGGCTTGCTGCCGATGTCGCCACCATGAACCAAAATTCTGACATTGATGTGCTGGTGGCAAAAGACTTGGTCAAAAAAGACTGGCAAAACGCCCTACCCAACAAATCCGTACCCTTTACCAGCAGTACCGTACTGCTTGTGCGTACAGGCAACCCCAAAGGGATAAAAGACTGGAGCGATTTGACCCGCTCTGACATCAAAATCGTCATGCCCAATCCCAAAACATCAGGCAACGGACGTTATGCCTTTTTGGGGGCGTACGGCTATGGACTACACACCTTTAATAAAGACGAAGCCAAAACCGATGACTTTATGAAAGCCCTGCTTGGCAATGTGGCGGTGTTTGACAGTGGCGCACGAGCGGCAACCACCACCTTTACCCAACGTGGCATTGGCGATGTACTGATTACCGCCGAAAACGAAGCCAATTATATCGCCCATGAACTCAACAAGGGGCAGTTTGACGTGGTTTATCCCAGTTATACCGTTGCCACCGAAAACCCCGTAGCAGTGGTTAGCGCCATTACCGACAAAAAAGGTACAAGCGCCATCGCTCATGAATACCTTGCTTATTTATACAGTGATAAAGCCCAAGAACTTGCCGCCAGTATGTATTTGCGCCCCAGTGTGCCTGCGGTACTAGAAGCCAACCGTGCCCGTTTTCCTGATATGCAGACCTTTTTGGCAAATGATGTGTTTGGGGACTGGCAAACCATCATGAGCACTTATTTTAAAGAAGGGGGTAAATTTGATACCCTAACTTTGGGGAAGGTTAAGACGGATTAACATTAAAATAAGAGTGCGTACCACACCAAACAGCTTAAACTGGGGTAACGCACTCTTTTATGTCATTTATTCAAAAGTAATTGACACAAGATAATAATGATACTAAGCTAAAAACATGATTAATTATTTTGTTCGCCGCATCAAAAATCCTTGGCTACGATGGGGCTTATTTTTATTGTCCATCATGGTATGTTTATATTTGTTTGGGGTAACAAGTTTTCGCCCTGACAGAGTTTTGCAAAAATGCCACAGCATAGACATTCCAAAAGAAGTTTTATTGGTGCAAACAGAAGGTTATTGCCGCTGCATTAAACAAACGGTGGATATCAAAGACATGGATAAACGCAGCCAATTTTGTATCAGTAGCATACAAACCAATCAATCATCTTTATCCTTTACTCAATAAAGCATAAAGAACACACCCACATATTTTTAATCCATACGGTCTTTCGCCCCACACCCCATCACGCCTTAGTCCTGATTTATTCCAAAACCCCCATGCGATATTCCAATTTGTCCTTAGCAACTTTGACCATTTTGTTTTAAAGTACACCTATTTTAAAAAACTCAATTGCAAAAATTAGGTCAATCTGATGAAAACATTAACTTTATCCGCCCTTGCGTTATCCGCCTTGACACTGACCGCCTGTGGGGGCAACACACCCAAAAACGACAGCCAAACCGCCCAAAAAGACACCGCCACAGATACCACCACAGGCACCACCAAAAGCGATGGCAAAAGCACTAGCGGTAAAATTGAACTGCTGAATGTGTCTTATGATGTGGCACGAGATTTTTATAAAGAATACAACCCCTTATTTGTCGCCCATTACAAAAAAGAACACCCAGACGCCAACATAGAAATCAAGCAATCACACGGCGGCTCTAGCAAACAAGCCCTATCGGTCAAAAACGGACTAGAAGCGGACGTGGTTACCATGAACCAAGGCTCGGACGTGGAGCTGCTTGCCGACAGTGGTTTGGTCAGTAAAGAGTGGCGAGCCGCCCTACCCAACAACGCCATTCCCTTTACCAGTACGGTGGTTTTTTTGGTGCGTGATGGCAACCCCAAAGGCGTAAAAGACTGGAACGACCTTGCCAAAGCAGGCACAGAGATTGTCATCGCCAACCCCAAAACCACAGGCAACGGACGTTATGCCTTTTTGGGGGCGTACGGCTATGGACTACACACCTTCAACAAAGACGAAAGCAAAACCCAAGAGTTGGTTAAGGGCATTTTGGGTAATGTCAAAGTCTTTGAAAACGGCGGACGAGCAGCGACCACCACGTTTGCCCAACGTGGCATTGGCGATGTGCTCATCACTTTTGAAAACGAAGCCAACGTCATCAAAGGCAAATTCAATGACGTGCAAATCGTCTATCCAAGCTACACCATCAACGCCGAAAATCCTGTGGCAGTAGTCAATGCCGTTGCCGACAAAAAAGGCACAACCGATGTCGCCAAAGCCTACCTAGATTACCTATACAGCGATGAAGCGCAAAACTTGGCGGTCAAATACTACCTACGCCCAAGCAATGCCGACATCTTAAAAGCCAATCAAGACAAATTCCCCGCCATGCAAACCTTTTTCCCCAACGATGTCTTTGGCGATTGGAAAAGCATCATGACCACTTATTTTAGCGAAGGTGGCGTTTATGACAAATTGGCGGTCGGCTCTCAAGACAAAGTTGCCCCTGCCGAAAGCAAATAACCCAAATCCTTATTATTTTAAAAGCCCACTTTGAACCGCACCCCAAAAGTTAGACAACCTTTGGGGTGTTTTTATGACCAAATACACAATGGACTTTAAACTGTCCGTCATTCAACATTATTTAACAGGACATAGTTACCATAGCACAGCCAACTCTTTTGGTATTAAAC
>JBHBMT010000061.1:0-33699 GCA_041773075.1 Moraxella sp.
AGCTCATCTTTGATGTCTGCCACCACCATCTCGCCAAGCACCACTGTTAATTGTCGGTGTTGTTCATGGCGATCCAAATGTATCAGTGCGTCCTGCCATGCACTCAAGCGCTCTCCTTGTTTGCCCACCAGCGCCATTTCCACAGGACGCTGAGCAACTTCTCCTTGCGCAAGCTTTTCAAATTTCTCAAATGCGAGCATGATTCTTCCCGTGTAATATTAGAGCATCCTGACACTTCATAACACCAATTGCCATCTAGCAATCATTTAGAAAAAACATAGTGTTTTTGTATTAAAACTGACTAAATCTTGAGTTTAATGGCGAATATGAACTGTCAGGATACTCTAGCTTAAATTAAGTGTATGATAACTATGGCAAATAATAAGCAAAAATCATACCATAGTATAAAACTTGGCATCAAACCAGCCATCCAAATAGATAATATATAGTATAAAATATCAAATAAAATTAATAAATACAAGCATATAAATATAATATCATTCTGTTTTGATGCAGATGCTTATATACAAATAGATAACAAATAGATATTTATTAGAAATAAAAAAATGTCAACGTTACACGCTTTAACCATAAATACCAATGATACTACCCCATCATAGTTCTTTTCAACCAAAATTCAATGCTAAGAAAAAGAGGTCTGATACAAATCCACAGGTGTCTTAAACGCTCTATTGGGCAACTCTTGCACCAATTGTGGCAATAAATATCCCGACACACGCTCGCGCAATTGCCAATGCAGTGCCACCGCCACAGGCATAGGCACATCAAAATGCGCCGCACCTGCCACCTTGTCTAGCACATGCAAATAATACGGCAGCACTCCTGCATCAAATAGCGCATGACTTAGCGCCTGTAGCGCCTCTACAGAATCATTTACCCCTTTTAATAAGACGGTTTGATTTAACAGCACAACCCCTGCTGATTGTAATGCGCGACACGCTTTGATGGTATCTTGGTCTAGCTCATTGGCGTGATTGGTATGAATGACCATAACCATGCGTTTATTTAAACGCTTAATTCCCGCCAATATCTTCTCATCAATGCGCGCAGGCAGCACCACAGGCAGTCGGGTATGTAATCGTATCGTACGCACCTTTGGTAGGCGCTCATCTAATATCTTAAGCAAAGACAGCAAACGCCGATTGGACACATTAAGCGGGTCGCCCCCACTTAGCAACACTTCATCAATCTCAGCATGGGCATTGATATAGTCAATAATTGCCTCAACATCCGCTGTGGTGGGCAGATTGGCATTATAATCAAAATGCTGACGAAAACAATAACGGCAATGCACCGCGCATGCCCCTGTGACTGTGATAAGCACCCGATTTTTGTATTTGTGTAGCACACCTTTGAGAGGATTGTGCGTTTTTTCTGCCAAGGGGTCTTCTAAAAACCCTGTCACCATCAAGCGCTCTTGATAGGTAGGCAAAATCTGACGCAGCAATGGGTCATTGATGTCATTTTTTGCCATTTTTGCCACAAATGCGTGCGGTACACGCAACATAAAGCGCTTAGGGAAATGCGCTTGCCAAGCATTTTTGGTTGCCTCATCAAATGCCAGCAGCTCAAACAATACCTCCACATCGGTGATAAGCTCTGTCATCTGTGTTTGCCAGCTGGCGTGTTGATAATTACTTAAGGTGAGCGGGTAAATTTTGTGCATATTCTTGGTTCTTTTGGCAAAATGTGCTATTATAACGTGTTTTTTAATTGATTTATCTACTTTTTAAACGCCTTGAGCATAGCAGACTGACTAGGCATTTTTTATTCCAAGTAAGATTAATTTTGTTAGTGGTGTCAGTAGGGTGGTGTGATTGCCACAACCATACTGACAATAGTTTAGGTGATATTATGGCAACTTTTTCTACCAATGAATTTAAAGCAGGGCTCAAGGTCATGCTTGATGGCAACCCTTGCTCCATCCTTGAAAATGAATACGTCAAACCTGGCAAAGGTCAAGCTTTTAACCGCGTCAAACTGCGCAATCTAAAAACAGGTAAAGTGCTTGAGCAAACCTTTAAATCAGGTGACAGCCTAGAAGGGGCAGATGTGGTTGATGTAGAAATGAACTATCTTTATAACGATGGGGAATTTTGGCATTTTATGCATCCAGAAACCTTTGACCAATTGCAAGCTGACAAAAGCGCCATGGGTGACGCTGCACAATGGCTAAAAGAAAACTCAAATGCTCTATGCATTATCACCTTGTTCAATGGCGCGCCTTTGTCGGTGACAGCGCCCAACTTTGTGGAGCTTGAGATTGTTGAAACCGACCCAGGTGTGCGTGGTGATACCTCTGGTGGGGGTGGCAAGCCTGCCCGCCTAGAAACAGGGGCGGTTGTGCGCGTTCCTTTATTTGTTCAACAAAATGAAATCGTCAAAGTAGATACGCGTACTGGTGAATACCTATCTCGCGTTTAGTCTTTTGTTGTCAGTCATAGACATCAAAATAGCCCCAAAAAAAACTTTGGGGCTATTTTATTGGATGCTTTTCGCGATTTTGTGATATCACTGGTTTTGTGATGTAACTTTAGTATAAATTCTACATCACCTTAACCCATTTTTGCACAAAATGAACAAAACAAACAACAATCATACGCTATGAAACTATGAAAATGGCTAAAAGCCTTGAAAATAAAAGGGCGTAACACTTAGTGAAACGCCCTGATACTAATGTTTGGTAGGCGTAAACGAAACCAAACACAAAAAATAAAACGTATTATATCAATAACTTACAAGAAATTAAAAAAACCGATACCAACACCGATACCAACAAATTAAAAAGTCACCCCATTTATCCACAAGTAAACAACGTATGATTGCCATGGGGTTAATTCTCAAACTGCGCCATAAGCCTTTTTTTATAATGCCAAAAAACCCACGTTCCTTTTTTTACCATTCCAAATAGATGAAATTATTACACGATACTGCTCCGAAAAGTCTCGCGCGCGTACCTGTCGGAAAAGTCTGTATGGGGGAAATCTCCATACGGCTAAATCATCTTGGGCAACCATCATGGAAAGCATGATAGTATCAAAAAAAACTTAGGGTAATGTTAGAGTTATTTCCGCATTTCAAATCCTAAATTCTTGCCGTAAACTTGCCGTAATTCGTCCAATCTTGTGGTAATCTTGTGGTGTTTCAGGTTTCAATGTTGGTTATTGCTGTAATTGGTAAGCATAATCGCATAGGGTCAGACTGCAAAGCATGAAAACCATAATTTTGATAAAAGGCTTTGGCGGTATCGTTTTTAGCGTCCACTACCACAAATGCCACCCCAAGACTATCAGACAGCTTTACGGCTTTTTGTAGGGCATTTAATAATAAATCACCCCCCAACCCTTGACCACGATAACGCACATCAACCGCCAATCGTCCAAGCAATACGCAAGGAATGGGGGTGTATGGGGATTGTTTCTTTAGATAGCTTGGGTCATTGCTTTGGATAATTTGACACGCTGATAAGGTATAAAACCCTGCTATTGCTGTGCCATTATGCGCAACATATATCACCGCTTCATGGCGTTTTAACAATTGACTTGCTTGGGCTCTGATGAAATGGTTTAACTCATCTACACCACAATCAAAGCCTTGTCTATCATGGCTTTTATCTAGCTTACTGATTAACAACACGATACCCTCTAGCAAACAAGGCTTGTAGCTTGTCATTGGGCTTAGGTGGGTTGTCCAGTAGCTCTATGGCTTGTTGCCACTCATCGGCATTTAGGGCGATTGTTTGGCTGTGATTAATCAATTCTAAGGCTTTTTGATAGGCTTGTTCTATCATAAAACTACTAACACTTACCCCCATCATTTGGCTTGCCTGCTCAATGATAGCTTTGGCATGAGGTGTGGCTCTTATATTAATACGTTCTGTTGCTTGCATGGCTTTTTCCTTTTGTGTGTCTATATGGCGTACATCATAACATACCAATGACAATACAACAACTAATATAAAAAAAACACCATAAACCCCCCTATTTTACCGCTACATCGCTACAACTCTGTATTTGCAAGGCTTACAGCCATTTTTTAAATCGCTACAACAACGCTACGCCAATTTTTAATACGCTACATCGCTACAAATATAAAAAACACCCAAAAACCTACCAGGTATTATCAGTGCTATGTAGCAATGCCATCAATCTTGGATTAATAAATAACTTTTCTTTGCCTGCCTGCACTTCTTGCAATACGCCAACCTCTACCAATTTACTTAGGTAGTTGCTGGCGGTTTGGCGCTTGGCAATGCCTTTATCTACTAAGTTATTAATACGGCAATAAGGCATCTCAAAAATCACATCCACCAGTTCACGGCTATAAATTTTATTTGCCCCATGTTTGATAATTTCAGCGGTGTTTTGGTGCAGTTCTTTGATGGCTAAGATTTTGGCGGTTGTCCAATCGCTCGTTTCTTTGATGGCATTTAGCATATAATCAAGCCATGTTTGCCAGTCATTGTTTGTAGTAACGCCCAAAAGCCCATTGTAATACCCTGCCTTGTTATTGATGATATAACGGCTTAAATATAAAATCGGCAACTCAAGCAAGCCTTTATCAATCAAATACAAAATATTAATCACTCTGCCTGTTCGTCCATTGCCATCAAAAAAAGGGTGTATGGCTTCAAATTGGTAATGGGCGATAGCCATTTTTACCAATGGGTCTAAATCGTCATCAGCGTGTAAAAACTGCTCCCAATTCGCCAATAGTGCTTTAATGGCGTTTGGGTCATCAGGTGGGGTATAGATGGTTTGCCCTAGATTGTTTTGTAAGATTGTGCCTTTGCTGTGGCGTATATCAAGGGTTGTGCCTTTGATGGTTTGGCATATCTGCAAAGCAGTTTGGGTGGTCAATGGACGCTCTTTAATCGCCATAATGCCATCATAAAGAGCGGTGCGATAGCGTAACGCCTCTTTGGTTGCATGGTCTGCAACATTGTCATCATAGGCATATTGAAAAAGTTTATCCGTGGTGGTAACAATGTTTTCAATTTCACTACTGCCCTGTGCTTCCAATAGGGGAATGATGTTGATTAACATGGCTTGATTGGGGATTAACTCCCCTGCCTGTTTTAGTCCTGCCAAACTTGCCCTAGCTTCTACACATCGCTTTAAAATAGCCTTGGTTTCTACATCAGCCAAAGGCGGTAATGGCGGCAAACTGTTATAAGGGACGGTTGGGTCAAAACTCATGGGGTATTCTCATGTTTATAAAATCAAAAAACATAAACATGATAGCATGGATATGTTTATGGCGTAAACATGAAAGCATGGGTATATTTACAAAACCCAAAAACATAAACATGATAGCCAATTTTTACCACTACAAGCCTTGTGCATTGTAGTGGTAAAATTTTTATATAAATGGGTTAAAATCATCTTGTTTTGGTGCAGGCAAGTATCTATTAAATACCGCCCTTAACTCATTGCCAAAATAATGTTTGATAACCGCTTGCCCTGTTCGTGCATTTTTTGATTTAACTCCAAATTGGCTTAAGCGTTTTGATAGCTGATGTTGGCTTAAGGGTTGCCCCCTGTTGTAGGTTGCCCACTGTAATTCCTCATTGTCGGTCAAGGCGGTTAAAAGCTCGGTAGTGCTAATGCGTTCACGATTGCCCAAAATGTCCCTAATATCCATCAATAATTGTTCATTTAGGCTAGGTTCATGCTCCACTTGGCAAAGCGATAAGCACGCATTTTTAGCGACATCATACACCCCTAAGGCATGGGCAATTTGTAGCAGTATATACCAGTTATCAAAATCCCTATCAGCAATGGGCAAGCGCTCTACATGGGCGCTCATCATCGCCCCCTTGTTGTCTGTTACCCATCGTGCTATTTTGGCTTTGATAAGCTCGGTTTTGGCGGTGGGTAAGTCTTGGGCGTTTATGCCTAAAATCGCCTTATCTTGATTGGTCTTGCGTCTTAGCTCAAACTTAATCGCACGGCTGGTAAACGTGCCTTTCATACCGCCAATGCCACAAAACACCTTAGCCCCAAAGGTATCAAAAAATCGTGTTCTCTTTTCGTCATGGTCAAAGCGTGCTACTTTGCTAGTGGTCTTGCTATGCCCTGCATTGATAATGCCCAAGGCTTCATCATTTTTATTTAAAAATGTATCTATTTCATCCACCAGTAAAGTAGGCTTATAGCTTTCTATCACTCGATACATCACCGCTGGCGATATGTTAGAAACTGCCAACGGCTTATTCACCACACGTTCAAACAAGCCTAAAAGGGTGGTTTTGCCGCACGCTTTTTCAGGGGCGGTTATCCAGGCAATAGGGGCAAAATCTGACAATTCCACCACATAGCTAAAAATCACCCATAGCACAAACGCCACTTTCAAATACTCATCCATAATCATATGATTGTCTGTCAAGGCGTAAAGCTCGTTGTATAGCTCATCAGCCGTTACGGCGTTTGGGTGGGGCTGTATGGTGGGGAATAATGCCCCTTGCTTATAATCGCCCACAAACTGCAAGATTTTGGCTTGTGGCAAGCCATAGCGCTTTGACACGTCTTTTAGGGACAAATGCAACTCCATATCATCAAGGCGTGCTAATCGCTCTATGGTGCGTTGTAATTGCTCTTTTTTGGCGGTTAATTCTTGGGCTTGTAATTCGTCATCATCCAAATCTGCCATATCCATCAATGGCAACTGTTCAATCAGACTTAACACGCCTGCATAGTCTTGACCATCTGCCAAATAACTTTGCACATAATCAAAGCAATCTGCCTTATCGCCCAAAGGCTCGCCATTGGCTAGGGTAATGCTGTCGGTATCAATCACCTCATAAGCGATTTTAAGCTCATTTAAGGCAGTGATAAGCTTGCTTAGCCACTCATAGCCGCTGTTGTCATTGTCGCACCATAGCACGCATTTTTTGCCCTGTAATGGCGTTAAATCATGCCCTTTTAGGCTCGTTGCACCGCCAAAGGTGGTCGCGGTTAAGCCAATTTGTGTTAAACAATCGGCGCACTTTTCACCCTCCACGACATACACCACATCAGCAGTTTGCAGGCGTGGCAAATGATAAAGCGGTTTTTTATCTAGCTTTGGCATTGCCATTTTGTAGCTTGTGCCATCAAAATAAAATGGCTTAATCCATTTGCCTTTGCCTGTGTCAAAACGTGCCTTGATATATATTTCTTGCCCCTGCTCGTTGGTGTAGGGATAAATGGTTAAATCATCCATGCCTGCCCCTAGTGCCATCAATTGCTTATCATGGCTTAGGGCATAAGCTAGGGCATTGTTTAAAGCATCTGTTAAATACTGCTTATTCATAACGCCCTCTTAATCGCTTGAATGGCGGTTTTAAAATCCACGCTATTTAAGCGCATATAAAACCCAATCATACTGCCTTTGACACCGCACGCATGGCAAATAAAGCCCCCATGGCTGCCATTCACACTTAAGCTTGCGTGGGTATCATCATGAAAAGGACAACGCACCATCTGCCAGCCATCACACTTAATAGCAATACCAAAGCGCGCATAAAACACGCTAGGGCTAGGCAAATTGTCGGTGCTGTTATTGGTGCTATGGGTAGGTGCTGGGCGTGGTTTAGCACGTCTTAGGGCTTGTTTTAGGCTCATTTTTTTCCCCTTATGCTCAATCTAAGGGTAAATGCTTTGCTTGGCTTGCTTTGCCATATCATCGCCACATGGCGGGCGGTATGTTTGCCACGTCTTTTAAAGTGTTTCATGCCTGCACCTCCAAGCGATGTTTGGCGGTGTTCAGCATTTGCATAAGTTCGCCATAATAGGCAAGGCAAGTATCTATACTGGCAATCACTTCTTGCCCAAATTCGCTTTGTACAATGGTGTTGGGGTCTTGTAATAAGCTAGCTAGAGCAAGACGGCGGTTAATCGCCATTTCATCGCTCACGCTTTCAAATTCTTGTATTTGGTTGGCATTCACATCTTGCCAACTATCAAAGTAAGCACGCTGAATAAAAATAGCGGTCATTGGATAGTCTTTGGCGATAAGCTCGGCAGTGCTATAGGCTTGCTCTTGGCTATCAAAAGTTAATTTGAGGTTTAAGGCAGGGGCAAATAGGGTATATTGGTTCATCTTACACCCCCATCACAGACAAAATGCCAATGACAAGGCAAGCAATAGGCAAGCCAAGGACAAAGCCAATAACAAGGCTTTCAGTAGGGGAAAAATGGGAAAGTTTTTTGAGGGTGTTTGCATTCATGGTGAACGCTCCTAGTGTTTTTTGAGTTTGAGAAAATCGCCCAAATAGGGTGATGGGGTTCACTCTCGGCATCACTAGAAACCGCCCCACATATTCGCCAATTGGCTTATTTTGTGGTGTCACCCCATCATAAAATGATAGGAGCTTTGTCTGGAGAAAGTCCTTATATGATGGGTTCACGCCTACAGTGTTTGGGCGTAAAAAAAGCCAATTTTGGCGGTGTGGCTTAACCGCTAGTGATTTTTTTGAGAGAATGCCATTATCACCACTTGCCCGATTGATAGCAAATGATATTTTTTCATGGTATAATTCTCTATGTTGAATGTTTTTCATGATTTAATTTCCTTAGCCCCTAGCCGTCACAAGCTAGGGGTTTTGATTTGATGGTGTTCCGCCTTGCGTTCCGCCATCCGTTCCGATGCGTTCCGCCTTGCGTTCCACTCTTAGCCCCTAGCCTGAAAAAGCCATGGGCATTTTTTAGGCTTGTTGTAGCTTTAAGATGACAATATCACTGGGTTCTATCCAATAGACAGCATAACGCTTGCCACTCGGGGCGGTTGTCATCTTTGACTGGATGGGATAGCCTGCCCGCCTTAACTCGCTGATACGTTGTGACAAACTCCAACACCCCCAAAGCTTAAGGGCGGTCATTGGCTCAAGGCTTGCTCCTGTCTTTAGGTGTGCCAAAATCTTAGCCTTGTAGCTGTCTAATGGGTTCATGCCTTGCCTCCTTGCTCATCAATCCATGCTAGGACATCGGCATTTTTCCATACGGTGCAGTTGGTGCTTAACTGGGTGGGTTTGGGAAATTGCCCATTTTTGACTTTACGCCAAAGGGTTGTTCTGCCAAAGGGTAACAGTGGCAAAATGTCTTTGGCTCGGCTTAAGCCTTGTGGCGGTAGTGTGTAAAGGTTCATAAAATACCCCTTAGTTTGGTTTAGGTTAATAGCGTTTCATGTTGCGCTTGGGGTGTATTTTAGGGGGTGGGGTGTGGCGGTGGTTGTATATTCAATAGGGGCATTTATTCCATTTATTATTCTTGCTCATTGAATATTCAATGAAAACAAAAAAGCCCCTAATTTGGGGCTTATGCTTGTTCTTTGGCTAGTTTTATCCAATCGCCTATTACTCTGTTTGATACTTCTAAATTTAAGGATTGTAGCTTGATAAGGATTTGATTGTTTAGACTTTGAGGGTTTGAATAGTCGTAAGGGTCACTATCTTTCCAATCCAATTCTCCCAACTCAAACAGAGCCAAAATAATTTTTGCCACGGTATTTTTTGTTTTGGTGGCAAGCTCTGCATTATTAGCTTGATTTTCTACTTTTTTTCTTAATTCGTCCCTTTCGTCAATGATAGCCTGTAGCGTGTAATAGTCCACGCCATCCATAGGGTAGTCATCAAAAAATAAATCAGGACTTTGGGCGGTCTCAATATCTTTTTGGGGTGGCTCAATGTCATTTTGCAATAAATAGCTTAAAAAGCGCTTTTTGCCAAAGCCTAGATTGTAAATAGGGCTGGCAGGTGTGATGGTTTCTTTTGTGATACACTTAGTTAATTGGCTGATAATATCGCCCTTGTATAGCTCTATGCCATTAAAGCTATAAATGTCATCATCTATAAAAACCGCCTGTAAGCCATTACTACCCAAATACAAACATGACTGGTAAGGCATAATCTCAATAATAAATTGCAAGCTCTCATCCATTGGCTCGCCTAAATATAAAACGCTGTCATATAGGCTTATAAATTGGTTGTGATACTTTTGTTTTTTCTTTTCTTTGCTGTTTGCCAATAATCCCATTATTTTCACCCCATCAGTTATCCAATACCCACTGATTAAAAAATGGGTCATCAATTTCATATACGCCATTATCTTTTTTGAATATCATCCCCTTTTTGGATAGTGAACGGATAGCCGATTGAATGGCAGGCGTGGTTATCTCTATGCCTAGCTTTTCGCTTAGCCTATCTTTGGTGGCTTGGCTGTATAGCTGATTTTCACCTTGTGCAATGATTGCTAATATGGTTTGTTGTAAGGCGGTTAATTGGTGGTAGGTGGGTAGATACTCATTAAATTGTGCCATATCATCAAGTAATAACTGCTTGGCATCATCTAGGCTTAGGCTTGGATTAAGTGCCATTTTCTCAATCATCGCCCTTGCCATTTGTGGGCTTTTGCTTAGCTCGGTGAATGCCTGCCATAGCGCGTCTTTATCAAGATGGCGTTTGGTGGTGTAATAAAACACATCTGCCAAATGGTCGGTAAAGGCTTTTGGCAAATCAGGAAAATCTACATTTTGCCCATAGTGAAAAAAGGGGGCTTGGGCAGATGAAAACATCAGGCGCAAATTCTCACGGCTTGAGCCTGTAAAAATCACTTTGATTTTGTCTTTGTTGGTATCTAGGGCGGTTCTAAGACTGGCAATAATTGGATAATATGCCACGCCTGCCAAAGCTTGAATTTCATCTAGCAGTAAAAGCGTGCGTTTATTTTGCTTGGCGATGGCGTTTAGGGCGTGTAATACATCGTCATGTTCTAGTTGCTGTAATTCAGCTCTAAAGCCCTGTATTTCCACGCTAGATAGCTGATTGATGGTTTTGCCTATCTTGCCTTGTCCAAAGGCAGTAAGCTCATAAATAAAGCGTTTTTGGGCTTGTTCGCCACTGTCCAAAAAGCTGAAATAAAATACTTGATAATCCTGCTCAAGGGCTAAAGGCTTAATGTCCTTTAACAAAAATTCGGTCTTGCCTTTGCGTCTAGGGGCAAAAAAGGTTAGGGCGTGGGATAGATTAGAGTTAAACAAGCTCATGACTTGATGGGCAAGTTCGCTTCTTGGGTAGTGCCAAATGTCTTGCATGGGTTCACCGTGTTTCTTTTAGTTTCTTGTAGATTATATCAAACTAATTAGATGAATAAAATCTATAATCATCTATCAAAGGTATTTTTGTAGCGGTGTAGCGGTCATCAAAAAGGGTGTAGCTATTATGTAGCGATTAAAAAAACCTCTACAAGCCTTGATATATCTAGCTTGTAGCGATGTAGCGGTAAAATAGGGGGTATTTAGGGATTTTATTAATTTATCACCAATTATCACCAAAAAACCATTTTAATAATTGTTACTAATTATTTAGTTTATATAATATAATAAATTTTCCAATAAGACTAGTTATAGATTTTATGCTACCTAACTACACGCCTATTTGTTCATCCACCATATCCGCCCAATCTTGCATCATCTGCTGACGGTAGGGAATGTGCTTGGCGTGGTCATAAGCCCCTGCCACTTTATCGCTCTTTTGGTGGGCAAGCTGTAGCTCTATGGCTTCATGATTGTATTGATGTTCGTGTAGCGTGGTACTTGCCAATCCCCTAAAGCCGTGCCCTGTCATCTTGCCTTGCCAATTTAGCCGTTTTAATGCACTGGTCAAAAAGTTTTCACTGACTGGGGCTTTTGATACGGTGTTGTAAAATACATAGTCATCATTTAGCCCCATTGCCTTAATGGTCTGTAATATCTGTATGGCTTGGCTAGATAATGGCACAAGGTGGTCTTTACGCATTTTCATACGCTTGGCAGGTATGCGCCATAAGCACGCTTGCCAATCTATCTCACCCCATGTCATAAAGCGCATTTCTTTAGTGCGTACAAAGGTATAACAAATAAACCTAAAGGCAAGCTTGGTTAATGGCTCACAATTAGAATTATCAATATCAGCAAATAGGGCGTTTAACTCGCCAAACTCAATGCGTGCAAAGTGTTCATCATCTCTTGCTTGTAGGCGCTTTTCTAGCCCCCTATGCGGTGATATGCCGTTGTATTGGTCATGCACAATAGCATACTCATAGATAGCCCCTATTTGGCGATTAGCACGCCTTGCCATATTCCCTGCGCCCCTTTTATCAATCGTACTAATCACATCAAACACCATGGCAGGCGTGATGGCTTGTATATCAATATGGGCAAGCTTTGGGGCGATGTCTCGTTGGTATAAATTAAAGTCTTTTTGGTAGGTGCTAGGCGTTACGGTCTTTTTGCCTGCATTGGTGGGGTGGGTGGGGTTACGGCTTTCATGGTAGGCGTGCGCCACATCACCAAATAGCACTGCTGTTGGCTTGGCGTGCTTGGGGTCAATGCCTTGTTTGATTTTTTCTTTGATGGATAGGGCGTGTATGCGTGCCTGCTGTAGGCTAAGGCTTGGATATGTGCCAATGGTCATGCTCTGCTGTTTGCCATGCCATTGGTAATTTACTACCCATGATTTTACGCCTGTGTGCCTTACCCATAATTGTAAGCCGTTACCATCGGTGTATTTATCCACCTTGCCATGCGTGCATTTGTCTGATGGCTTAAGCTTTTTAATGGCGGTATCTGTTAGCATTTTTACCCCTTTGTTGGTATCACTAAATCCGATACCAACAATGATACCAACATT
Source organism: Moraxella sp. (assembly GCA_041773075.1). GTDB lineage: Bacteria > Pseudomonadota > Gammaproteobacteria > Pseudomonadales > Moraxellaceae > Moraxella. The sequence goes on from JBHBMT010000061.1 coordinate 12,668, forward strand.
TTAATGAGCTTTAAAGGGATTTTATGAAACGCTATGAAACTATGAAAAGGGCTAAAAGCCTTGAAAATAAAAGGGCGTAACACTTAGTGAAACGCCCTGATACTGATGTTTGGTAGGCGTAAACGGACTCGAACCATCGACCCCCACCATGTCAAGGTGGTGCTCTAACCAACTGAGCTATACGCCTAAAGTGAGAGCTATTTTAGCGTAATTTTTTAAATTTGCAAGCACTTTTTTTAAAAGTATTTTGCCAGTGTTTGTACTAAGCGCGCAAATGATTGAGCATTTTTTTTATTTGAAATTGACTTAGCCTCTTTGCCATAGCGACCTGCACGATACTGTTTGTGTAACTCATCGATAAGCAGCTCAATCTCTGATGTACTCTTAGGATGGAGATACTTTGCCCTCTCTCCTATCCGACTCAAAAAGGTGAGCGCACTTTCTGAAGTCGCGCGCATCAACGCCTTGTCTTTTTTGCTCAAGTTATTGGACAAATGCACCACAGGCAAATCAAAGGGGTGATAAATACGGCGGCGGCGATACATCATCACCCCCACAAACACCCCAAAAACACTCACTGCAAGCACGCCCATTAAAATAATCTGCTGCGCCAAGTTTTTGATATTAAACCATTTTAAGAGTGAATTTTTTTGTACATCTTGGTCATAACCCACCACATCTTTTTGCCAATAATAACTGGCTTGGTCAGCATAACGGCGCAATGACTGCATCAGACGAAATTGCTGATATCCCCACTGGGCTGCCACACCCTCACCAAACATCTCTGCACCAGCACTGTCTGTAAGTGCATTCATACCCAGCTCCACCCGTTCAGGTGACACAAATCCTGTTGGATCAATACGCACCCAGCCTTGCTGCTCAATCCAAATCTCCGCCCAAGCATGAGCATCCATTTGGCGCACCTCCCAACTATTGCCATCACGCCCAAGCTGTCCACCCTGATACCCTGTTACCACTCTGGCAGGCACGCCTGCTGCGCGCATCAAAAAAACAAAACTGGACGCATAATGCTCACAAAACCCCGCCTTGGTGTCAAACAAAAACTCATCAATGCGCTCTTGTTGTAATAAAGGTGGTGACAGGGTGTAGCGAAACTGGTTGGTAAGGATATATTCTTGAATCAACGCCACCAGTCGCCTAGAATTGCCTTGGGATTGCCCCTTAAGCTGCTGTGCCAGTGCGCGAGTCTTAGGATTGCCATCAGGTAAGGACAAATTTAACTGGCGCTGCCTGTCTGACAACACCAAATCTATCTTAGCATTCGGATAATGCATCACCCAATAGCGGCGCTGCTGCGTCACAGGTGTATAGCTACGCAAATTAAACTCTTGGTTCATGCCAATATCGCGTGCGCTCTCAGGCTGGGGATAGTCTAGCCCAAACAGCCACTGCTGATTGGTTGGCTCCAAAATCACCTGATACCGCCCCGCCGATTGCCCCTGATAGGCATTGCTCGCCCACTCTGGCATTACTTCTGCGCTCTGCCAAAATTGCTGCCCAGCATCACTTTGGCGCCAAGTTACCCCATCAAAGCGCGTAAATACCATAGTGCGCCAATACATCTGCTCGCGACTGGGAATATTTCCCTCAAATTCCACGCGAAATGCCAATTCTGTAGATTTGGATAAATTAGAAAAATCCCCTGGTGACATACTGTCTGAAATACCAGAGGTTGCTCCTGCACCTGCCATTTGTAATGACCACAAAGGCGGCATTCGTGGAAAAAACAAAAACAAGACCACAAGCAAAGGCAGTGCAGGTATTGCTAACAATGCCAACGCTCTCAATCTGCCCGCTCCTGTGGTATTCTCATCATCACTCAAAGCAATCAATGCAAATAAGCACGCCAGTAGCGCAACCACTACCTTCAGCGCCATACCAAGATCTTGCGTCCACAAAAATGCCGATGCTAGCACAAAAAAATTCAGATTAAGCACCACATAAGCATCTCGGCGTGCTTTAACCTCCCACAACTTAATCATCAAGCATAGCAACAAAAATGCCACCGCCAATTCTGTACCTATTGTCAGCCCAAACTGTACCCACAGCCCAATCAATCCTACACACAACAGGATTTTTTGTAGGCGTGTATACAGCACCAAGACAGGTATTTTACTGACGGTTGCTAATATATGGCGCATTTTTGGTGCCTGCAATACAACCATCGCAAGTCCCATAACAACCAGCCATGTTGGCGCATAAAACAGATGAGCAGCCATCACCAAGGCGCTACTGATAAGCATCCAATGATACGCTGGCAGCCCAAATAGTCTTTGAGTGCCCCTTAGCCCTTGTGTGGCAGCAGGATTGCCAAGTGCATGATGGCTAATGCCCTCTGTGTTGCCAATAGAATAATTAAATGATGTCATAAGTGTGATATCAATAACTTTTTGCCATCCGCTTTTATCAAACCAGCCTTGGCAGTTAAATAGATTCAAGCCAAATTTATCTAGCAAAATGTTATATCGCTAAATTTGCGCAAGATTTATAAATGAATTAAGAGCGTCCTAACATTTCGCATTTGCCATTAAACTCAAGAAAAATCACAGAAGTTTCAAGGAAAATTACACTACAGATACGAACATATCAACAGGCAATTTAACAATAAAACTTAAGATTTAGCCAGTTTTCATGCAAAAGCGAAAATTTAGTGTTTGCTTTTACAATCAATATGAATGGCGTAATGCTGTGAATACAAGTTCTTAAGGCTCTTTTGCTAAGCGTAACAAGCTGTCTTGGACAAACTTCTCCCCTGCACCCAACTCCCCCACCCCTGATGGCAAAGCCAAGCGAAACGCCCCACCAGACTCTTGCAATGCCAGTATTGCAAAAGCCAATTGCGCCAAACGCTCTTCATGATGATGAGCAGGCATCGCCTCATAGCTTAGCACCTCTTCTGAACCCACACTGTCAGCAAACCGCTTAGTCAGCATACCCATGCCTCGCGCCACGTGCGCCCACGATACGCGTGCCAAACTCTCTCCTTCCACATACTCATCAAGCATATCAAAATCGCTTTGTCCTGCTTGATAATAGTTGCTATAGTACTCATCGTCCCCTGCACTGACTTTATCCATCTGTTGCCAATCAAAAGATAATGGTGCAGGATACGCATAGCCTGTACTGCTAAAATACCCATACGCCCAAGAGCGCACCACCCCCAACGGATACACGCTCTCCACCGTCAATCTTGGCAACACCACCTGTCCACGAGCTGTAGCAATGATAGGCAGACGCACCAAAGTTTGTGTTGCTACTGCATTTAAAGTCACGCTACTAGCTTGAGCATAGATGGCTTGTTCAGCTTCACTCAAGAGCGTCACAGGTGCCATCTCCTCAAAAGACATCCGAATTTGGCGGGCGGGGGCGCCTTTTTGGTTAATTACCCAAAAATAAACCCACATCACCCCTTGTGCCTGTGCCAGCTCCACACGCTCCAAGCGCACCGCCAGTGACGAAACTTGCAAAAAAGTTAAAATTGCCGCCATCAACCACAATGACAACAAATAAAAAAACAGCCCCAAAATCAGATTATTGCCATAATTAACCCCTGCTACAAAGGTAATCAATAGTAGCAACAAATACAGCCAACCTTGCCTACTAAAAAACACATAGACATTCTTTAAAGAAAAAGAAAAGTCATCTGCATGGGTAATACGCCCATCAAAAAATGCTCGTATTTTTTTTGCCAATCGGCTGTGTTGCCATTTCATCACGCTATTCATAATGCTGATACTTGCGTCATAATGGCATCAGCAAGCGTCAAAGATGCCGCTCCTTGCGTATGATTAAATGGCACAAAACGCTGACCCAATCGATGATTTGCCACCGCTGCAAACACAGCCTGCACATCATCTATCGCCACAGCCTCCTCTCCTGAAATATAAGCGTGTGCCTGCGCTGCTCTTTTTAAAGCCAACACACCACGCGGTGACAAGCCGTGATATTCTTTGCTACTGCGACTTTTGGCAACCAACGCCTGCATATAATCCAATACCACAGGGGCGATGTACATCTGCTTAACCGCTGCTTGCGCTTGCAATAGCTGCTCACCGCTCAATAATGCTGACATTTCCGCTACCATTTGGCGACGGTCACGCCCCTCCAATAACTCTCGTTCTGCACGCACTGACGGGTAGCCTAGGGACACGCACATCAAAAAACGATCAAGCTGCGATTCTGGCAATGGATAAACACCCGATTGCTGGGCAGGGTTTTGCGTGGCAATCACAAAAAAAGGGGTTGGCAAGCGATGGGTTATTGCATCTATTGTTACTTGACGCTCTTCCATAGACTCCAGTAGCGCCGATTGAGTCTTTGGGCTGGAGCGATTGATTTCATCTGCCAATAACAACTGGGTAAAAATCGCCCCTTTTTTAAAGTCAAACTGGCGACTATCTTGATTATAAATCATCATGCCCAAGATATCCGCAGGCAGCATATCATTGGTAAATTGCACCCGATTAAACTCAAGCCCCAATCCTTTTGCCAAAGCGTGTGCCAAAGTTGTTTTACCCATGCCTGGCAAATCCTGTAGTAGCAAATGTCCATCCGCCAAGACACATGCCAGTGCCAGCTTCACCACTTGCTCTTTGTCCAAAACGATTTGATTTAATGACGCCAGCAGCTGACTGATGGCATGTTGAATGGTAGAAGTGTTCATAATCGTGATACTTGTAGAGGGTTATTAGGACATCCTGACATTTTGTATTTGCAGTTAAAATCACAAAAAAATCGCAAAAGTTTCAGTAAAAATTGTGCCGTTGATATTGGTATATCAACAAGTAATTTGACGATGAAAACGAAGAGTTAGCCTCTGCTTTTAACAAAAGGTAAGGCAAAAACGTTATTTCATTTCCAAAATGATTGCCAAATCGCAATGAGTGTTATGAAATGTCAGGATACCCTAGTTATCATACCAAAAAAGCATCAAAAAATCTGCGCCATCTTGCGCCAACAGCACCAAACATCAGATGAGCGCTAATAGACAAAAAGCACCTCTATTTGAGGTGCTTTAATACACAGTGGTTTGAAAATATCTTAAATACCATCAATCACTGCATTCAGTGTGGCGCTTGGGCGCATTGCAGCACTGGCAGACTCTTCACAAGGAGCATAGTACCCCTTAATATCCACCGCCTTGCCTTGAACGCCATTTAACTCATCTAAAATCACCGCTTCTTTTTCAGTCAATGCCTGCGCCACAGGGGCAAACTGTGCTTTTAATTCAGCATCTTTGTCTTGAGCTGCCAAGCTTTCCGCCCAATAACGCGCCAAATAATAATGGCTACCACGGTTATCCAATTCGCCTGCTTTGCGGCGTGGAGACTTGTCATTGAGCAACAACTGTTCAGTTGCGCTATCTAGCGTATCCGCCAATACTTGTGCTTTGGTGTTACCTGTTTTTTGCGCCAAATGCTCAAGTGATACTGCCAATGCCAAAAACTCACCCAAGCTGTCCCAACGCAGGTGGTTTTCTTCATTAAACTGCTGAACGTGTTTTGGTGCAGAACCGCCAGCACCTGTTTCAAACATACCGCCACCATTCATCAAAGGCACAATAGATAGCATCTTAGCAGATGTTCCTAGCTCCAAGATAGGGAATAGGTCGGTATTGTAATCGCGCAAGACGTTACCTGTCACAGAAATGGTGTCCTGACCTTCCTTCATACGCTTTAAGGATGCCAAGCACGCCTCTGCAGGGGCTAAAATTTGAATGTCCAGCCCTGTGGTATCTAGCTCACCTAAATAGGTTTCTACTTTTTTAATCAGCTCGGCATCATGAGCGCGGTTTTTGTCCAACCAAAAATACGCTGGCGTATTGGATAATCTTGCACGACTCACCGCCAATCCTACCCAGTCTTTGATAGGTGCATCTTTGGTTTGGCAAGCACGCCAAATATCACCTGCCTCAACCTCATGGCTAGTCAAGACATTGCCCGCCTCATCAACCAATGTCACTGTGCCATCAGCAGCGATTTCAAAGGTTTTGTCGTGGCTACCATACTCTTCTGCCTTTTGCGCCATCAAGCCCACATTTGGCACACTACCCATCGTAGTTGGGTCAAACGCCCCATGCTCACGACAAAAATCAATCACTGTTTGATAAACGTGTGCATAAGAGCTGTCAGGAATCACCGCTTTGGTGTCTTGTGCTTGACCATCTTTATCCCACATACGTCCAGAGTTACGAATCATCGCTGGCATAGACGCATCAACAATCACATCACTAGGTACGTGCAAGTTGGTAATGCCCTTGTCACTATCCACCATTGCCAAGCTTGGATTGTTGGCATAAGCCTCATTAATGGCTTGCTCTACGCCTGCTCTGGTGCTGTCATCTAGCTTATCTAAATTGGCAAGTAAGTTACCAAATCCGTTATTCACATTGACACCCACTTCAGCAAGCTTATCGCCATATTGCTCAAACACAGGTGCAAAAAATACTTTCACAGCGTGACCAAAAATAATTGGGTCAGACACTTTCATCATGGTTGCTTTCATATGTAAGCTAAATAGCACGCCTTGCGCTTTGGCATCAGCTACTTGCTCTTTTAAAAACGCCACTAATGCTTTTTTGCTCATCACTGTAGCATCAATAATCTCGCCTGCTTGCAGTGCAATAGGCTTTCTAAGCTCGCTTTGACTGCCATCTTTGGCAGTAAACACAAATTTCACTGTGGTAGGTGCTGCCACTGTCACTGACTGTTCATTGGCAAAAAAGTCGCCACCTGCCATCGTTGCAACATGAGATTTGCTATCCTTGCCCCATGCGCCCATGCTGTGTGGATATTTTTTGGCAAAGTTTTTGACCGCTTTGGGTGCACGGCGGTCGGAGTTACCCTCGCGCAATACAGGGTTTACTGCACTGCCTTTGATGCGGTCATAGCGCGCTTGAATGTCTTTTTCGGTGTCATCTTTGGGGTCGGTAGGATAATTAGGAACTGCATAGCCTTTGTCTTGCAATTCTTTGATGGCAGCATTTAATTGAGGCACAGACGCGCTGATATTGGGCAGCTTAATCACATTGGCATCAGGCTGCTTAACCAATTCACCTAACTCTGCCAAAGCATCGCTGATACGTTGTTCTGGTTTCAAAAATTCAGGAAAAGATGCCAAAATACGTCCTGACAATGAAATATCCGATGTTTTAAAGTCAATATTAGATGACTTAGTAAATGCCTTGATGATGGGTAGCAATGACTTAGTTGCAAGTGCAGGTGCTTCGTCAGTATGGGTATAAATAATTGTACTCATGTTGCTTTTTTCCTTAACATAATGTTGTGGTACAAATCAAACGTTTTTAACCTTAATACATTACCTTATTTTTGTTCATATATCAAGAAAATTTAATGATTGTACACTTAGGATGTGTTAAACCTTATAACATTTTTATAAACTATGATGAAACTTTAAGGATTTCCTCAATATTTGCATAACAAACGGCTAAATCTTGTTTTTCTATGTCAAAAACTTGTTTGATAGATTAACCATCAACCTGCATTTTTTTCTAAAAAACGTACGATTTTTCTTACTTTTTTGTTGCAACTACCAAAGTTTAACACGTCCTAGTAAGATAAATAAATACCTGTTATTGCTGCGCCACAAAGGTTAAAGTCACTCCACCACCTTGCAATATCAGCTGAGTTGCTGTCGTGGTATAGTGTGTCATCTTAGGTAGCTGTGTCAGCAGCAAGGACTCAAGTGCCATCACCTCCGCGCAGTACATTCTGGTGGCAATAATATGCTCGACAGCAAAGCTGCCATTTTGCGCTTGCGTTACAAAACCTAGACGATTACACCCTGCATAAGCACTACTCTTGGGCAATGTGGATAAATCCATTGTGACTGCTTGTGTTTTTAGCATAGTATTTAGCACAGAATCACTATCCGTCCCTTGTACTTGCGCCAATTGCCAAGTGTTTTGAATAGACTTGGTTGGCTGCTCTGTTGGCGCAACTACTTTTGGTGCGCCAGTTACTTTGGCAGGTGTGATACTTTGACAACCTACCAACACACCCACCATCATCAAACCTAATAAATATTTCATCATCGCTCCTTTTATTGTAATTGCGCCAACCACAAATTGGCTGCAAATCCCAAAAATAATACACCCACTGCGCTCATGGCAAGGATAGACACCCATGGTTTGCCACTAAATTTTTGTACCAATAAGCGCCCAAAAAAGACAAGCAAGCTCAAATAAGCCAAACTAACTGCCTGCAAAATACATGCTAACACAAAAAATGACAAAAAGGGATGAGGGTACGTTGGGTCTACAAATTGTACAAAAAATGACAACAAAAACAAAATGGCTTTTGGATTGGTCAAAGATAAGCTTAAAGCACGGTAAAAGAAGTTTTGTGCAGGCAACTTAGGTGGTGGCAAATGCTTGGCTTGAATCAGTCTTAAGCGATGCTGATAGGTTTGGTAAGCACCATAAATCAATCGCGTGCCAATATATGCCAAATATGCCCCACCAATTAACTTAATGCCATTAAACAGCATAGGGTACATTCTTAATAGCGTCCCCATGCCTAGCACAGTGACCACTATCAAGATACTATCCCCTATCAATATCCCAAGTACTGTGCGATATCCTGCTTTTATGCCATAAGCGCCCGCCACCGATAGACAATACAAGCTGTTAGGACCTGGCAAAAAGATAATTACCAGCACCCCCATAAAATAGGTGACAGGGTCAATAATTCCAAACATTGCATTCTCTTATCAAGCACATCAAGTACGCCTATTTTCTATAAGCGTCCAACAATCCTTGGCTGATATACTCCATCATTTTATCATCAGAGGTTAAAGCAGATGAGCGCAGCAATTTTAAGGGGGGGTGGTTTAGGGTATTGGTGAGCTGATAGGCAAATTTTTCTAGGACAGCCATTGGGTCGACACCATTGTCAAGGTCACGCTTAGCATACGCAAGTAGTTGCGTTTTTTTGTGTTCAGCATTCGTTTGATATGCTGCAATCACCCCACCCATATTCGCTACCGACAATTCAGCTTCTACTTTGGCAGTTAATTGACTGACCAACAACTCTGCTTCTACGGCTGCTTGTTTACGCGCTTCTATATTGCCTGCAATGACATGTTGCAAATCATCAATGGAGTACAAATAAACATTGTCTAGCCGCCCCACTTCAGGAGCAATATCACGCGGCACCGCCAAATCCACTAGCAGCATCGCACGATGGCGACGTACAGTCAGTGCTTTTTTGACCATCGCCACATCAATCAAGGTATCCATACTGCCACTACAGCTAGAGACCACATCAGCTTGGGTGAGCGCCTCTGCTAAGTGTGTCAAGGGCATAATTCTGATATCACTTTCTTGCCCTGATGCCTTTGCCATCTGTGATAGCTCATCTGCCAAGAGTTCTGCGCGCTCTTGACTGCGATTACAAATAATAATACGCGCCACACCCAAACTGGCAACATTATGCGCCACCAAGCGATTCATCTCGCCTGCCGCCACAATCAATAAAGTCGTCTTGGCAGGTGCATCAAAAATCTGTGTCACAAGCTTTGCTGTGGCAAACCCTAGAGTAACTGCCTGCGCACCCAAACTGGTATCACGGCGCACAATACGCGCTGCTGCAAAAATACGCTGAGTCAGCCAATCAAATGCAGGTGTCATCACCCCTGCTTGATGTGCCATAGCAACCGCTTGTTTGATTTGCCCCAAGATTTGTGGCTCGCCTAATATCATCGAGTCAAGCCCCACCGCCACGCGCAGCCAGTGGTTGAGCGCACGATTACCCTGATATACATACAAAAATGGAGCAATATCGCTGGCATTTAAGCCCTTGTATTCTGACAGCCACGACACCAACTGATGATGGGACTTATCAATAGCACCATCATTCACACTCCATTCATCATCCTCGCAAAAAGCATCATCTGTCTGTGGCAAATAGGCATAAATCTCACTGCGATTGCAAGTTGATACAATCACAGCGCCTGATGTCTTGTCTTGTAAGCTCACCAACGCATCAGACAAATCCTCCCCAAATGCCAAACGCTCACGCATAGCAACAGGTGCAGTTTTGTGATTTACGCCAACAACAACCAACTTCATGTGTAACAAGCCAACCTTATCCCACCTTAATCAGACAAATTGTCACGCCCAAACTTTGTTAAGACGCTATTTTACTCTTGGGTGCAAATTTTGTGGTGCATTGAGACAACCTTGATGACAAACCATCATAATTTCTAGCATCAATTCATCTTTATTTCAATCAATTTTGTGCTAAGTATGTCTTAATAAACACGCCCAAAAAACTGCTCATTATAGCACAAAAGCAACCTGATGTGTGGCAAAGCCGTCCTAAGATTTGCCAAGCATGAGTTGTGTCATCTTTTTGCACCAAATAACGTACCCATACTTGTATTTGGCTTGTTTTTTCTATACTATGGCACATAATTTTTGCTTATTTTTTTATCATGGCATTTTGGATGCGCACTCCCAAACCCCCTTCTTCTAAACACACCACCAAGAAAGTTGTGTTGTGGTTGATTTTTGCCTTGGTAATTCTCCCCACCATCCTGCCTGCGCGTGCAGGGGTTTTTGATCCTGTCATCAAGCTATTCACTCCTTTGTATCACAAAATCAAAAACAACACGCCGACAGTTCAAGAAAACACACCTGATCAAGAAACCACACCTGACAACACCAAAACAACCCAAGAGCCAGACGAAGAAGAGCCACTTGAGCAAGGAGATGTCTTAGACGAGCCTACAATAAGTCCAGAAGAGCAAGCTGCTTTTTTGGAGAGCACGCCTGATTTATTTGTGCTTTTGCAAGCTGAATTTGCCGCTGATCGTGGCGATCCTTATACCGCCTTGACACTCTACAAAGCCGAGTCATTAAAACAAAACGCCACCGCTGTATTTGAACGCGCGCTCGGCTTATCGTTGCAGCTAGAAAGTCCCAAAGAATCCCTTGAGTTTGCCAAAGCATGGCAGGACAGTAACAATGACCACATTCCTGTTTGGTTTTATGTTACTCATTTGGCACTCAAAGCGGGGGATTATGGTACTGCAGTTCAGAATTTACGATTGATTTTATCCTATGATCCCAAAGTGGACTTAAGTCGTATTTTTTCGGGTATTTTTCCCACCAATCCAGAGGCTCAACGCCAGTTGTTTTTTGCCTTGCAAAGTGTAGATAATGATACCAACCCCTCATTATCCGTCCTAAAATCAGGGCTACTGAATCAGATGGGTGAGCCCAAAGCCGCCTTATTGTATGCTGAACAAGCCATCGATAGCGAGCCTGACAATCTTGCTTTTTTAACCCTAAAAGCAGATATGCTCACTGGGGCAAAACAAGACAAAGCATTGCAAGAGTTTTTGACCCAAGCCCAAAGGCGCACCACAGGCGAAACCCAAAAACAACTCTATTTATACCATATTCGCCATTTAATTGATCAAGGTGACTTAAGTGGCGCATGGACACTACTAACCGAAGTACAGCCTCTTTTTAAGGAAGATGGTGAGCTGACACTTCTAACCAGTCTTGTGGCACTTGACACCAATCATTTTGCCGAAGCAGATACCCTTTTATCTTCTTTGCTACCCATGCCCAGCCACAAAAATCAAGCACACTATTATTTGGGTATTAGCTATGAGCGCCAAGGGTTTCCTGTCAGTGCTATGGCGCATTATCGCCAAGTAGATGACAATGAATTTGCACTGACAGCCACTCGTAAGCTGGTTGCTTATGAGTTGGCACAAGGACGCCCTGACAATGCCATCAACACCCTAATTCAGCTAAGACAACGCCATGAAATGTTCGCCACCGAAAGCTATACATTGCAAGCAGACATTTTATTGCGCCAAAACAAACCCAAAGAAGCCTTAGCATTGCTCAATCAAGCAGCTGCTGATTACCCAGATGATCCAAGCTTGCTCTATGCCAGCACCATGCTCATGGACGATGCAACCGACTATCAAGCCAAGCTAGACAACATCACCCACTTGCTAGATTTTGAGCCTGACAACCCGCATTATCAATTAGAACAAGCCCGATTGATTTTATTGCGTACCCCCAACGATTCTGCTACTCTAGAGCGTGTCCGCCAAATCAGTCGCACCATTGCCCATCCTGATTATGACAGTCAATTACAGCTACAAGCACTTATTTTGCTTGCAACCAATGCGCTAGAACAAGGTGACTATCAGACAGTTATTGACAAACTACAAACACCTTATGATGTTCAACCTGACATCAAAGTAGGCACCTTATTGCTACGCGCCTATCAAGGTTTGGGCGATGATGTGATGGTACAAACCCTAGTTGATGATTTAACCAAACGATTTATCACAACTGACGCACTCAATAGCACCCCGCAAGATTACTAATTATGAAAAAACTCGCTTATCTTTTTATTATCAGTCTAAGTGCGCTATTAAGCGCCTGTCAAACTCTACCAAGCACCCCAACCTCTCCCACAAGCACACACACTGCGCCCAAATTTTCTATTACAGGCAAAATTGGCGTTACCACTGTCACACCCAATGGCACACAAGCAGGCAGCGCTTTTTATTCATGGGCGCAAGAAGAAGGGCGTTTTGGTATTGACTTGACAGGGGCGCTAGGGATTGGCGCAACCACCATTCGCTATGATGGCAAAACCGCCAGCTTAACCAGCGAAAAAACAGGCACAATAGAAGCAGACAGCCCAGAAGCCTTGCTTGTACAAGCAACAGGATGGCATGCGCCCATCTCGCAGCTTCCTTATTGGATTTTGGGTATCTCCGCCCCTAGCGACACCCCCAATAGCCAAAAAGATGCCCAAGGTCGTCTCATCAGTGCCGAAAACACACAATGGACAGCACACTTTGAGTACACCAACAGCACAACTCCAACCCGCCTACGCATCACGCATGCCGACGGACACCGCGTGGTCATGACCATCGCCCATCAACGCTGATAGGTGTTTTATGGTCATGCAGTACTTTTGCCCTGCCAAAATTAACTTATTTTTACATATTACCGCCAAGCGCACAGATGGCTATCATAACCTACAAAGCGTATTTCGCGCGCTTGATTTTGGTGATACTCTGACAATACGTCAGACGGATGGCACCAATCAACTGCATCTGACAGGAGCAGAGGGCTTAACCGACACGCCTGAACAAAATCTTATCACCAAAGCCTTTCATGCGCTTAAATCCGCCGTTGCCCACACCCATCCCATCTTGCCTAGCGTACACATTCACCTTGACAAATGCTTACCTACAGGAGCGGGATTGGGAGGTGGCTCCTCTAATTGCGCAGGCACATTACTGGCATTAACGCAGTTTTGGCAACTGAACCTATCTTATCACACCCTACAAGACATTGGAGCAACGCTAGGCGCAGATGTGCCGTTTTTTATTTTTGCCAAAGAACACCCCGATGCCATCGCCTGTGGTACTGGCGACATTCTTCATGCCATTACCCTGCCCAGACGCCGTTATTTACTTTTGTTACCCAAAGCACATATTAGCACCGCTACTTTATTTGCAAACCCCACCTTAAAGCGTGACAGCACCTTTTTGGATACCCAAACCATTTTTAATACAACAGCCCAATATTTAGACAATCTCACCCCCCCATTTTATAATGCCTTTGAGGCGCTGGCTTGTACCCAATCACCAGACGTTGCCGAGGCGCTTTTGTATTTACGCACCCTTGAGGCAATCAGCAATAGCCGTGCACGCATGACAGGCACAGGCAGTGTTGTCTATTTGCCCTTACCCACCATGATTAATGAAAACACCTTAAGTCAGTGGCAGCGCCACGCTCCCTGCCCTAGCCTTGTTTGCCATAGTCTTGCTTAAGGTGTACAAAAAATGTCAGCAGATACTTACTATCTACCACCAACCAACAGCATGACAAAAACTTGATGAAAATTCAAAAAAATTACCAAGTCCTATTGCAACTTTATTTTTTTATGGTATAATTTTCGCCCTATACAGGGGTATCGCCAAGTTGGTAAGGCATCAGGTTTTGATCCTGACATTCGTTGGTTCGAGTCCAGCTACCCCTGCCATCTTATTTTTCTTAATTTTTTATATAGTTTAATGAATATAAACTATTAAGACAACCCTAGGGGTATCGCCAAGTTGGTAAGGCATCAGGTTTTGATCCTGACATTCGTTGGTTCGAGTCCAGCTACCCCTGCCATATTCAAAAGCCAATCTTAACAGATTGGTTTTTTTATGCCAAAATCACAAAAATCCCACAAAACCCTACAAAATAATGCTAAAATATTAAGCTTGTATCGCTGTAATACCACATTTATTTACTTGATTTTATCTTAGCATGGGGGTTTTATGTCCTATTTGGCGATTTTTAGTGGTAATGCTCATCCAGAATTAGCAAAAACAGTCGCAAATCATCTGCGCATTCCACTGGGTCAAGCTGATGTGACTCGCTTTTCAGATGGTGAAACAGCTGTAGAAATCAAAGAAAACGTACGCGGCAAAGATGTTTTTATTCTACAGCCTACCTGCGCCCCCACTAATGACAATCTCATGGAAATCATGGTCATGGCAGATGCTTTGCGCCGCTCTAGTGCTGGGCGCATTACGGCGGTAATGCCTTATTTTGGCTATGCTCGCCAAGACCGCCGTTCACGCTCAGCGCGTGTACCTATCAGCGCTAAGGTGGTCGCTGATATGCTCTCTATTGTTGGTATTGACCGCGTGATGACGGTGGATTTACATGCTGACCAAATTCAGGGATTCTTTGATATTCCTGTGGACAATATCTATGGCACCCCTGTCCTACTAAAAGACTTAAAACAAAAAAATTATGACAATCTGATGGTTGTCTCACCTGATGTAGGTGGTGTGGTGCGTGCGCGCGCCATGGCAAAATCTTTGGGCGATACCGACCTTGCTATCATTGACAAACGTCGTGCACGCGCCAATGAATCACAAGTCATGCATATCATCGGTGATGTATCAGGTCGTGACTGTGTCATTGTTGATGACATGGTGGATACCGCAGGCACTCTATGTAAGGCTGCTCAAGCACTCAAAGACAATGGCGCACGCCGTGTGGTAGGCTATATCACTCATCCTGTCTTATCAGGCAATGCCGTTAGCAACATCACCAATTCTGCCTTAGATGAAATTGTTGTCACCGACACCATTCCACTATCACAAGCAGCTCAAGCCTGTGACAAGATTCGCCAAGTCTCTATCGCTCCTATGCTTGCCGAGAGTTTGCGCCGTATTAACAACGAAGAATCCATCAGCGCTATGTTTGAGTACGACGTCTAAACCTTTGAGCCCAAAAAAAGACAGTGTCAAATCAATGCACTGTCTTTTTTTTGGGTTATATTTAGCTAAACAGATTTGGTGGCTGGACGATAGTATTTATAGCGATTAATGGTACGCTCAAATAGTCGTGATACGCCCAAAAAGATACAAATCATCGCCAAATAAATCACCCCTGCTGCAAGCAACAATTCCATCGTCATATAAGTGTCAGCAATGATTTTTCGCGTCAAGCCCATCAAATCCATCACCGTAATGGTAGATGCCAAAGCACTGCCCTTAATCATAAAAATCACTTCATTGCTATAGGCAGGCACCATAATACCAAAAGCGCGTGGCAAAATGATACGATGCAACTTTTGTGCTTTTGACATACCAATCGCATCAGCTGCCTCTAGCTCACCTTTGGGAATGGCTTGAATCGCACCACGCACAATCTCAGCAATATAGGCACTGGTGTTTAGAGTAAATGCAATAATCGCACACCAATAAGGCTGACTTAAGACAGGTGTCCACAGAGCACTGTTGCGTATTGATTCAAACTGACCTAAGCCATAATAAATCAAAAAGATTTGCACCAACAGTGGTGTACCCCGAAAAAAGAAAACATATAAATAAGGCAATCCACTGATAATGAGATTTTTGGATAGGCGTAATATCCCCAAAATCACCCCAAAAATCAATCCCGCCACACAAGACAATGTCACCAATTCAATGGTAAGCACCGAGGCTTTTAATAATGCAGGAAAATAGTCAATGATTGCTTGCCAATTTAAAGTCATGTCACACCCCCTGCTTTTTTAGCTTTTGCAAGGCGCTTAGCATAACGCTCGGCTGGATTTGCCATATACTCTGCCCATGACAGCGCCCCCATTACCACCATCGTCAAACATAAATAAATCAGCGCCGCTACCAAATAAAAGGTAAACGCTTGCTGGGTGGATTGTGCTGCCCTACCTGCAAAAAACATCAAATCTTGCAAGCCAATCACCGACACCAAGGCAGTATCTTTTAGCAATACCAAAGTTAAATTGCCAAGCCCTGGCAATGCCACTGCCCACATCTGTGGCAGAATAATACGAAAAAAGGTCTGGGCAGGACGCATACCCAAGCTTTGCGCTGCCTCCCACTGCCCCACTGGAATGGCTTGTAATGCCATACGAAAGACTTCGGTTGCATAAGCACCAAACATAAACGCCAGCGCAAACACTCCAAGCCAAAACTGGCTAATCTCTATGTATTTGGTATAACCAAAAAGTTTGAGCACAGCAGTTACTGCCACACTGCCCCCAAAATACACAAACAGCACAAACAAAAGTTCAGGAATGCCTCGAACCAATGTGGTGTAAGCATTGGCTAACCAACGCAAAATCGCAAAATCAGACGATTTGGCGGCAGCCCCAATCAATCCTAAAATCAAGCCAAAAACAAGACTGACCAATCCTAGCTTGACTGTTATCCAAGTGCCTTTGACCAAAACAGCACCATATCCTTGCAGCTCAAACACGCACACCCCCTAAGCGTTCAAGGGCAGCAAACACCCTTTTTTTATAAACTGTTGTTAATAACATCTTATTCTTCCCTGCTTTTGTTTGTGCCAGTAGTGATGCTATTTTGTGCCAAAATTATTTTTTTGCACAATGGCATCATAGGTTCCATCTGCCTTCATGGCAGCCAGTGCATCATTGATTTTGGTCAATAGTTCAGTATTGCCTTTATTGACTGCAACTGCGATATTGTCATTGATGTCAATTTCATCGCCTTTGATACTAAAGCCCTTGCCTACATCACTGGCAAGCCATTCTAAAGCAGGCACCTTATCTGCTACCATAGCATTAGCACGCCCTGATGACAAATCCAAAAACGCATTTGGCAAGGTGTCATGCAGTTTGGCTTGAGCTTTGGGGTGAGTTTTTTCTAACCATTGACTAGAGATGGTCGCACGCTGTGCAGCGATGGTATTGCCATCAATATCTGCTTGATTGGCAGGATTGAAAGTGGAGTCAGTTTTTGCCAAAAATACCAAAGAATTGGTAAAGTATGGCTCACTAAAATCTACTTGCTCACTACGCTCTGGGGTGACAGACATCGCTGCAACAATGGCATCATATTTACCTGTTTTTAGCGCTGGAATAATGCCGTCCCAATCTTGAGCCTTAATCTCGCATGTCACTTGCATTTTTTCACAGATGGCATTGGCAATATCCACATCAAACCCTGCCAATGTACCATCCGCATTGGTGTAGTTATAAGGTGCATATGCGCCTTCGGTTGCAATGCGCAAAACAGGTTTGTCAGTGCTAGTAGTGCTGGTGGTATCCGATGTTGAAGGTTGTGCAGTTGTGTTTTTATCACCACCACACCCTGCCAATACTGCCATAGAAAGCGCGATGGCACCCATAGTAAACATACGTTTCATCATAAATCCTTTTGTTGCTCAAAAAATAGTCAAATGACGCTTTTTATGGTTGTTAGACAAGCAGGTCAAGACAGCTATCATAAACTGCAGATACAGAGGCATGACCTGCGAAAGTTACTCAACCATTTGCGCACTTGATTATGGATTACTTTAATAGTTTGGCATCAAAATGCGCCGCCACCAATTTGTCGTACTCGCCATTGGCTTTGAGCTCTGTCAGTGCTGCATCAATTTTGGCTTTTAGTGGATCACCTTTACGCACAGCAATTCCATACACATCTTGCACGTCAATGGCATCCCCTTTGACCTCAAAATTTGCACCTGAATCAGTTTTTAGCCAATCCATCATAGGCACAATGTCTGACAACATAAACTCAACACGTCCTGCTGACAAATCCAAGTACGCATTGTCTTGCTTATCATAGTTTTTGATAATGGCTTTGGGGTGATTTTTTTCTAAATACTGCGCTGATAAGGTCGCTTGCTGGGTGGCGACATTTTTACCATCAACATCACTAATGGTAACGTTATCGCCTTTTTTGGCAACCAATACCAACGTATTATTAAAATATGGCTCACTAAAATCCACCACCTGCAAGCGCTCTTCGGTCACGCTCATGCCTGCAATCGCAGCATCTGCTTTATTAGCATTTAAGCTTGGAATTAAACTGTCCCAATCTTGTGAGTTGATTTCGCACTCTGCTTTCATTTGTGCGCACAACGCATTGACAAGGTCAATCTCAAACCCCACCAAATTACCTTGATTATCTAGGTAACTAAATGGCTTAAAATTTGATTCTGTAATAAAACGAATTTTGGTTGCTTGCTCTGTTTTTGCTGCTTCAGCAGGAGCTGTGGTGGGTTCGGCAGCTTTTTCGCCACCGCACGCACCCAGCGCCAAACTTAATACACCCAAAGCCAATACGTTTAGCTTCATTCTATTTCCTTAAACATATACTTTAATATAAATTAAAAGTATTTTGCTTCAATTTTTGCCAATTCCCCAGAAGCTTTGAGTTCTGCCAAGGCTTTGTCAAAGTCTGCTTTTAGAGCATCTCCTTTGCGTACAGCGATGCCTAGATTGTCATTGTTATCAATCTCTTCACCAATTAACCCAAAGGTTTTGCTGTTGTCATCACTTTTTAGCCAATCTGCTGCTGATGCTTTTTCTGCCATCACAGCATCATTACGCCCTGCTTTCATGTCCAAATAGGCATTAACATAGCTATCATACAATTGTACACGGTTGCCGTCTTTACCTTCATAATGTTCTGCAATATAAGCAGCTCCTGTGGTAGAGCGCTGTCCACCCAAGATTTTATTTTTTACTGCCTTGGGGTCAAAACTACCATCGTTTTTGGCAAGCCAAATCATGGTATTAGCAAAATAAGGCTCACTAAAATCCACCTTTTCTTGGCGCTCTGGCGTGATAGACATACCTGCAATGATGGCATCGTATTTTTTGGTTAATAGCCCTGGAATCAAGCCATCCCAATCTTGAACAACAATATCACATTTTGCATTCATTTTGGCACAGACGGCATTGATAACATCCACATCAAACCCAATCGGCTTATTGTCTGCACTTAGGTCATTGAATGGAGGGTAAGCGCCCTCGGTTGCAATGCGGATACTGCGCTGCTCGCCACTGGCAGGTGCAGCAGCCGTCTCTGTTGTCGCTGCTTTATCATTGCCACCACAGGCACTCAAAAAAGTTGCAGCCAATGCCACAGAAAGTACACGTTTCATAAAAAAAACTCCTTAAAAAAACAAACCATTATTGATGAGATGCCATAAAGTCTTTCACCCGTTGCGATTTGGGGTTGTCAAAGACTTGTTCGGGCGTGCCTATCTCTTCAATACGTCCTTGATGTAAAAACACCACTTTGCTTGACACTTCACGAGCAAAACGCATCTCGTGCGTGACAATCAACATGGTGCGCCCTTCTTCTGCCAACTCGCGCATTACACCCAATACTTCGTTGACTAACTCGGGGTCTAGTGCTGAGGTTGGTTCATCAAATAAAAGCACCTGTGGGCGCATCGCAAGCGCGCGTGCAATTGCCACTCGCTGACGCTGACCGCCTGACAAGTTATCAGGATAAGCCTCTTTTTTGTCCGCCAAGCCAACTTTTGCAAGCAATTTTTCTGCTTCTACAATCACTTCTGCCTTGGGGCGCTTTTGTACTTGAATAGGTCCTTCGATGATGTTTTGTAAAATGGTTTTGTGTGGCCATAAATTAAAGCTTTGAAATACAAATCCAATCTTAGCGCGCAATGCCTCTAGCTGCTTTGAGCTGGCAGCCACCAACTCACCTTTGTGAGGCTTTAGCTTTAATTCTTCTTTGCCAACAATAATTTTGCCTGCAGTTGGCTTTTCTAGTAGATTAATGCAGCGCAGCAAGGTGGACTTGCCTGAGCCTGATGACCCTAAAATACTAATGACATCGCCGTCATAAGCCGTCAAAGACACACCCTTGAGTACTTCTAATGAGCCATAACTTTTATGAATATCTTGCAAATCAAGCGCGATAGGACGCTGCATATCAGTCATTAAAGTCTCCCTACGGTATTTTTTACAGATATATTGCAAAGTGTGATTCCAAGCTATATTTTGTCGCAAAGATGACAAAAAGGCAAATGTTTTTATCTTTCTGCTAAGAAATCTGCCCAATAATTCTTTGTGCTTATTGAAACATCTTTTTGTTTAAAGAGCGTCCTTCAAATTATACTGCTTTTATTAAGCATTTTTTTAGCATAAGCAAATATCTTTTTTTATCCAACAAAAAAGCAAGCAAAAATAAAAATAATTCATTAAAAAACAATATCTTAAAAAATTATATTTACAGCATGGGCATCATATATAATTTAGTTAAAATAAATATTATTTATATTTTTAATTATTATTAAATCAAAACAGTTTCTTGGCTGACAAGAAAGTTTAGAATGACATTAATCCATATTTTCCAACACAGTTGTTTTTATGGCATAAAAATGAGTATTTTTTGAACAGAATTTTGCTGATTTATTACTTGTAAATAGACACACTACCTTATAAATCATGCCAAGATTTACGACAAACACTGATAGATGCACTCATTTTTTTATCCTTATTTTAATGGATTACCTTATAAATTATATCTAAAACAAATCTTATCAATTAAACAAAGTTTTTGACATCATTAGCAAACAGTCGCCATGAATCTTAAAAGGATGATTTTGTCATCACGTTATTGAGTCATCACATTTAATTATCAGACAAATAAATCATACAAATCATTTATTATAAAAAACACGATAATTCTAT
>JBHBMT010000008.1:0-3185 GCA_041773075.1 Moraxella sp.
CCTGTTAATGGGTCAAACCAAGTGATTTTTTCCACTTCATCATCAAATACCGCAATCCGCACCGCCAACGATTCACTTTCAGCAGGATAAATATCCAAAGTCTCACCACGGATGCGATAAGTACCCCGCCCAAAATCCAGCTCATTGCGCTCGTATTGCAGCTCAACAAGTCGCTTGATGATGGCATTGCGATCCACTCGATCACCCACCACGATGTGGAGTAGCATTTTTAGATAACTTTCTGGGTCGCCCAAGCCATAAATTGCTGACACCGACGCAATGATAATCGCATCACGACGCTCAAGCAGTGCTCGTGTGGCGGACAGTCGCATCTGGTCAATATGGTCGTTAATCGCACTGTCTTTTTCAATAAAAGTATCAGAGGCTGGCACATAGGCTTCAGGCTGATAATAGTCATAATAACTGACAAAATACTCCACCGCATTGTGCGGAAAAAACGCCTTAAACTCGCCATACAGCTGTGCTGCCAAGGTCTTATTATGCGCCATGATAATCGCAGGTCGCCCACACTCGGCGATGACCTTTGCCATCGTGTAGGTCTTGCCAGAGCCTGTCACACCAAGCAGCAGTTGCCCTGTCATGCCTGATTCCACGCCCTTGACAAGGCTAGCAATGGCGGTCGGCTGGTCGCCTGATGGCTCAAATTCTGTCACCATATCAAAGGCTTGACTACTGATTTGCGTGCCTGACGCATTGACACCTATTAATTGCGCCTCATCTTGAAGCTGTTTGGCAAGTTGGTTGAGTTGAGTCTCGGAGCGGATTTTTTTGGGTGGTCTCATAGATAGTTTCTTGTTGGATAGATTTTGTTATTATGGAGTTATTTTGCTCACTTTTAAAGCGTGTTTTATAAAAAAACACATCACCCAAACTTATCAATCGGACAAAAAACACTCCAAGGTTATCCAACTTTTGGAGTGCGATTCATGGGTATTAGGGTGTGTTGATGGTACGTTTTTTTTGATTATTCAGCCACAATACGAAAGATTTGCTCTTCCATCTCTTCATCAATTTTGGCAAATTCAGCTTGGTACTTATCCATAATCACTGTTGCTATTTCAGCTTCTTTTTGCATCGCCATCATCTGCAAACTGATTTGTTTATGTATTGCACTGACACCTGTTTCGGTGGATAAAAATTGATTAAATGCATCCACCTCCGCTTGTGTGTAATATTCACGAAAAATTGCTACATAAGTTTCACGCAGTTCAAGCAAAATATTTTCTTTATTAAACAATGCCAAACGCTGTTCTGCATAACGCATGCTCACTTCCTTAAGCTCTGCTCTTTTTTTGTCATCAAATGCATATGTCGCTTGCAATTCATCCAGCATTACATCAATGGCAAATTCCATACCTGTACGAATATTTCTTTGTGACAATTCATCAAACCTTAACAAAGTCATCATGGTGTTTAGCGACTCTTCTGTGGGTGCACTAGCAACAGACACCACAGGCAATCCAAGACAAACGCACAACACGCTACCCAAAAGGCACTGACGAAATTTAGTCGACATTTTTACTCCTAGTTTTTATGATGCAACAAAAAAGCCAAGTCAGTTTAGCATAGTATAGATGGGTGTCAACCCTCAAAAAATCACCAAACTAATCGCCAGTGCTGACATCCCTGCAATCAATCCATAAACCGTCTCATGCCCATCAGAATAACGCTTAGCCGCAGGCAAAAGCTCATCTAGCGCCAAAAACACCATCACTCCTGCAATCAATCCAAATACCACCCCAAACACCATCGGTGATAAAAATGGTTTTAACACCAAATACCCTATCACCGCCCCCAATGGCTCTGCTAGCCCTGACAAAAAACACGCAAATACCGTCAATCCCTTGTCACGCGTTGCATAATAAATGGGTGCTGCAATAGAGATGCCTTCAGGAATATTATGGATGGCAATCGCGATGGCAAGCGGTGCACCTAGCTTGGGTGATTCAAGCGTAGCAAAAAATGTCGCCAATCCTTCAGGAAAATTATGTGCCGTAATAGCAACTGCCGTCATCACCCCAATGCGCTTAAGATAGGCATCGTTTTTTTTGGCAAAATCAGGATCTTGCGCATCCAAGCTTTGGTGAGGGTTAGGGATTAGCCTGTCCATCATCAGTACCAACAATAAGCCCGTCAAAAAAGCAAAAGTGGCATAGGTAAATCCTGCGTCACCCACATGCTGGGCAAAACTTTCACTGGATTTATTTAAAATTTCTGTCAAAGACACATACACCATCGCTCCACCTGCAAACGCCAATCCAAACGCCAGTACGCGCGGACTGGGTGTTTTTTGAAAAAACACCAAAGCGCTACCCAAGACTGTTGCCAAGCCTGCAAACAGTGTGATTAAAAATGCCATGATGACATTAGAATCTAGCCAATCCATACCCACCCTTTTTAAAGTCAAGAGGTTGTTGTGCCCAACCAGTATGCTTTATCCCAAAAACACACTGGTTATTAAGTAAAAGCCCATCAAGTCAGTAACTTGACTTGATGGGCTTTGCTGCTGTCAATGCGTTGTTACGCAAGCAACGCTTGGCGATTAGTTGCCTTGAACAGACACATAACGGCGGTTAAATTGACCTTTGGTTTCAAATTTAACAACGCCATCTGTCAGTGCAAAAAGAGTGTGGTCACGACCCATACCTACACCTTCGCCTGCGTGAAACTCAGTGCCACGCTGACGTACGATGATGTTGCCTGCCACAACATTTTGACCACCGAATACTTTAACACCTAGCATTTTTGGGTTAGAGTCACGACCGTTACGGCTAGAACCTGCGGCTTTTTTATGTGCCATAAGAGTATCTCCTGTGTTTAAGTAAGTTAGCTTACTTAAAATAAATCTAAAAAAGGGATTAAGCGTTGATTGCTTTGATAAGCAATTCAGTATACCACTGACGATGACCTTGCTCTTTGTGGTAATGCTTACGGCGACGATGTTTTACAATGCGTACTTTTTTGCCACGACCATGTTCAACCACTTCTGCTTCTACGCTTGCACCAGCAACAACAGGCTGACCAATCGTTACTGTACCATCTTTTGCTACCAATAGCACATCTTCAAGCTTTAGGGTTTCGCCCTTTTCTGCTTTGATAAGCTCAACTTTTAGGCGCTCACCCACGCT
Organism: Moraxella sp.; assembly: GCA_041773075.1. GTDB lineage: Bacteria > Pseudomonadota > Gammaproteobacteria > Pseudomonadales > Moraxellaceae > Moraxella. The sequence continues at coordinate 3,150 of JBHBMT010000008.1, forward strand.
AACACGATGTTGTTTGCCGCCACTTTTGATTACTGC
>JBHBMT010000062.1:0-6714 GCA_041773075.1 Moraxella sp.
AAATGATTAAAGGGGCAATGAATGAACTGGTGGTTGCCAATCCAATGGCATTAAATACCGACATTGGACCTGTCATTGATAAAGAAGCCCAGCAAAACTTATTGGCTCATATCAATGAATTAAAACAAACCGCCAAGTCTTATCATGAAGTTGTCATTGACCCACAAATTAGCCCAGAAGCGACTTTTGTATCGCCAATCCTGTTTGAATTAAAAGATTTATCACAATTAACCAAAGAAGTGTTTGGACCTGTGTTACACGTTGTACGTTTTTCAGCCAAACATCTTGATAAATTAATTGATGAAATCAATAGCAAAGATTACGCTTTGACACATGGTATTCATAGCCGAATTGATGGCACGATTGACCATATTTGCAGTCGTATTGAAGCAGGTAATATTTATGTCAATCGTAACATTGTTGGTGCGGTCGTTGGTGTACAGCCGTTTGGTGGTCATGCCATGTCGGGTACAGGACCAAAGGCAGGCGGGCCGTTTTATGTACAACGCCTAAGCAAACAAAGCGTTTGGCAATCGCCAAAAGTTACGACACCAGCAAGTATTAATACTCAAGCCCTAGACGAAGTCAATCAATTATTGCCACAAATGGGGCTATCAAGTGAAGAACAGAGCCATGCTCAAAAAGCCATTAGCCTAGCAAGTCAAAATAGCCTTGCTCATGCCCGTAGTGTGTTAAAAGGTCCAACAGGAGAAACAAATACCTTATATTGGCATACTCCGAAAAAAGTTTGGCTATATGATGGGCAATTGGGTGAAGCAGTAACAGCGTTAGTTTATTTATGTGCCAATGGCATTGTTACTCAAGTGGTTTTCGGACACCCATTGGCAATTTGGGCTCAGCATTTACCAAAAATGATTGAAGTTGTCAGTCAAGAACAGGCGTTGGCGAGCGATTGTGTGGTGGTATTAAATGAACTGCCAGTGGACTTGAAAGTGGAACTTGCCAATCAGGCAGGTAGCATTCACCGTATTATTGATTTTAGTCAAACAAAAGATAGTAACCTTTGGAATATCAATCAGTTATATCATGAAGTTTGTCTAAGTTATAACACCACAGCGGCAGGCGGTAACGCAAGTTTGATGGCTGAACAAGAAATCTAGTCAGTCTTTGAATGCGTCTAAAATTTAGGATAAGAAGTGATTCTTGTCCTAAATTTTTTTTATCTGTTTTAAAGTTTTTTGATATTTTAAAGTACATTTGTACTCTTTTAAAATACATTTGTTTATTTCATATCAAAACATCAAACAGTCAAATGATATTATCTTATTTTTTAATAACAAAAAGCCCTTGGACGACCCAAAGGCTTTTATGTTCGTGCTAAGATTTACAGCGCAGCCACCACCGCATCGCACATCGCCGAACAAGACAGCAACGTTGTGCCATCTTCATAAATGTCAGCGGTACGCAGACCTTGCTCTAGCACCCTGCCAACGGCAGTTTCTACTTGTTTGGCTCGTGCTTCATCGCCTAAACTGTAGCGAAGCAGCATTGCCAAGGACAAAATGGTCGCCAGCGGATTTGCCTTGTCCTGCCCTGCAATGTCAGGGGCTGAACCGTGGCTTGGCTCATACAACCCTTTGCCGTGTTCATCAAGGCTTGCTGAAGGTAACATACCAATAGAACCTGTCAGCATCGATGCTTGGTCGGACAAAATATCGCCAAAAATATTACCCGTGGCAATCACATCAAATTGCTTTGGTGCTTTGACCAGTTGCATGGCGGCATTATCCACATACATATGTGATAATTGAACATCTGGATAGTCTTTGCCTACTTCAGTAAAAATCTCTTTCCATAGCTCGGTAGTTTCTAGTACATTGGCTTTGTCCACACTACAGAGTTTACCACCACGTTTTTGAGCGGCAAGAAAGGAGACTTTGGCGATACGGCGAATTTCACTCTCAGAGTATTTCATGGTATTAAAGCCTTCACGCTCGCCACTTTCTAATGTACGAATACCCCGTGGCTCACCAAAATAAATGTCGCCCGTCAGTTCTCGTACAATCAAAATATCAAGCCCTGCCACCACTTCAGGTTTTAGGGTTGATGCATTGGCAAGCTCTTTGTACAAAATGGCAGGACGTAAATTTGCAAACAAATTCAAATCCTTACGAATGGCAAGCAGTCCACGTTCAGGACGCAGTGGACGCTCTAAATTGTCATATTGTGGAGAACCAACCGCCCCAAGTAGCACTGCATCGGCTTTTCGTACGATTTCTTGGGTCTGGCTAGGATATGGCGAGCCGTAAGTGTCATAGGCTTCACCGCCTAATTTGGCGTATTCGTAAGTAACATCTAAGCCATCAGCAATCAGCTTATCTAGCACTTTCACCGCTTGGGCAACGATTTCAGGTCCGATACCGTCACCTTTTAAAATTGCAATGTGTTTTGTCATTTAAAATACTCCTAATTTATTTTTCAAAAACTTTATAAGGTGAATTGATAATCCCAATAAAAATATACAAAACAATCAATAAACCCAATAAAATAGATAAAATTGCCCAATATCCACCCAATAGATAAATTCCAATATGCCAAGTAATAATCAAAGCAATACCACCATAAGAAATCAATTTAATTGGCAATATTTTATCCAATTTTTTCTTACAATGATTACAATAAATTTGGCTACCTATTATAGAATAAAGCTTAACAAGTTATTTTATAAAACCACTGTCATCAATAATTTTATGACAATAAGGGCATTCTTTGGGTTTAAAAATCTGTTTTGATAATGTCATTTTTAAGCCGTCCATTCTTTAAATACCCAAGGACGTTCTTGTTTGGCTTTTTCTTCAAAGGCTTTAATATCGTCTGCATTTTGCAAGGTCAAACCAATATCATCTAAGCCATTTAATAAGCAATGCTTACGAAACGCATCGACTTCAAAATGATATTCTTTGCCATTTGGCGAAATTACCTTTTGACTTTCCAAATCCACCGTTAATGTAAAGCCTTCATTTGCCACACATTCTTTAAATAATTCATCAACTTCACTTTCAGTTAAAATCACAGGCAACATACCGTTTTTAAAACTGTTATTAAAGAAAATATCGGCATAGCTTGGAGCGATGATAGTACGAAAGCCGTATTCATTTAATGCCCAAGGAGCGTGTTCACGGCTTGAACCACAACCAAAGTTACTGCGAGTCAGTAAAATGGTTGCCCCTTGATAACGTGCTTGATTTAATACAAAATCAGGATTTTTTGGGCGTTTAGCAATATCTTGACCCAAATAACCTTCATCAAGATAGCGTAATTCATCAAATAAATTATCGCCAAACCCTGTACGTTTAATGGATTTTAAAAACTGTTTTGGGATAATTAAATCCGTATCCACATTGGCACGGTCAAGGGGGGCAACAATGCCTGTTTCAATGGTGTATTTTTTCATAACATTACCTTTGTATTAAAATAAAATATTAAATCCAACGTCTTACTGCTTGGCAGTATTGCTTAAATTCATCGCCAAATTTTTCGGTCAATATCCGCTCTTCGGGTTTGATTTGAAATTTTGTCATATACAATACAAAACCAATCACCCAAATAAAAGACATTAATTCACCAAATAATAGTGCCATACCAATCAATATGATTGTCATACCCAGATACATCGGATTGCGACTCACTGAAAATATGCCCGCATTAACAATTTTATTACTTTGATTGGGCGTCATTGGATTAACGGTGGTTTTGGCTTTTTTAAATTGCCATACCGCCATGCCAATAATCACGATTCCTAATAACACAATACCACTTGCAATTAACCATGATGACTTAAAAGGCAAAATAACTAATTTTGATTGAATCATCATAATGACAGCAACAATAATGACCAAAAGTGCAGGCGGTATTTTTAATTCAAGAAACATGAATCACTCCTCATCAAATCAAAATATACCCGTTTTATTACCAAATACGCCTATTTTTATACATTGTTTGGTTTCTTTTTGGCAACGAGAAACCACATCATCCATTTGCTGTTGCGGATACGCATTGGCATTATATTGCAAAAAATACATCACCCAATTGCCATTACTTTTTTGACCACGCCATAATGATAATTGATTGTATAAATAAGGCTGTAACGGCTGAACTTGGCAACTGCTATTTTTTAATAAATCTTTGGCAAGTTTTTTATTAGCTTTTTTGGCTAGATTGACCGATGTTTCATTATTTTCTTTGGCGACACATTCAAGATGTGCCAGCGCCTTTAAATCATCTTGGGAATAATAACGCCCTTGACGCTCTTCTTCCACCATATTATGCACCACTAGCCCATAATCACCTGTTTTTGGGCTAAATGATAAGGCAAAATCACGGCTATTACCGAGCATTTGCATGTCTTCAAGTGTTAATGGGCGATTTTGTTCTGGAATGGCATCAGGCGTACAAATGGGGCTATCCAAAGCAAGGCTGCCATTTGGTCTAGGAACAACACAAGAATTACCATGCCACTGTCCCGATGGGCAATAACACCCCGCCACAGCGGACTGAGAGAATATTCCCAATCCTATTATGCCGCTCAATATAAGTAATCGCTTTTTCATAAAAGCCCCAGCCTTAGATTTACCAACTATAATAAGCCGTTAAAGTCGCCGTCGCCAACACTTTACCATTTAAATTAAACCCAAGTACCGCAGGGCTGATGGTTTCAGGTAATTCCAAAGTGTCACTTAGAGCATATAACGTAAAAATATAACGGTGGGCAATATCGCCTTTAGGTGGAAATGCACCAATAAAACCCATTAATCCTGCATCATTTTGTAATTCAACAATGCCATGCCCAAAGTTATTTGAGCCATTTTTAGGCAAGCTTGTCCAATCACTTGGAATATTAAACACCGTCCAATGTCTCCAACCAGAACCTGTAGGTGCGTCAGGGTCATATAGGGTTAGAGCAAAACTTTTTGTCCCTTCAGGGGCATTTTCCCAAACCAATTCAGGGCTGATATTTTCGCCTGTATAGCCCCAAATATTAGCCACATAGCCATTACTTAGGGTGCTACCTTCGGCAATGTCAGCACATTTTAGGGTCATTTCGCCTGCTACTTGAGTAGGCTGGCGTACATTAAGATAGGGGTTTTGAGTTAAATCAGTCATGGGGTTTTCCTTATGTTACCAGACACAGTTTTTATAATGACAAGTTAGCCTTTCATCTTTACTAATTAAAATAGAATTATCAAGCATGGCATGGGCGACAATCAAACGGTCAAAAGCATCACGAGTAAAATCACACGTCAATGCCACATTCACAATATCTAGCCATGATTTTTGGCAAATTTTTAGTTCAATGGTATCTTGCAAAGATTGTAATATTACATCAGGTTTTTGAATGATTCGCTTAATTTGATACAAATATTGCAATTCCAATTTGACCATTGGTGATACAGTAATTTGACTATTCTCCAAAAGCAATAAAGAGTTTTTGGAAAACTTATGTAACTCTTTATGATACAACCAAATAACTGCATGTGTATCCAAATAAACATCATTCTGGGAAATCAAGATTCAACTCCTTTTCCCAACTTATATTAACCAAATCATCAGAACTACCATTCACAACGTTAGGATGAGCAATGAGTTTTGATAATTTGGGATATTGCGAAAAATCACTGGTTGATTCTTGTTGAATGTCTTTTTGCAATTGTTCAATAATTTGCATCTTAGTAGCATTATCCAAATGCTGTATCATTTGATAATATTGCTCAACAATGGAAATTGGCATTTTTATCTCCTGTTTTGATAAACCAAACGTTTTTGTCAGTTCAGTTGCGATGGTAGATAAACAACTTTTTAATCTCAATAAATCATCAATTCATGCTATGTCAAAGCTATAATGCCTCATTCTTAAATGCCGAACGCAATAAATTATAACCAATAACGCCCAATAAAATTCCAGCAATTTTATCAAGATAAAAAGCAATTTTTGCAAAAGTTTTTCTGATTTGCTGTTTGGATAGAATCAGCACAATCATAGTATCCCACAAAAATACCAATAACACCATCCAAACACCCAAAGCAACTGACAATCCTAGACTAACAGAAGGTGTTAGCACCACCGAAAACAAGCTTAAATAAAAAATAATATTTTTAGGATTGGATAATCCAGAGATCAAACCAAGCGTGAATTCAGCAAAAAAACTGCGTCCGTTTTGTATCGTAGAATTCATTTGTGGACTCACCAAAATTTGATAATCGCTTTTTTTGGCTTTAATGGCATGATAAGCCACATACAGCAAAAACAATCCGCCTAATATTTTCAAGGCAACCATCAAATAAAAAGACTTAACAATAATCGCACCAACGCCAATAATACATAAAGCAATATAAATACCATTCGCAATTGCAATGCCCAAAGCCATGCCAATGGCTCGATTGGCTGTATTAGATAAACTGCTTTTTACCAATAACAAAAAATCAGGTCCAGGACTAATTAACGCCATAAAATGAGCAACAACCACCGTACTAACAATCGTTAAGTTATCCATTAAATTCTCCAAAAAGATAATATATACTTGATATATTATCTTTTTTCATTTAAAACATTCGCACATCTACAAAATGCCCTGCAATCGCTGCTGCGGCTGCCATTGCTGGACTAACTAAATGTGTACGTCCGCCATTACCTTGACGACCTTCAAAGTTACGGTTACTGGTGCTGGCACAATGTTCGCCTGCTTGTAATTTATC
>JBHBMT010000063.1:0-2911 GCA_041773075.1 Moraxella sp.
CTTTGCCAAAGCAATGGCAATACAACCTGACCCTGTACACAAATCCAAAATACGCTCAGGAGCGGATAGCTGCTTTTCTTCTAGTCCATTATCAAAAAACTTCTTCATATCCGCGCTATCCTCACTGTCAAAATAAGGATAAAAACGCTTATTAATCAGCTCAGCAATGGGCGAACGCGGAATTAGCACCCGCTCATCAACATAAAATGGCAAGTTGCAAAAATATGCCAAATTAATCAAATAACTCAATGGCTTACGCTGTATAATACGCTCTGACAGCAATGTCAGCACCGCTTGTTTTTCACTAGGTGTTAATTTGCAATCCAAAATTTCAGGGTCAGCATCCCACTCAAGCGACAAAGTATGTAGTACAATCGCCGCCGCTTCGGCAAACTCATCGGTTGTGCCTTGTGCCACTACCACATCATACTGACGCAATTTTGTCACTACAAAACGAATAAAGTCACGAATGCTTACCAGCGTTGTTTCTGCCTCAGCAATTTCTTGATACAGCTGCGCAATGTCTGCTTGCGTGAGCTCCCCCTCATCATGGTGATGATATTCAAATTCAAAGTCGTCCAACGTATCCATATCGAGCTTGTCTAAATCCACACTGTCTGTTGATAAGGGCTGTTGCATAATAAACCTTCATTCATAAAAAATGCTTCATTATAATAAAAAGTCAAAAGCTTTACCACAAAATCATGATACACTAGCTATTTTTATTCTTTATTATTTTGAGAATTATCATGAGTATTCCTTATTGCCTACCCAAGACCATCAGTGCTGATACTTTTTTAAATGAGTATTGGCAAAAAAAACCGCTACTTATCAAGCAAGGTTTACCAACACTTGCCAATTTATTCCACCCTGATGATGTTTTAGGATTGGCATTAGAAGAAGAGGTATCCGCCAGACTTATCACCCAAACGCCTAGTGATACTGGTGACATCTGGACATTAAAGCACGCCCCGATCACCCAAAAAGACTTTGACAAAACCCCTCCTCTTTGGACAGTTTTGGTGCAAAACTTAGAGCAATGGTCGCCTGAACTTGGGAGGCTTTGGCAGGCTTTTGATTTTATTCCCAAGTGGCAACAAGATGACATTATGGTTTCTTATGCACCTCATGGTGCGTCAGTTGGGGCGCATTTTGATGATTATGATGTTTTTTTGGCGCAAGGTTATGGTAAGCGCCGCTGGCAGTTGGGTAAATTTTGCACCGATGACACCACTTTTGTGCCCAATCAGCCCATTCGTCTATTAGATGAGATGGGTGAGATTATTTTTGATGACATCTTAGAGGCAGGCGATGTATTATATGTACCACCCAAGCTGGCACACCTAGGGATTGCAGTGGGTGACAGTCTTACCTTTAGTTTTGGCTTTCGCCGTCCAAGCCCTGTGCAAGTGCTTGACAAACTGGCTGATGTTGCCACCACACTCCCCGCCCTATTTAAGCCGCTCATCCTTCCTCAAGCATTACAGCCTCATTCTCACACCTTAAGCACAGATAGCATTCATGCCATCAAACAAGAAGTTTTAAATTTACTAAATAGCACTCAAGGTGATGCGCTATTTACTCAAGCCATCAGCGAATTGGTAAGTCGCCGCCAGTATGACTTGCTTGCATTTGATGATGAGATTGATGGCGACATCCTAAAAGACTATCTAAACGATGGTGGCACACTTGCCATCAATCATGCCAGTCGCTTCATTTGCGTCAATGACACTTGGTATATTAATGGCGAAAAATTTATCCTAGATGATACAGCCCTTGCCATTTTACAGCGTTTTTTGGCAGGTGAAGTCTTGGGGCTAGAAGCGCTTTGCGATGTTCATATGCAAGTACTCGCCACTTGGGTCAATGACCACTGGCTTATTGCCCATGATAATGAATAAATCAAAAAAAAGGTGGTCAATCAACCACCTTTTTTTTACAAATTGACTTTACTTGATTGAACACGATAGGTAGCTCAAAATCACACCAAAATCAAAATTTGTCTCTATTGGCTTATTTGCCTGTCGACCCTAATTTTTTGCTAACTACCAAAGCAATTGGCAGGCTCACCAAAAATCCCACCACTACCGCCCCAATCATAAAAGTGGCACTGACCATGTCCATCACAATAATAGCAATCATCAATACACCAATAAGCACGGTTGCAGAAATAGAAAAAATAGCAGAAAACAACGGCACGTTCATCATAAACCCCTTGTAATGTTGTGGTATTTATGTGTTATTTATACGCCTTTTTTGAGCAAATGTTAAGTGTTTTTATGATATTATTGTTTATTTTTTGCTTGCAGGATTTGCTTATAACTTTTGGTTTTTGATTGGGTGTTTTTTTGATGCAATGGGTTAAAATTGCACGCTTTTTATTATCAATGTATGCTAAAATAGTGCGTTTTTCACTTTTATAAGTTTGTTTTTAAAAAGCAAGTTGGGAATACTTATCATGAAAAGACTTACCACCAACCAAGTTCGCCAAGCTTTTATTGATTTTTTTGTGAGCAAATCACACACCCCTGTACCCTCCTCCAGTCTAATCCCTCATAACGACCCCACTTTGCTTTTTACCAATGCAGGTATGAACCAGTTTAAAGACACCTTTTTGGGGCTAGAAAAACGCGATTATGTCCGCGCGGTCACCGCTCAAAAATGCGTGCGTGCTGGCGGCAAACACAATGACCTTGATAATGTTGGCTATACCGCCCGTCACCATACCTTTTTTGAAATGCTTGGCAATTTTTCTTTTGGAGATTATTTCAAAAAAGACGCACTTAGTTTTGCATGGGAATTTTTGACAGATGAAAAATGGCTTGGATTACCCGCCAATCGTCTTTATGCTACCGTTTATCACACCGATGATGAAGCATACGATATTTGGCTAAACGATATTGGCTTACCC
>JBHBMT010000009.1:0-4002 GCA_041773075.1 Moraxella sp.
AAAAAATACACTCCACCCAAAAGCCCATTGAAATGCTTGAACGAATTATTGCAATCAGTAGCAATAAAAATGAACTGGTACTCGACCCATTCGGTGGAACCATGACCACAGCTGCTGCTGCCAAACGACTTGGGAGAAACTATCTCACCATTGAGCGTAGCGCCGAATACTGCCGCTATGGACAACAAAGATTAGACTCCATCACTTTCAATTCATACCCAGAGCAGACTATTGCCAATGCCGAGTTGGATGAAAAACCCCTAAAAGTAAGCATGCAAGATATGATTAAAGCTAATTTTTTTCTTGAAGGTGAATGGTTTTACTTAAAAAACGGCGAACCCCAAGCTGTCTTATTAGCTGATGGCAAGCTTTTATATAACGGAGAGCCTATTAATATGCACACCTGCGCAGCCTTAGCTAAGAAAGTGAAAGCTGAGCGCTTAAACGGTTTTGACCACTGGTACGTCATGCGTGAAAACAAGTTGGTACCTATTGACGAAGTCAGAGCTGTTTACAGAGATGTTATATCATCGGAGCACCGAGACGTATTATCTTGAAAAAGCGGGGTACCGTTTTTAAAGGTTTCTTGTAAAAAATCTCGAATATTAGTTTGTCCATCATGAGGATGTATAGGCAAGTCCTGAAATCTTTTAAAACAACTCATGCAAACCCCCTACTGTGACATTTATTTCGGGGAAATGACATTAATTTAGGGATTTGACAAGTGATTAACTGACTATTTGTGTCGGTCCTCAAGCCAAACTTCTATCGGATTATCAAGCTGATTCCAGCCACTTGGCCCGCAATCGGTGAAATCATCAGCCCATTGTTCCAAGTCATTGGAATCCTGGATAATGCGCAGTGACTTCTTGTTGTGAGAATTTGTAGTAAGTCATTTGATAAATCTTTGTTAATATATGTAATATATTATATATTAACCGATATGGAAAAACCTATGAGAAAGCTCGACCAATCCATCAATCTCACATGGTTGAGTTGATGGGAGAACAAATTAAGTGACACGCCAAGGCGTGGGTGCCGTAGGGTGTTTTATACCTATATAAGTGCCAAACCATACCCTATAATAATCCCATCACCAACCAAGCTCGGAGATTATTATGCAAACCGCTGAACATCAACAAATCACCCTACCGCTAAACTTCTACAGCGATATTCTGCGCCCATTTGTCGCAAAGCTAGTCCCAACACTAGATGGTGACCAACAAGCGATTGTGCGTGATGCTATCACTTCGCATGATGAATTTGCAGAAGTTCTAACTGAAAAATTCGCCCCTTTTTGTTTTTACCAAATCATCGAACCAAAAGTTCGCTTGGTGGCATCTAAAAACAACTGTGAATTTGAACTTGATAATGTAAATTGCATCTATCAAGGTTTGGTTGCGGACTGCAATCTTGATACAACTAACTTTACCATCTTTTTACAGCTTGCCTTTGAAGGTGAGTTTGCACTGTATCAAAACCCACAAAACAGCTTTATTGGCAATGTATCTAATGGTCTGGTTGGTTACCTATTAGAAAATCACTTCGATGAGCTACAAGCCATGCTTGAGCCGTTACTAGATGGCTGGGAATCTGCTGGGTTGGTTAAATCAGCTCGCCTGCAAGCACTTCTCAATAACAGTCGTACTTTGGCAAATGCGAAAGCCTGCGGGTTTTCAGAAAAATCCATCGAGCAGATTTTTGATAAATCTTATGCAATTATTGTAAAAATGATTAATAAAAAGCTTTGCGTGCCAAATAAAGCTGAGCAAGCCAAAATTATTAATTTTGAGCATATCATCAATTACATCATTAGCACAATGCATGAGCTTGATGTAAACGAAAAAAGCCTTTCATTTCCTGAAATGCTAGATTATGCGATTAATTACCTTGATGACTGCGAAACCTTTTTAGCAAATGGTGCACCCGTTCCGCTGGACTTGGATGAGTACATCCGCATTCAACAGTTTGGCTTGTTAGATGACCTGCATCTACAACTAGGTGATTTGGATGCTTGTTGCAGTTTCTACTTCGATAACATCGACCCACGAGTGACATCAGTAGTTTTCACAGCTATTTTGCATACCGTTGCAAGCAGAACTTATCAATAATCACCACCCCACCTTGTGCTTTCCTGTTTGCTCAAGGTGGGATTTTTTGATGTTATCAGTAAGAAGCACGCCAAGGCGTGTGGCTTTTAGAGTTCTATATATATCCTCCTTTCAACTGCTCACCTGCGATAATAACCCCATACCAAACAACATCTCAAACAGGAGAAAAACTATGTTCACATTTGATATTCATATCTCAAAATGTCAAATCTTAGATGACATCACAACTATTATTGCCAACCTACACGGCAATAATGACCATAAAGCCGTACAAGAGATGATTACCAGTCATCCTAAATTTAACCAAAATTATCAAACCTTTTTAGTTCATGTGTTTAAAGAGCTTGGGAAAAAGCTTGCCGAGCAGTGCAAAAAATTAAACCTGTTTCCTGTGGAGTTTTCTGAAATCGGTGAACGCCACAGTAATTTCAACCCTGTAGCGTCTTGCAATTATATGCAAGACAGCGTAGATGCATTAATGGCGTTTACTTTCCTATCGCTAAACAACAAATACGATTACGCAAGCGAAAATCTTTGCGTTGGTTGCCACACCTATTTTTGGTGGGACGAACTAGATAATGATGTTACCTACATGAAAATTTTAGAATTATTTGATTTTGCGGAGTAAAAATTATGAGTTTTGAAGTAATCACCCCTTTTAAAGGCAAGGTTTTCGGTGTCGAAACTAATGACCACACAACATTTAACAGTGTTTCTTTTTTGCACGATGAAATGTTAAACCGCTCAAATATTTTTGATGAAAATGTCAATATGGCAGAGTTGGTTATCGACCTAATGCACGCTTTTGAAAGACAGTTTTATAAAACGGATTTTTCTCAAGCTGAGATTGAAAACGAGCTTTTAAATTGTATCAACAATGCTAAAAGTTTTTCAAAATTGAGATTTGCAGTTTTTAACTGCGGCGAATATTTTTTTACCGACGTCAATGAGAAAATCAAAAACGGAGATTATTTGGTTAAAAACGCTTGATTTTCCTGTTTACCAAGCGTTCCCGCCTGCTTTCGAGCAGGTCTGGGTTTGATTAATGGTAACACGCCAAGGCGTGGGTGAATGGGTTGTGTTTCCTCTGTCGCTCAACAGCTGCAAAGCTATAATAACCCCATAGCAAGTAAACTTGCTAATCGAAATTCACCAAAAATCGCCCAAAATAATTGATTTTGGGCAGATGTAATCAAAACTGGCGCAAAATCGCCAAATATAATCGTTTGTCACAGGAAAAAATTATGCTACACGACAAAATCTCAATCATCGCTACCGATGCTGAATTGAACTTCAGCAACCATCAAATCAGTGATATGCTTAGCGAAATCAAGCAACAAGAATTTGTCCACAAATGTGCTGAAAAGTTTATCCGCCCTGCGAATAACTTTTTGCCAACAGATGGTTATGAGCAGCGAGCTGACAGCCTAATTATCGACATTTTTCAAGAAATGGCTTTGGATGAGTATATTTGTGATGAGCATCCAGACCCACTTGAGATGGCTAAATATATTAACCTTTTCTTAGAACTTTGCTCAGACTTTTTAGAAGAGAGCGACCGCTTGCCATCACGAGATATTCAGTCTTTTGTGGTGCTTTGCAGTCGTGGCAAATTTGCAACGCTGTGCGATATGCTAGATGGCTACCTTAGCCATATCGAGAATGAGCATAATTGCCCTGCTAATATGCGACCTGCACTTATCAGTAGTGCAATTCATGCCATGCGTGAAGTAACCGAATAAGCATTAATAGGAGCAAACCCATGACTAAATATTTCTCATTCGACATCATCCGTGAGTACGGTACAGGCATCGAAATCGCCATTCCTGACGGAGTGGAAAATCCACAAGCGGTTGCACAAGCATATATCCAAGATTTGGAAGCTAGAGAC
>JBHBMT010000064.1:0-10976 GCA_041773075.1 Moraxella sp.
GTACAGAAAAATAATAATGACAGTTTTTGCACTTGTAGCGTTGTTTGCCATTGTTAAACCCTGCTTTAACAAAGTGTGTATTTTGGCATTTAGGGCAATGGGTAAATGTTTGGTTCATAGGATTTTTGTTTTATTTGTGGTGGTATATGTTGGTATTTTAGCTTATGTATTATTGTTTAACAATGCCAAATAAGCATATAACCTAGACACTGTTTGGTACTAAATAAAATAAATGCCAAAAAAACTATCTTCTTTATTTAAGGTACTACCCATATTAAAAAAAGAGCATTATTGTTGCGGCATGGCATGGCTTTGTTAACTGGATGGTTGATTGCTATGTTGCTATGTGGTTAAGATGATAGGTGTGACTAAAAAAAACGATGGCAAACTTAGTAGCGCCATCGTTGATAAGAAAAAATTTGATTAGCCAATCACATCCACAAGCTCACCTTTGACCATATGAGGTCCCATAAAATCAGTAACGGCAATGCTCACAAATTTGCCAAGCAATGACTCATCTCCCACAAAGACCACCGAGCGTGTATTGTCTGCTGTACCCAATAGATGCCCTGCCACACGGTCGGCATGAGATTCTACCAGTACGCGCACTGTTTGTCCAATCATGGCTTTGGTTTTGGCAAGCGTAGAATCCACAATGACTTTCTGAAAAGTGGCAAGGCGTTCTTTTTTGACTGCCAATTCCACATTGTCAGGCAAGTCAGCAGCAGGTGTACCAGGGCGTTTTGAGTAAATAAAACTATAGGAATGGTCAAAGTCTAAGTCTTTGGCTAATTGCAAGGTGTATTCAAAATCTTCGTCTGTCTCATTGGGAAACCCAATAATAAAATCGCTAGACAAATGTAAATCAGGACGTACGGCACGCAGTTTGTTAATTTGTTCAATATAAATATCAATGGTATGGTTGCGCTTCATGGCTGCCAAAATGCGGTTTGAGCCGCTTTGTACAGGCAGGTGCAAGTGAGACACAAGCTTTGGAATATGTACATAGGCATCGATGATGTCGTCAGTAAATTCTAAGGGGTGGCTTGTGGTATAACGGATACGCTCAATGCCATCAATGTGCGACACATAATGCAAAAGCTCGCTAAAGCGACAAATCGTACCATCGTCTTTTTCGCCGCGATAGCCATTGACATTTTGACCAAGCAAGGTGATTTCGCGCACGCCTTGTTCGGCAAGACTGTCAATCTCTGCCAAAACATCATCCAAAGGACGGGACAGCTCTTCACCGCGTGTATAAGGCACAATACAAAACGAGCAATATTTTGAGCAGCCTTCCATGATAGAAACAAATGCCTTGTAGCCATCAACTTTGGGCTCGGGCAAAAAATCAAACTTTTCAATGCTAGGAAAAGACACATCCACTGTACCAATGCGATTGGCAGGCTTCACATTGGTTTGTTTAAGGGATTGTTCGTAGAGTTCAGGTAGGCGGTGCAATGTTTGAGGACCAAAGACCATATCTACATAAGGCGCGCGTTTTTGGATGTTGTCACCTTCTTGAGAGGCGACACAGCCACCCACACCAATGATAAGGTTTGGGTTTTTTTCTTTGAGTTTGCGCCAGCGACCCAATTCAGAAAAGACTTTTTCTTGAGCTTTTTCGCGCACCGAGCAGGTGTTCATAATCAGTACATCTGCTTCGTTGATGTCATTGGTAACAATCATGCCGTGCGATTCACCGAGTACACCACCCATTTTTTCACTGTCATAACTGTTCATTTGACAGCCTTGGGTGGTGATATATACTTTTTTTGGGGTAACAGCAGGCGTGGCTGAAGTATCTAAGTGATTTTTGGGGGTAGGGTGGTCAGTTTTTGGATTAAAAATAGCGACACTCATAATAGACTCAATATAATAGGGCTACTGATTTTTTTTAAAGATAACCGTCTATTATAGCATAATTTTTGAATGGCTAGGGGGCTTGTGTGTATAGAATGGTCAGTAAGATAAGATTAAGAGATAAGAAAGAAATGCGTAAGGTTTGACATGATGACTTACAACTTTTGTACAGCTTGATGGGCTTAGCGGTTGTTATTTTAAAGTAACTTTGATAGGCTAAGCACCTTTGATTTTAATGAGTAGAATATATGACGTCACTGATTTCTCCTTTGTTTCGCCCAACGTGTTTTGTGCTGACAGTGTTATCGGCATCTGTGGTCAGCGTCGCTTGCGCCAATCAGTCCCAACAAAACTACCAAAATGACAACAGCATCTATCAGTTTAGTGATGCCGAGCGTGCAGCTGGTCGCGGAGATATTAGCGCATTGTATGGTTTTGAAAATA
This sequence comes from Moraxella sp., assembly GCA_041773075.1. GTDB lineage: Bacteria > Pseudomonadota > Gammaproteobacteria > Pseudomonadales > Moraxellaceae > Moraxella. Next base: position 2,308 of record JBHBMT010000064.1, read on the forward strand.
GCATGAGAGGTGGCTTGTTTGAGATGTATCCTACTTATTGGCGTCTAAACACCAATTTAGGCTCACAAGATGTGGCAAGCATTTATCAGTTTGGCAGTCGCTATCAAGGCACGGCGATGGGCGAAAAATTAGTGGCAGATTATGCTGAAGCTAAGGCAACTCAAAGTGACTATGCTTCTGTGCGTGCTGTGGCAAATTTAATTGAAAATGCTGATAATAGCGAAGCGTGTGCGGTGGCATTGGGGTTTAATCAATCCAATGATAATACGCGCGCACTCACCCAAAAAGGCGATGTGTGGCTAAATACTCAAGTTATGCCAAGCTTGTGTGATAAGCTGGCTGATGAGATGGCGTACAATAGCCGTATCAGCCAAACTGACCGTCATGAACAGTTGATTCGTATGATGCGCATTGACCAGCGCCGTTTATCCAGTTCTCGCCCTGCAACCAACAAGCAGGCACAAATTGTGACCTTGGCGCGCCAATTAAATCTGCCCATTAGTAGCGATACGCTGGCGACCATTCGTAGCAATCCCAAGCAATTTATCAGTACAGTACACACCAGCCCCTTTAGTGAGGTGAATCAGTATCTTTACGTTTATGCTATTAGTCAGTTGGCGCATCGCTCCTATTGGGAGGCAGCTAGCCAAATTCAATCAGATATTTTGCAAGATGACTTGCGTTCTCAAAGAGTGCTAACGGACATGGCGCGCCGTTATGCATGGCGTAGTGTGGCTGTCAAACGTATGAATATGAATACTGATGATGGCTTTAATATGGAAGCGGTAACTTGGTTTCGCAACAGCTTAGGTGAGCCATTTAACTTTGAGGAAGCTGAAGATTATGCCCAAGTTGCCATTTATTTTGGGCAATGGCAGGATGTGCAGACCGCCATTAACGCCATGAGCATGGTGAAGCAACAAGAGCGTGTATGGCAGTATTGGTTAGCGCGCAGCTTGGAGGCGCAGGGCAAGCGTGGCGAATCCACACGCATTTATCAGAATTTAGCTACGGGTATTGACTATTATGGCTTACTTGCCAAAGACAGATTAGGACAGCGACTTAGCTTGCAGGACGTTGGTGGAAATACAGCACCCACACTGTCTGCCCAAGATGTGAATGAGCTGATGAAGGATGAGCATTTTGCACGCGCTATTTTATTGATGCGTCAGGATGCAAACCCTGTGCATATTCAGCGCGAATGGAATTGGGCGGTCAAAAAAGCGCGTGACGCAGGTAATACACGATTACCACTACTGGCTGCCAAGATGGCGCAGGATATGGGCAATTATCCGCGCAGTATTTATGCCATTGAAAATAGTCCCGAGGTACGCAATGGGGCGTTATCACACCCTATGCCGTTTTATGATAGCACCGTGCGCCATAGTCGCAGCGTGGGCATTGACCCTGCATGGGCATATGGCATTATGCGCCAAGAAAGTCGCTTTCAAACAGCTGCTCAATCAGGTGCAGCAGCTTCTGGACTCATGCAAATCATCCCTGGTACGGCAAGGCAAATTGCTCGTGGTATGGGGGAGTCTGTAGGCAGTATGACCAACCCTGATACCAACATTCGTTATGGCACTTGGTATTTGGCAGATTTGGCAGGCAAGGCAGGCGGGCAGATTGTGGTGGCTACCGCAGGTTATAATGCAGGACCAAATGCCGCTGCCAAATGGCTGCCAAGACAAGGCAGTATAAGTGCTGATCAATATGTAGAAGCCATTCCTTATGTAGAAACGCGCGCGTATGTCAAGCATGTTATGGAAAATGCTACCATCTACAGCACTTTGATGGGAAATACGATGCCAATTAGTCAGCGCATGGGCATGGTATCACCTGCTTGGTAAAAACTATAGACAAACCCTTAAGATGTGCTACAATGAGCTTAATTACATATTTTTTGGTGCGCGTATGCGCTTGAGGTGTAAGGAGTTGTGATGAAAACATTAGCAAAAGTAACCGCGGCATTGGTATTACTGGTAGGCTCTAGCGCTTATGCAGGCTGTGAATTTGAGATTCATATTACTCCTGATGACTTATATAGCTCAAAAGGTGCGAAATTGCAAACCGCAGGGCAAATTATTCGTCAAGCTGTTGCCAATGCCGAAGAGGGTGTGTGTGGCTTAAGTGATGCCAATAAGCGTGCTAGCCTACAAAAAGCCATTGATAATACCAAACAAAACAAAGACGTTGTTCGTGGTGTTAAACAAGGCAATGAGAATATTTTTGTGGAGTGGGATGGTAAAAAAGCGTATTTGTCTTTTGCTGAAGTCTCTCCTTATGCCAATTAATCAAAAAAGCCTATTCTTCTTTGGATAGGCTTTTTTGATGATATATGAGGATAAACTCATAAAAAAATTGTGTTATGCTGCCAAAAATGCTAGACTAACAGATAATTTTATATTGGGTAAACTGATGTTTTGCCCAATTTATGTATGGCATCCTGTGCCAAATTTTTCATTGTAAAAGGATATAACTATGAGCAAACAACCCGTTCGCGTCGCCGTTACTGGCGCTGCAGGTCAAATCGGCTACAGCCTACTATTTCGTATTGCGTCAGGTGAAATGTTAGGTAAAGACCAGCCTGTGATTTTGCAGCTATTAGAAGTGCCTGTAGAAAAAGCCCAGCAAGCCCTACAAGGTGTGATTATGGAACTGGATGACTGTGCTTTTCCACTTCTTGTTGACGTGATTGGCACTGACGATCCTAATGTGGCATTCAAAGACGCTGATTATGCCCTGCTTGTTGGCGCTCGTCCCCGTGGACCTGGTATGGAGCGTGCCGACCTTTTACAAGAAAACGCCAAAATCTTCACCGTTCAAGGTAAAGCCCTAAACGATGTGGCAAGCCGTGATGTCAAAGTGCTGGTTGTGGGCAACCCTGCCAATACCAACGCTTACATCGCCATGAAGTCAGCGCCAGATTTACCTGCCAAAAACTTCACCGCCATGCTACGTCTTGACCACAACCGTGCTTTGACCCAAGTTGCCAAAAAAACTGGCAAAGCCGTTAAAGACATCAAAAAATTGACCGTTTGGGGCAACCACAGCCCAACCATGTACGCTGACTACCGTTTTGCCACCATTGACGGCGAAAGCGTCAAAGACATGATCAACGACCAAGAATGGAACGCCAATGTATTCTTGCCTACCGTGGGCAAACGTGGCGCTGCCATCATTGAAGCTCGTGGCTTGTCATCAGCAGCTTCTGCCGCCAACGCCGCCATTGACCATATGCGTGATTGGGCACTAGGCACTGATGGCGAGTGGGTAACCATGGGTATCCCATCTGACGGTTCTTATGGCATTCCTGAAGGCGTGATGTTTGGTTTCCCTGTAACTTGTGAAAACGGTGAATACACCATCGTTCAAGGACTAGAGATCGACGACTTTAGCCAAGAGCGTATCAACATCACCCTAAAAGAGCTTACCGATGAGCGTGATGCGATTGCGCATTTGCTATAATCTGTTAAAAAGCATCTGAAAATAAAAACACCTTTTGTGATGACAAAGGGTGTTTTTTTATAACTAAAAGTTTTGTAATTTTTAAAAATCATTCATTTTATTTATAAATAAAATCCAATTATACTTTCTTTTACTTATCGTCAGTTGATATGGTAAAGGAGTAATAAATGAATACCCATAGTCATCATGCCGTCAATCAGACGCAATATCAGGATAAATTTACTGCCTACGCCACAAGTGCTGTTCATGCTCAAGGAGCGGAGTTTGACAAAATGCGCGCTTTGGCACAACGTGAGCAAATACGCCATGTCTTAGATTTGGGCTGTGGTGGTGGTCATGTCAGCTATCACTTGGCTGATGTGGTAGAGTCAGTGGTGGCTTATGATTTGTCTGATAAGATGGTGCATCATGTGGTCGCCACTGCCAAGCAAAAAGGCTTGACCAACATCGTAGGGCAAGTAGGGTCAGCAGAGCAGATGCCTTTTGCTCATGGCGTGTTTGATATGGTGATAAGTCGCTATTCAGCGCATCATTGGCATAGTGTGACCAGTGCGATGGATGAAATTTATCGGGTTTTGACACCAAAGGGTAGGGTGGTGATGGTAGATGTGTTGGGCATGGACAATCCTGTGCTCAATAATTTTTTGCAAACCATAGAAACCATTCGCGACCCTAGCCATGTGTGTGATTATTCCTTGGCACAATGGCTGTCTTTGGCGGAGCGTGCACAGTTTGTGGTGACGTGTGTGGAAAAACAGCGCCTGTCGCTTAATTTTGATGAGTGGGTGGCGCGAATGCAAACACCGAGTGTCTGTCAGGAGGTGATTCGCTTGTTGCAACATCAGGCAAGTGATATGGTCAAGACGTATTTTAATATCCAAGCAGATGGCAGCTTTGAGAGTGATGTTATGTATTTGCAATTAGTGAAGTCTTTGTGCTGATGGCGCTTGATGGGGTGAGTGGTGTAATAGTTGATATTAAATAAGGGTGGCTGATGTGATAAGCTTGCTTTTTTGTAGGATGCTCTAGTTAAAATAACACAGTTGTAAGTAGTAATGGGTGTAAAATGTCTTTATCTTTTTTATCCTATCTTGACCGCATTAAGCTATTAATGATGATGGCGATGACGGTAGGACATATTGCATGGGTGTTTGTGGTGACAGACAGCTTGCTTGGGCAAGTCATGCATTTTTTTGCACGTATGACGGTGGCGCTGGCGTGTTTTTTGGTGGTGGAAGGATTTTTGCGCACCCATGATTTGTACGGCTATGCCAAGCGGTTGTTTGGATTTGCACTGTTGGCACAGCTGCCTTATATCATGATGCAAGTTGGCATATGGCGGATAGTATATGATGTACCAATCATACTGGCACAGCTCAACGTGTTGTTTAGCTTGGGGTGTGGTTTGCTGGCTTTGATGGCTTGGCATCGGTTTTTGAATGCTAAGCCATCAAATACCAAAGGGCTGATGTTGGCGGTTGTGGCGCTGATGATTGGGTTGTCTTGGTTTTGTGATTGGGGTTGGGCGGTGATTGTATGGGTATTGGCAATTTATCAGTATAGGGCAAAAGGGTTTTTGTGGGCAACCATTGCAATGATGGTGATGTCATGGTGGCTACCCAACGAACATCCACTGGCACCTGTCTATGCGCATCAAGCCATGGAATATGGACTCTTTTTGGCATATCCTGTGATGTATTGGTATGATAAACAAAAGCAGGATTCACCAATAGGCTATCGTCTGCCACGCTTGATGTTTTATTGGTATTATGTGCTGCATCTGCTGATATTGGGTGTTTGTGTGCAATATAGCCCTCTGGCATTGGATTATGGGGTAAGTTGTCAAAGACAAGGGTGTGAATGGAGTGAGTCACCCTGATATCAAACCAATATTTTTATTTTGTTAAATGGGGTTTGGCGATGGTTTGGTGGCTGTGGAGGTGTGCTTGATGAGAGGTTCATTGGTCATTGTTGTGTGGAGTTGATGGGTGTTTTTTTTCTGCTAATGTTCACAAGCCATCTCATTAACAGGGCAATCATCACCATTATACCTGCCAAAAACACCCCAATACCATAATCACTAGGTTGGGCAGCTTCATTAAGAAGTACACCTGCCAATATCAGCAGTCCCAAAAATAACAAACAAGCACCACCCACAACCATCACTAAATAACCAATAAAACCAATCTTCCCTTTGGGTGGCGTGCTTGTGTTAATTGAATGATGTTTGGGCTGAAAGGATGCGTCTTTTGATGGTGTGCCAAATTTAATAGACAGCCAAATAAATGCCATCATGAACCCTGCATAAAGCACTCCGCTTATCACACGATCGCCAAAGAGTGCCATCAAGCTAAGCACAAACAGCACCAACGCTCCAATCATAAAAATCGGAATCAAAAAGACACCTAGCCATGCATATTCGCTTGAGTTTGCCAGATTTTTTGTTGGTGTGACGATGTTTGCTGGTGTGACGGTGTTTGTGGGTGTTATCACAGGCTTTTTGGGCAATGAAGGGTGTAATGCAGGTGGCTTGCCTGCACGATGAGTAAGGGGTGTGAGTGGGGTGGTTTCAATGATTTTTTGATGAGTGGTTTTTGTGGTGGTTGGTTTGGTGTGATTGGGTGTGAGCAAAGTATCTAAGGGTTGCGCATCTGCTGTGATTTCTGTTGCTGTGATTTCTGTCTTTGGGGTGGTGGCTGTCTTGGGCGTGTGCTTTTGGGCATCCTGTGCTGTTGGTAGTATGGGCGTGGCTGATGGGGTTGGCTTGGGTGATTGTTTGGCTTTAAAGGGGCTACCGATTTGCGGCGTCAAAAAATCCAATAACCCAAAAACACCTTTTTTGGTATGTTGTGCCATCTTATCTTCTGAACGTTTGTCATTTTTTAGATGGGATAAGCTGCTTGGGCTGATTTTCCATTGGTCTTTTTTGTTCATGCTTTTTTGTTTATAAAAGTTTGGTTTTGTGTGAGCTTTTGGGTGTATTTTGACATCAAAAGCTGCTTTTTTTGGTATGGGTAGGGCGTGAATGTTGTCAAGCTTTATACGTCAAAGCAGACCGACTGCCTGACAAGCCCACGCATTTTACCATAAAATTAGACGGATGTTTTTGATTGGTGGGATTACAAATGCCAATATCTTCGCTGCCCTAATAGATGGTAGTTAGCCTAGCCTTTTTGAAAGTCATGTTACGGCTTTGTCGGATTAGTCTTTGGTGGTATGGGCGTTTTGATGTATGCCTTCGTCTTTGTCATGTGGCTGTATGGGGCGATATTGAGTATAAGCATACGATTGTTCGGCAGCTTTGTTGTACCATTCTGCTGCTTTGGCATAATCTTGATGTACGCCTTGACCATTGGCATACATTATCCCAAGATAGGATTGAGCGTCAGCATTTCCTTGATTGGCAGCTTGACTAAACCATTCAAAAGCGGTGTGGTAATCTTGTCGCACGCCTTGACCTCGATAATACACCATTCCAAGATAAAATTGAGCGTGCTCATCCCCTTGTTCTGCCGCTTGATAAAAATAACCAAACGCCTGACGATAACCATCATCAGTGCCAAGATTGTAATAATACACCCCTTGATCAAAGGCAGTATTGGCCATCGCTGATAGCGACAGCAGTATTCCTACTACCAAAGCAGATAATTTTTTCATAGTTTATATTCCATAAATAGATTGATTAACTGGTAAATAATATCATATTGCCAAAGTGTTTTGCTTGGACAAAAAGGCGCCATTCATCAATAATGTATAACTAAGCCGACCATTCCACTTGGCAGAGAGCAGATTAAGTGGTGTATCGTCTTTGAGTTTAGGCTTGTGTTTGCATAAATAACTGTAAATTTCTGCCATTGATTGTGTTATGTTGTGATTTTAAATATTTAACAAATATGTACTATAACATCATGATATGATTAATTTTAAAATTCTTCAATTTATCTCATCATACGGCCAAACAAAATCTTTGGGTCTTAAATCAGCGTAGCCGTTAAAATAAATAAAATACTGCCCAATATTTTCAACACCATAAATATTGCCGCAGCGGTTTAATTCTCTATCACGCAGCTGCTTAACCAATTCATATTTTTCTTGATTGCTTGTGGCTATAGGGTAGCTATAAGCAAGCTGATACTGCTCTTCAATCAAATTTTGATAAAACTGATTTTTATTCTCGCTATCTTTCTGTGCTATGCTGGATGCTAACACAGCCTGTTTGCTTTCATTTAAGGGTAGATTAGATTGCCTGTCGTTCATCGCTTGCATTGCCAGACTTGAAGTGCTCAAGCAAATAGAGATGGCAATATCTGCCTTTTCTTCTTGGCTTAAATTCAAAAAAGGATAGATAAGCGTATCCGCCCAAGCGGTCGTTGTTATGCATAGTATTATGACGGCGATATTTTTTAACGATAGCATCATTAATAACCCTGTTCGTTTAGCTTACGGTATTTATCACAGCCATCTTGATCGCCATTATCGCAGGCTTTGCCAAGCCATTCTTTGGCAAGTGAGTAACTTTGGCGAACGCCACGACCTTGGGCATACATTAACCCAAGGTTATATTGAGCGTCAGCAAATCCTTGATTGGCGGCTTTAGTGTACCACTCTATCGCCTTTTGATAATCTTGACGCACACCTAGACCTTCTGCATACATCACCCCAAGATTATATTGAGCTTCGGCAAGTCCTTGTGCGGCAGCGTTGCTGTACCACTCAATCGCCTTTTGATAATCTTGGGATACACCCTGACCTTTTTCATACATTGCTCCAAGATTATTTTGAGCTTCTATATATCCTTGATTGGCGGATTTGGAAAACCATTCTACTGCCCTTGGATAATCTTGGGGTACGCCATAACCATTGATATACATCACCCCAAGGTTGAATTGAGCAACAGCATTTCCTTGATTGGCGGCTTTGGTGTACCACTTGATAGCCTTTTGATAGTTTTGATGTACTCCATAGCCATTTTCATACATCCTTCCAAGATTATTTTGTGCTATAGCATTTTCTTGATTAGCAGCTTTGCTGTACCATTCTACTGCCTGATGATAATCTTGTTGGCATTGTTAATTTAAAATACATAATTTAAGCTCCCATTCCATTTAGCAAACAGTAAATTGAGCGTATTTTCCATCATTTTCTTGCATTTAGAATAACATTTGGTTTTTCTCCTAAATCTTGCAGTAAAATGCCTAATA
>JBHBMT010000065.1:0-4321 GCA_041773075.1 Moraxella sp.
AGAAAATTGTGAGTTAAACGAGGAAGTTAAAAAAATACTAAATAAAGATAAAGCAATGCCAAAAACTCTTAAGGCTGATGTCGTTAGCCATAAGGCTAATAATTATTGTGAGCCAGAAAGCGATAATTGTGACCACTCAAGACATTTGCAATTAAAAAATGCAACCGCTTTTGGGTACTCACTAAAATCAATTGTATTTTCAGAAGATTATGCCGGTAGTTATTTACAATTGAATTTTTCAAATGAGCAATTTATGCAACTTATGCCAAGTTTTGTATTATCATTTGGAGATATTCAAATAAAACCAAACCAAAAAGATGCTTATGTGGTAAATGCAAATTATGACGATAATAACAAAATAGTTGTTCGTAATTATAAAAAAGTTGCATACCCTAGCATTGTAAAGACATCTGACCCATTTTTCACTTATGAGTATTTTCAACCATTACTAGAGAGCAATCAAGAACAATATAATATGGCGTATTATTCTACGCCAACGGGTTGGGGAATATCAGGACAAGGTGTGCATTATCTTGATTTTAATAAAAAACAAAAAAGTATTGTTTGCTTAATATCTTTTTAAGTTTATCTTATTGAAGGCTGCCAAAAGATTGTATTGTCATTTGCCTGTTGAATTTTGGTATTTACTCAATTATGGTGGATGTAGCTCAGTTGGTAGAGCCCTGGATTGTGATTCCAGTTGTCGCGGGTTCAAATCCCGTCATTCACCCCATATGTTAAAAGCCGATACAGATGTGTTGGCTTTTTTATTTGGCATTTGCTCATAAAACGCTTGTGCCTTGATGGCGGTGATGATATATTATATAAGCTTTGGTTATCTATTAATTACGAGGAGTTTATAATGACGATTGAATCAGCCGTCAAGGACGTTGAAGCGCGTTATGCCCATCAACCAGAATTCATCCAAGCTGTCAAAGAAGTGGCATTGACCATTCAAAAAGCGTATGAGGCAAATCCAAAATTTGAAGAATTTAAGGTGTTTGAGCGTTTGTGTGAGCCTGATCGTATCATTGCATTTCGTGTGAATTGGGAGGATGACAAAGGTCAGGTTCAAATCAATCGTGGCTATCGTGTGCAATTTAGCAATGCCATCGGGCCTTATAAGGGCGGCATTCGTTTTCATCCGACTGTCAATGAGGGTGTGTTGAAGTTTTTGGGCTTTGAGCAGATTTTTAAAAATGCATTGACGGGTTTGCCGATGGGCGGTGCCAAAGGCGGCTCTGATTTTGATCCTAAGGGTAAGTCAGATGGCGAGATTCGCCGCTTTTGCTATGCGTTTATGCGCGAGCTGTATTTGAATATTGGCAAAGACATGGACGTGCCTGCTGGTGATATTGGTGTGGGCGGCCGTGAGGTGAACTATATGTTTGCCATGTATAAAAATTTGACGCGCCAGTTTGAGGGCGTGTTGACAGGAAAAGGCGTGGGGCATGGCGGCAGCTTGATTCGTACAGAGGCGACAGGCTATGGTTTGGTGTATTTTTTGCAAAATATGTTGGCGCGCAATGGTGAGGATTTGACAGGTAAAACGGTGCTTGTGTCTGGCGCAGGCAATGTGGCGCAGTACGCCGCCGAAAAAGTCACCATGCTGGGCGGTAAAGTGATTAGCTTGTCGGATTCTACAGGTACGCTGTATGATGAGCAAGGCTTTAATCAAGAAAAAATCAATTGGGTCAAAGATCAAAAGGCAGCGCGTAAGCCTTTGGAAGAATATACCAAAGTGTTTGGTGGGCAATGGCTTGCAGGGCAAAAGCCTTGGCAGTTTGATGCTGACATCGCTTTACCATGCGCGACCCAAAATGAGGTGCTTGCTGATGACGCCAAGGCGCTTGTTAAGCATGGCGTTAAGTATATCGCAGAAGGCGCAAATATGCCTTTGAATATTGAAGCCATTGACATTGTGCGCGAAGCAGGCATTGCCTATGCCCCTGGCAAGGCGGCAAACGCAGGTGGCGTTGCGGTGTCTGGACTTGAGATGAGCCAAAACTCTGTGCGTCAATACAAAAGCTTTGATGAGCTTGATAAGCAGCTGCAAGACATCATGAAGACTATTCATGACAATGCTGCCAGTGCAGGTCAGCAATACGGCACCACCAAAGGCGCGGTGGATTATATGACAGGCGCTAACATCGCTGGATTTTTGCAAGTGGCAAATGCTTTGGTGGCATACGGTACGCTGTAGCTATTAGCGATTGTAATGCGATAAAAAATGCCATCAACTCAAGTGAATCATTGCTTAAATTTATAAGCGGTTGCTTGAATTGATGGCAAGCCAAATTTTGATAATTGCATTAATCCAATTCTAAGCAAAAACAAAAACTTAACAAACCAAATGCCCAATAAAACCAAAATTTTATTGGGCATTTGTTTAAATCATCAGCTTTTTTAATTTGGTATTTTATTAATACAAAATTATTCTTCTGATTCGCCAGTTTCTGCCTCAGTGGCATCGCTGCTTTCTGCTTCCACACTAGGTGGCTGCATGATGACCACAACGCGGTCTGTACCATTGTGGTCAAGCTGAGTAACGCTTGCGCCTTCTGGCAATTTCAGTTCAGACAAGTGAATCATATCACCGATATCAAAGCCAGATACATCCACTTCAATAAACTCTGGCAATTGACGTGGCAAGCAGCTGATTTCAACTTCAGTCATGTTGGTTTGCAAGATGCCACCATTTTTGCTGCCAGCTGCGTTTTCTTTGCCTACAAAGTGTAGTGGCACAGTAAAGCTCATGGTTTGACCGCGCACAACGCGTTGAAAATCAACGTGCAATGGGAAGTTTTTTGAAGGATGGCGCTGCATGGCTTTGATGATCACTTCTTCTTTTTGACCGTCTACAGTCAAGTCAAGAATGCTTGAAAAAAACGCATCGCTTTCAATGGCTTTTACCAATTCATTGGTTTTGATGGCAATGCTTTTTGGTTCGGCATTACCGCCATAGATGATGGCAGGTACTAGGTTTTCTTTGCGCAGGCGGCGGCTCGCACCTTTGCCCTGCTTGTCGGAGTCACGATTGACAACGGTCAGTGTAAATTGAGTCATGGATAATTCCTTAAAATAAAAAACATACTTGCGACCAGTATGCGGATGAATGCCCATCAAGTACTTGATGGGTCTGTTTGAAAAACAGCTGATTATTATAGCATAAATTTTGATATTTTCTATAGGTTGTGGGAAGTTTTTATGGGCAATCGCACTATAAAAATCAACAAAATTTGTATAAAATCTAAGCAATTTTATCACTATTCGTCTATGTTTGATTTGAATTCTTGATTAGTTTACATACAGAGTGTTGGTTTTTTTAAAATAATAAAGTAGTTTTTAATAGAATTTCTAGGCACATTCAACCTTGAACTGCAACGCACCCAAAGTTACATTTTACCTCAAGAGATGTCTTAAATCCTAGCACTTTTCTTGGTCTGTTGTTTAAATTAGACTCAATTTGCTTAATTTGTTTCTCATCAAGATTATCGGCATAATAGACTTAGGTGGAAACTGACGAATTAAACCATTGATGTTCTCATTCGTGCCACGCTCCCATGATTGATAGGGTTTGGCAAAATAAATATCCGTATTTAACCCTTGCTCTATATGTTCATGTAAAGCAAAGCATTGCCTTTATCAAAGGCAATGCTTTGCACTTGTTCATCTTTGAGCAAATCAATACAAGTTTGTGCCACCAGTATTGCTTTACGGTTTGGCAGTGCTTTTATTTTGACTTCTCGTGTGGTTCTATCCACTAGGGTAACAAGCACACCTTGATGTCCTTTGCCAACCACAGTATCGCCTTCATAATCGCCTAAGCGTTGTCGTTGGATAAGCATATCTGCTTTGCATTTTTGACTTTATCATGGACTCGTTTGGGTCTATATCCACGTAGTCCTGTATTTTGTTTAAGTTCACGACTGATGGTGGATTTATGACAGCCTAGTCGTCTGGAGATTTCACTAATAGAAATATTGCTTTTCAAATCTGCTTAAAATTTGGTATCTTTGTTCAAGAGTATGCTGTGTATATTTTTGCAGACGCTCTGATAGGTCGGAGTTGAAGAAGTAAGTGCAACAGTACATATCTTACTTCTTTTCTTTGTTTATTGAAACGTTGCAGTTCGTGGTTGAATTTAAGGGCTTATAGATGCTTTATTTATAGCGATATTTTTGTATAGTTGGCTCAACCTATCAACCCAGAGCCACAAAACCAAAACAAATTCAAATTTATCGCTTGCAAAATTCACAAAATTTGTTAAAATAAGTGTCTTTTCGGGGTGTAGCGCAGCTTGGTAGCGCACTTGCATGGG
>JBHBMT010000066.1:0-5512 GCA_041773075.1 Moraxella sp.
GCCATCACCAATGCCATCGGTAGGCTTTTTACCGATGTGTAGGGCAAAGTCATGTCCTGTGCTTTGGCTTGGCATACGAATAAATGGCTCAATGGTCGCTTGGGTCTGATAGCCTTTTAGATGCTCGGCAGCTGCCTCTAGTGAGACACCATGGCGAGCCGCCTGATGGCTGATACGCTCATCCAAAGGCATTTTTGGAATCACTCGGTAATACTGCGAGAAACCCGTAATTTTATCCACAGGTACTGCACGAATACTGGTCATATGCACATAGTCAGTAAGTCTCTCCAACCATTTTGCTAGGTTTAATGTCTGCAATGCCTGCTCTGTTTGTGCAAAAATACGCACTTTAAACCCCAAAAAGCCAATTTGCTTATCAGCATTTAGACGGTACTGCGGAAATGCAACACCGTAAGCGATTTTGCCATCATCATCTTGCTGTTCAACAAAGGCAAGATGGAGCTGGGTGTAGAGTTTACTCCAAATTTGATAAGGTGTCAGTTCGGGACTGTCCATGATGGTAAGTTCAATATAATAATTCATGCATTCTCCTAAGGTACAATCTTATCTACATAAGCCAAACCTTTTTTACCAAGATAAAAAGCGGAAACTCCTGCATCTTCGATCTTTTGTTTTAAATCTTTGGCTTGCTCAGGCGTTAAATTAAGCTCGATTTCTAGTGTACCATTGGCTTTATGCAGTACCGAAATTACTTCACCCCATCTATTTTTTAACATATACGGATTGCCGTAGATTAGCTTTTCGCCACCGGTCACAAAATTTTTCATAAAATCTCGTTTGCCATTAAATCCACGCTTGGAATAACCATAAATATATATACTTTGTCCACGCTTATTTGCGGCAGAACTCATATCATACCTTGACTCTAGGCGTTCTAATTGCAAATACAAAGCGGCAGCATAAAAGCGTATCATTTTTATACTATCATCATTTTCGATATATTGCTCATTTGGAAATTTTATTTTTAAGAGTTCGATAATCTGAGTTACTTTATTATCAGGCTTTAATTTTTTTAAACCATCTAAATATACTGACCTATCCAAAATACTGATTGGATTTAAAAAAGCATCTTCAATTTTTCTAACTGAAAATTCTTTATTTACAATAAAATCCAATAATTCATCCCATTCAAGCCACAACATTCCCCAAAATTCAGCCGAATAATCTGACTTAAAAGTTAGATGGCTATCTTGAATCATGCCTGTAAATGAATTTTGGTCAGTATTACCTTTCATATTGCGAATATATGAAATTTCATTAGAAACAACCAATAATTTATCTTCAAAGCTAATCAAATCTTCCAAATCAGCAAAATAATAGTTTGGCTCCTGTCTAGACTGATATAGCTTTCGCTGGTCGCCAATCAATCTATTCAAAATCCCCATCACTGTATCTTTGCTAACTGGTCGAGATAAGTAATTTTCAGGCTTCTTTAACTCTGTCATAGACGCAATAAAATTTCGTCCCTTTTTTGGCAACGGTTCATTATTAGAACCGTCCAAAAAAGAGTTTCGCCAAGAAGAGTCATATTTGATGATGATTTTCATCGGCATACTCGCTTATTTGGGTTCTTTGGCTTCAAAATAAACAGCATAAGACAGACCATCTGGCTTTTCGGCATTGGCTTGCTCTGGATTGCGTTTGATTCGCATCATTTTATTGCTGTCGTTATAATCTACTTCAATTTCATCTACATACATATAACCTTTGGCTTGCTTAATAGAAAGCTCGCTAATCATGGTTAAGGTTTCTTGTACCAAAATATCAATCGCCACATCATCGAGCAAAATACCCACTTCACCTTCTTGGAAAATCGTACCTTTGCGGACATAGTTGGCATGGAATGTGGCTTTTGGTGAGCGTTCTGGTGCTAAACTTTGAATAAAATCTTGTACCTGCTGGGCAACTTTTTCACCTTCGCCATCTTTAATCGTCATAGACGCACGGTCAAATTTTTTGTCCAATGAAATAAATTGTAATTGTTCAATGCTGATTGACCCCCATGCTTCGTATTCGGTATCGCCAAAAGTTGTTTTGGAAAAGAAAGAGTTGCTGACTTCTTCGCCTTTTTTATTGATTTCTTTTTCTTTGCTACCTGAACGCCCCATTTGTTCAAAATTACCATTACCCAATAAATCCACAAAATCTGTAATTAATAATGGGCTGGTGCGCTTACATTGGCTTGATGGCACCACATAACCACGAATTAATCCTGTCATTGAACACAAAACATCAATCAAATCTTTGTTATCTTTTGCATAATGCAAATCGTAGGCTTGGTCACGGAACAAATGGTGACGAATACAGTTTTGGCTGATATACAAAGGGGTTTGTGCAAAATCAATATCTGATGCTTGTTTTTTGTATTTATAACCAGTTTCGTCCTTAACTTTGCCTGTTAAATTAGAATAACCACGCAATTTTGGTAAGGTATGATTATCAACCGTTACCCCATTATCTCCCATCAATGTAGTTGGGCCATTCCAGTTTACAACACCAAAACCATATGCTTTGATTTTAAAATCAACGCTTTTAATACCTGTTACTTTTGCCATCATCTTACTCCTGCGTTTCCGCGTCTATTGTTAAAGTTAAAAGATTGTCCAAACTTAATGAACCAATCGCTTGTTGCTCACAAATTGCATAATAAACCGCATTACTATTGCGAGATTCATTGATTAAATCCAAGTGTTCCTGCGTATAACTCAAATATAAAGGAAAATCTGCATCACGAGAATAATTTTCCAACATCATCATTTTTAGTGCATGTTTTTTATCAGGAATGGGTTGGATTGGATGAGCGGGGTCAATTCGCCCATGTTTTTTTGCCAAATAATCTATTAATCCTATATCTTTGATATAAGATAATGATTCGGTTAAATTATCATAATCATCTTGTTCATGCAATGGTTGCGTATAAGTATATTCATTGAGAAATTCGGGGGCTTGATAATTATCAACATTTAATTTTGCCAACTGAATAAATCGACTGTCGCCACGCAAAGAATGTTTGCTGATTTTGCGTTTTTTTGTCGTATTTTTTGCACTTGAAACTTTGGTTGGCTCAGCCACTTTTCGTGCCAATAATTGAATACTGCTGTTTAATGCGCTTTGCAAATCTTGCTCAATCCACGTTTGAATAGAAGGCATTGCATAAAATGAGCGATACACTTGATATAATTCAGCCAGCGTAAATGCCCTATCTGCCAACTGTTCTGTTAAATAGTCATACCATACTTTTGCTGACTGCAAGCTATGCAATTTATTTAAAAATCTTGCTGAAGACCCCACGCATTTACCATTTTTAACATCATCTGTAATGGCAATTTGAATAATATTAACTGCTGAATTTTTCCCAAAACGGTCCAATCGCCCAATGCGTTGCAAAATATTTTCAGGATTACTCATTTCAGTTACCATGAAATCGCAACTAATATTTAATGATGCTTGTACAATCGGGCCACTGCGTAATATTTGATATTTGCCTGTACCTTGTTTATTAAATGAATCAAACACTTCATTAAACAAAGACTTTTGGTCGCTTCGCTTAAATTTAGAATGTAGTAAAATACTATTTTCTTGATTTTTTTGATAAATAAAACCCAGCTGAGCCAATAATGCCGTATTACTAATCACAAAAGTGCATTTATCTTGATAAACCTGATAGAAAGGATTATCTTCTTTTTGTTTATCCTGGTAGGTTTTAAATTCAATTTGATAACGGCTAGGATTAAATGAAGGCATTTCACAAATTTGATGATTAACATTTAATTCAAGCACTTTTTCTAAATATAAATAATGGGGCGTAGCCGAAACCAATAATACATTTTTATATTCAGGCTGTCGCATTTTTTTGGTTTCAATCAATTCAGCAAACAGCAAATTAAAAATATCCATTGGAATATATTCATGATATTCATCAAAAATCACATGGGCATCTAAAAATGGAATTAATCCATTGACTTTGGTGTGCGTAACAATTGCACTTAAAATTTGGTCAATGGTCGTTACCACAACATCTGCGGATAAATAGTCATATTCATGCGTTGGATTATCTAAGCCATTAGTGTATTTATATTCGCCTGTAAAAATTTCCACATTAGCATCAGGCAAATATTCCTCTGTCAGCTCTTTAAAAATCCCTAAACACACTTGCACACGTGGACATACCCAAAAGATTTTTTTGGCATTTTTTAATTTTGCCCATTCCAATGCAATTTTGGTTTTACCACAGCCTGCCGCCCCTGCCAGTACCGCAACATCATCAATTTGCGTTAGCTTTGTTGCCACTTCATGCTGTTTTTGTGTGCGTTCACTATTGGGAAAATGCTCTAAACCTTGTTCTATATGACTGACTAAATTAACCGAGCCATCATTTAATAATTTTTGTAATAATTCATCTAAACGGTGTTCTGCAATATATTCCATCAACTCTTGTGCTGTTAATGCTGAAACCAATCTATCGGCACTAATCACACACGCTCTTAGCACGTTATGTCCTGCATTTTTACGAATTTTCCCTTGTAATGCTTCAAAATCGTCCGACACTTCATAATGCTTAAAAATAGGAAATTGATTACGTTCTAAACTATCTTCAATCTGCTCCGATAATTCATTAATTTCCCATGATAAATATTGCTCAATCATGCTCAAATGATTATCATAATCTTTAGCAAGATAATTGATTTTATTTAATGTGTTTATTGCTTGTTCAATAAAATTTTTTATACCTTCTTGACCAATATTGCTTTTAAGATGTCCATACAGACCTTTTAAATCACCAATATTTTGCTCTTTGCGATAGGGTTTGGCATGATGCCAATAAATTGTATGTTTTAAGGCTTCTTTTAAAGTACGATTGAGTTTTTTATTACCATCATCAAAAAGATTATATAAAAATAAGGACAATTCATTGTGTCGTGGGTGTTTTTCAAAGGTAAATTTTCCAGCATCAATATGTTGCCCATCATCTGTTTCATCTTTTTGCTTACCTTTTCGTACCCAAGTTTGAAATTCTGGGTCTAATTTACCCAAATCATGCAAACAACCCGCTAAAAATGCCACTTGTGCTAAATTGCGATAATCATCATTTTGAATTAAATGCTGAAATAATTGATAACTCAAATAGCCGACTGCAAAAGAATGCTCCACCAAAGGTTGTAATTGAGTATTCGCATAAACTTCATTTTGTTTTGGTTTCATTGTCATCACATCCATAAAAACATCTTTTTGAGTACGATTCACCGGCACCCAGCCCCATTCATTAAATTTATGACGATTTCCCACAATCCACAAAAGTTCACTATGTTTACGCGTATGAAAACGATAGCAACTCACCGCAGTACTTTTGCTGGCGGTGGCAGATAGCAATTTTTTGACCATTGCCAAACCGTCTTCGGTGATGACCGTTTGCCAAGTATTATCGCCAATCCGATTGGCAAACGCATCTAATACTCGCCGAGTGCGTGGGAGTGCCTTTTTTTCACATTGA
>JBHBMT010000067.1:0-13665 GCA_041773075.1 Moraxella sp.
ACAAATTCGTGTGGAGCGTGGGGATTTGGTGGAAGTGGGGTGTTAGGGGATAGGTTTGATTGCGCTATCGAAGAGTTCTTTGGGGAAATTTGGGTTTTTATGGTTGGTGTGTTTGTGCTGTGCTTGTTGTTTGATGTTTGTCATTAAAATTAAGAAAAATCGTAGACAGTGTTATGAAATGTCAGAATGCCCTAATCTGTAAAAATAAAGTGTCTTATATGAAACACAAGTAAGATGTTATATTTGATAAGGTTAAAGATAGTATCTTTTTTGTTTTAACGAACAAAGTACCTATTATCAATGAGTGTGGCAAGACAACACTACACTTGACTAAAGTTGGATTGTTTTACTATTGTTTAACGCTATAATAGCGTAAAAATTTAAGGATAATACATGAAAACATCAACAAAATCCCCACGAAAATCTCACCTGAAGGGCGCTTTAATGATTATGGCAATCCTGCAAAAAATTCCCAAATATCCCAAAAAAATCAGCACCCCTGAACTTTATGAGGCGCTACTTGCAGATGGGTTTGAGTGCGATGTGCGCACTTTGCAACGCGATTTAAAAGCCATCTGCGAGCATTTTGATATTGAGTGCTTAGACGATAACAAGCCTTATGCTTATCGTTGGCTTTCTTATGCGTCAGGGTTGTCAGCATCGCAGCTAACCGATCAACAATCTGTGCTTTTGCAATTGGCACAGCGTCATTTATTGCCATTATTGCCTATTAAGACCAAACAATCTTTGGAATCATTGTTTGATCAAGCCAAGCTTGAATTGCACAAAAGTGATGTCAAATACCAAAAGGCAAAAGCATGGCTTGGCAAAGTGGGTATTGCGCCAAGCACACAGCCGCTCATTCCTCCAAAGCTTGATGATGAAGTGATGGCGGTGGTAAACCAAGCATTGTTTGAAAATCATTATTTACAAGTATGTTATCAAGCGCCCTTTAAAGCGCCCAAAAGCCATTGTGTTGCTCCTTTGGCGTTGGTGCAGTGGGGCGTGGGATTATATTTGGTGGTGCAGTTTGAAGGTTTTAATGACTATCGTCATTTGGCATTGCATCGCATCAGTCATGCAAGTATAGTAACAAGAGTATTTGAGCGTCCTAAAGATTTTAATCTAGAGGATTATATCAATCATGGGGCGTTTGAATTTAGCACAGAACAGATGATTGTGCTGGAATTTAGTATCACAAAAAAAGCGGGGTATCATTTAACAGAAATGCGATTATCTCACGATCAGCAGATTATTGAAGAAACGCAAGCTCATTATCGGTTTCGTGCTACGGTGATGGACTCGCAAATGCTGACGTGGTGGCTGGCTAGATTTGGGGAGGATATTTGGGATATACAAAAATATGTTGTTGAATAAATAGCATATGAAGAAATTTGCTTGGTTTTAAATAATCATAGAGGGTTGTGCTTTGTGCGACACAATTTGTCGTAACTATTCGTATAATAGACTTATCCACTCAAGAGATGTTGATGTTGTCATTTGATTTTAAAACAATACTTCGTTAACTCGCCTTGCTGTACTGCTCGTACCATCTTTGGCTTGTTATTTTGTCTTATTGTGAACTTAAAAGACTTTATTGATGAGTTTCTAGAGTGTTAGTGACTAATATAGGAGTGTGTTATGAAAATTAGTGTTAAGGCATATTTGGCAGAACAGCTAAAAGATCATCCAAGAAGACAAGAGGCGCTAAAAAAGATGCGTGCTATGTCATCCAAACAACAAGACATGACACCGATGATTGAGGCAAGTAACGAGCAAATTATTCAGACAATTCACACACTGATACGTCTGATTAAGCAAAAGTTAGCCTATAAAATTAATAGAGGGCTCAATATGATTGCCAAACCGCATCAGGTGTCAAAAAAGATAAGCTAGCAAAGATAAAATCAACCAAAACAGACCATCAAACAAAAGTTTGGTGGTCTTTGTTTTGTTGAGCGCTACTCTCGCCCAATAGGGGCTTGTAGTGCACTTGGTAGGGGTAAGATGGTCAATTCACTGTTCGTCATCTCTTCAGGGCGCGCGACAACCAAGGCTTGCCATGTATCAGCTTCTTGTATGCTATTGACAATAATCATCTTACCCAAACTATCGCCTGCTGCTGGCGCGATCCCCTGTCCTGCGACACGATGTAGATAAGCTTTGGGGCTTGCTTTGAAATATAAACGCGCAATAATCTCTTGACCTAGATAGCACCCCTTATCATAGTCCACACCACCACGCTGATGCAGGCGCAACTCTTGGGGTTGAAATAGTTCACTAATTTTTTTGGTAATCCAATAATTGCCTGTTTCAATGCTGACCCTTTGCCATGCTTGCCCTGCAAGAATGCAGTTATCGCTGTTTTCTACGACAGGTATATCAGATATTTCAAAAGTGGCAAGTGTTTCGTCAAGTGCTAAGATGGGATGGGCAAAATAAGCGTCTGATAGACTGATTTTCGAAAAAGCGCCGTATTTTTTGATATGCGCTTTAAACTCTTCTGCCAAATCCAAGCTTAGCACAATCACAAACCCTTCTTCAAAACGGCGCACCCAAAGACCAAATTGTACGCGCCCTTTAAGATTGCAGATGGCACACGGCGTGTAGGCGTTAGTGAGTTTTTTGGTATCACAAGTTAATTGCCCTTGCAAAAATTTTTCGCTGTCTATACCTGTCAAATGAAAATAAACAAAACTTATCATCATTATTATTCCTAGCTAAAAAGATGCGCTAATTTTAGCAAAATTTTATCACCATTTTGTAAAAATTTACATCTGCTGCCTTGAGAAGTACCAAAACATACACAAAATCGGTTACAATAAGCAGTTATCCTAAATAGTTACAAAAAAGGCTGTGTTATGAGTTTACCTGCTTGCCCAAAATGCCACGAAACATTTACCTATGCTGATGGGGAGCTTTTGATTTGCCCAATGTGCGCCCATGAATGGACAGAGGGTGATGTTGGTGATGCCTTGCCTGTCATCAAAGATGCCGTAGGCAATGTGCTTGCCGATGGCGACAGTGTGACCGTGATTAAGGATTTAAAAGTTAAAGGCTCAAGCACCTCTATTAAAGTAGGCACCAAAGTTAAATCCATTCGCCTGATTTATGATGCGCCTGATGACCATGATATTGACTGTAAGATTGATGGGTTTGGGGCGATGAAGCTTAAATCCAGTGTGGTAAAAAAAGCTTAATGACAACACATCACTACACGACCAAGCTTATTTGAGAGGGTAATTTATGACAACACATCACTACACTACTAAGCTTACTTGGCAGGGCAATTTAGGCAAAGGAACGGCGAATTATCGGGCTTATGCTCGTGATTTTGTGGTGCAGGTGGCAGGTAAGCCTGATATATTAGGTTCATCCGACCCTGCATTTTTGGGTGATAAGACGCGCTGGAATCCTGAAGATATGCTCCTAGCATCTATCAGTGCTTGCCATAAGCTTTGGTATTTGCATTTATGTGCCGTCAATCACATTGTGGTAATTGCTTATGAAGATGTTGCAACCGCTGTGATGGATGAAGGTGATGCATCACAGGCAGGACATTTTGTCTCTGCTACCTTAGCGCCTGTGGTGACAATTAGTCAAGACAGTGACAGCACTTTGGCATATCAGCTTCATAAAGAGGCGCATCAGGCGTGTTTTATTGCCAATTCACTGAATTTTACTGTTAGTTGTCAGCCACGAATCATTATAGATGGACAATGAGCGTCAAAAAAGATGATTTAAAACTTAAAAAAAAGTTGATAGACTAAACACTTTTTTTAAAGTATGTAAACTATCAACACACCTTAATATAGAGAATGTAAAAAATGACTCATCATAGTACTGCTGATAATATCTTATTTGAAAAAGCCAAACGTCACATTGCAGGTGGGGTAAATTCTCCTGTGCGCGCTTTTGCAGGGGTGGGTGGTACGCCTGTATTTGTCAAACGAGCCAAGGGTGCGTACATTTATGACACTGAAGACAATGCCTATATTGATTATGTTGGCTCATGGGGACCGATGATTTTGGGTCATGCACATGAAGGCGTGATTAATGCGGTTAAAGCAGCGGCTGATGACGGCTTATCTTTTGGGGCACCCACGCCATCAGAAACAACTATGGCAGATTTGATTGCCAGCATAATTCCCAGTGTTGAGTTGATTCGTATGGTATCATCGGGCACAGAAGCCACCATGAGTGCGATTCGTTTGGCACGAGGCTATACAGGGCGGGATAAGATTGTTAAGTTTGAAGGCTGCTATCATGGGCATTCAGACAGTCTATTGGTAAAAGCAGGCTCTGGTATGTTGGATATTGGTGAGCCAACCTCTAAGGGTGTGCCAGCTGATTTTGCCAAACATACCTTAACTTTGCCATATAATGATATTGATGCCTTAACAGCCTGTTTTGAGAAGTTTGGACATGAGTTGGCTTGTGTGATTTTAGAGCCTATCGCTGGCAATATGAATATGGTCATTCCAAGCAAAGAGTTTCATCAAGCAGTGCGCACACTCTGCACACAGTATGGTGCGGTACTGATTTTTGATGAAGTGATGACAGGCTTTCGGGTGGCGCTAGGTGGAGCGCAGGCGCATTTTGATATTACCCCTGATTTGACCACCTTTGGTAAAATCATTGGGGCGGGATTGCCTGTGGGTGCATTTGGTGGTAAGCGCGAAATTATGGAATGTATTGCGCCGTTGGGAGGTGTGTATCAGGCAGGAACACTGTCGGGCAACCCTTTGGCGATGCGCGCAGGCAAGGCGATGTTTGATGAATTGACTCGTGATGGCTTTTATGAAGAGCTGACCGCCAAGACGGAGTACTTGGTGCAGGGTCTAAAAGACAGTGCTGCCAAACACGGCGTAGCGTTTTCAGCATGTTCGGTAGGGGGTATGTTTGGGGTGTTCTTTAGTGATAGTCTGCCACAAAACTTTCATGAAGTTGCTACTAAGTGTGATGCAGCGAAGTTCGCCACATTTTTTCATGCCATGCTAGATGCTGGCATATATCTTGCACCATCGGCGTTTGAGGCGGCATTTATGTCATCGGCTCATACTTATGATGATTTGGACAAAACAATTGCAGCAGCAGACAAGGTGTTTGAAACCTTGGGGCGTACTAAGGGTTCAATTTGAGCGAAAAAGTGGGCTAAATCACAAACCTGTTTGGGCAGTTTTTCACCAAAAGTACGCCTAACACCTTGCATTTGATAGTTTTTCTTAAAAACCTGCTCACGATTAATTTTTTTTGGACAAAAATAAGATAAATCGTAAGTTTTTCAAGGAAAAAAATTTGAGGTTAATAGTGAGTCTGTCAAGCAAGTTGTTGACATCAAGTTGCCAGAGTTAGCCATTTTTGATAAAAAAGTAAGCACTTTTAATGAAATATTCTACAAAAATATAAAAGTGCAATTCATTGTAAGCAGGTTCTAAGGTGTGTGAATTGTCAGTACGCTCTAAAATACTTTGTTGGGCTTGGCATTTTAAAAAGAAATTGAATAATTTTTGCGCCTTGCCTTGACTTTGAGCAATTTGTAATTATATAGACACGGTTGCAGGGGTGTGTTGGTCATACCCCAATCAATTTTTAGTTAATAAATAAAAAACTTGGATAAGCGATATGTTAGCAAAACTCATCGGCAGTGTCATCGGCACAAAAAATGAGCGTGAACTCAAACGCATGCGCAAAATTGTGGATAAAATCAATGGCTTTGAAAATAGCATTCAAGCCCTATCCAATGAAGAGTTGCGCGCACGTACAGAAGTGTTTAAGCGCCGTTTTAATGAAGGTGAAAGCCTAGATAGTATTCTGCCAGAAGCCTTTGCGGTGTGTCGTGAAGCCTCAAAACGCGTCAATGGTATGCGTCATTATGACGTGCAGTTGATTGGTGGGATTACGCTGCACGAAGGCAAAATTGCCGAGATGAAAACAGGCGAGGGTAAAACCTTGATGGCGACACTTGCCATCTACCTTAATGCCATCAGTGACAAAGGCGTGCACGTGGTGACAGTCAATGATTACTTGGCGCGCCGTGACGCAGAACTAAACCGACCCTTATTTAACTTTTTGGGTTTGACGGTTGGGGTGGTTTATAGTCAGCAGCCTCCTGATGAAAAATACCATGCCTATCGCGCAGACATTACTTATGGTACCAACAATGAATATGGCTTTGACTATTTGCGCGATAATATGGTCTTTAGCTTGGCTGAAAAAAAGCAGCGCCCACTCAATTATTGTATTATTGATGAGATTGACTCCATTTTAATTGATGAAGCGCGAACCCCTTTGATTATTTCAGGGCAGGCAGAAGATTCAGCGCATTTATACAGTTTAATTAATACCATTATCCCAAGGTTGTTACGCTCGCGTGATGAAGAGGCGAACAAAAACAACGCAGATGGTGATTTTTGGATTGACGAAAAAAACCGCGCCATTGAAATTAGCGAAAAAGGCTATGAAAAAATTGAGCATTTTTTGGTTGAGGTAGGGGAGCTTGGCGCAAATGAAAGCTTGTATAGTCCAGCGCGTTTGCCTTTGTTGGCGCACGTGCAAGCAGCCATTCGCGCCCATCATATTTTTGTCAAAAACATCCATTATATTGTGGATGAAGGCGAAGTGATTATCGTAGATGAAAATACAGGGCGTACCATGCCAGGTCGCCGCTGGAGCGATGGCTTGCACCAAGCAGTTGAAGCCAAAGAAGGGGTGGAAATTCAAGCAGAAAACCAAACCATGGCAACCACCACATTCCAAAACTATTTTCGCTTGTATGACAAATTGTCAGGCATGACAGGGACGGCAGACACCGAGGCGGCGGAGTTTAAATCCACCTATAATCTGGATATTGTGGTCATTCCTACCCATCGTCCTATTGCGCGGATTGATTTAGATGATCAGATTTTTTTGACCAAATTAGGCAAATACAAAGGCATTATCCGCGAAATCAAGAGCATCACTGCCAAAGGTGCGCCTGTGCTTGTGGGGACAGCAACCATTGAGGCTTCTGAAGAGCTGTCTTTTTTGCTCGAGCAAGAAGGGATTGTTCATAACGTTTTGAATGCAAAGCAGCATGAGCGTGAAGCAGAAATTATCACCCAAGCGGGCAGACCGCGCACTGTGACCATTGCCACCAACATGGCAGGTCGGGGGACGGATATTATTCTTGGTGGTAACTGGATTGCTGAATTAGAAGGCATGGAAATTAGTGACGAAGAGCGCGCCGCTTATCAAGCAGCATGGCAAAAACGTCATGATGAAGTGCTAGCAGCGGGAGGGTTACATATTATTGGGTCGGAGCGCCACGAATCTCGCCGTATTGACAACCAGCTTCGTGGTCGTGCAGGGCGACAAGGAGACCCTGGTCAGTCACGATTCTTTTTGTCTTTAGAAGACGATTTGATGCGTATTTTTGCAGGCGAGCGTGTGGTGAGTATGATGCGCGCCATGGGCTTAAAAGAAGACGAAGCCATTGAGCATAAAATGGTGTCGCGCTCTATTGAAGGCGCGCAAGGCAAGGTTGAAGCCCGTGATTTTGATGCGCGTAAACAACTCTTAAAATATGACGATGTGGCAAACGACCAGCGTAAAGTCATTTATGGACAGCGGGATGAGTTATTGGCAGAAGCCAATCTTACTGAGACCATTGAGGCGATGCATCGTGAGGTGTACAATGCCTTGATTGACCAATTTGTACCTCGCGGGTCGGTAGATGATCAATGGAATATTGATGGACTAGAAGATGAGATTGAAGAGGCGTTTCGTTTTTATATGCCCATTAATGACTGGCTTGATGCAGACAGCCGCTTAGATGAAGAGGGGCTGCGTGATAAAATTGTCAATACAGCACTTGCCCGCTATCATGAACGCCGCGCCCAACTTGGACAAGCCAGTGCCGACCAGCTTGAGCGTCATTTTATGCTCCAAAGCTTAGACCGCCATTGGAAAGAGCATTTGACACAGATGGATCATTTGCGCAAAGGTATCCATTTGCGCAGTTATGCCCAAAAAAATCCAGAGCAAGAATACAAGCGCGAATCGTTTGAGCTGTTTCGTTCTATGCTTGGGGCGATTAAATCTGATACCATTCAAGATTTGTCACGCACACACATTCCTACCCCTGAAGAGTTGGCTGCCCTAGAGGAATATCGCCGTCAGCAAGCAGAAGCTATGCGTATGCAGTTTGAACATCAAGAAATGGGCTTGATGGACAACGAAGACGACACCCCAAGACAGCGTCCTGTTCGTCCACAAGCCAGTAATACACGCATTACGTTAAGTTTGGGTGGGACAACGGCGCCTATCGTGGAATCAGGTACAGAAGAAACACTGGTGATTCCTGAAGGCATTCATCGTAACGACCCTTGTCCCTGTGGTTCTGGACTTAAATATAAGCAATGTCACGGTAAGCTGTCTTAAATTGGTAACAATAAACCTACAGCTTGTGGCAATCCCTTGACAAAAAGACATGGTGTTGGCAGGGCTAATCTGTTATGATAGGCAAGTTTTTCTTGTGGCAGTATCAAGTTAAAGTTATTGTCACCTTCATTATTTTGTAAGAGTAAGTTATATGAAAAAAGTTTTGGTATTATCAGCCTTGTCTGCTGCATTACTGTTGACAGGATGTAATAATAAAGAAGCCACTGCTGCCAAGCCAACAACCACCATCACCGAGCAAAGCCCTGATACCACAAAAGCAGGCTATGCGATTGGTTATGATATGGGTAAAAACCTAAAAGACATGGCAGACGATATGGATTTGGATGCCTTTTATCAAGGCATGAAAGATGCTTATGAGGGTAAAGATCCTGCACTAACCGAAGAGCAAGCCACCAAAGTAGTAACTGATTATCAAAAACGCAAACAAGAAGAGTTTGTGAAAAAGATGGAAGAAAAAGCTGCCAAAAATAAAACTGATGGCGCTGCTTGGTTAGCTGAAAATGCCAAAAAAGAAGGTGTGAAAACCACCGAATCAGGCTTGCAATACAAAGTTATCAAAGAAGGTACAGGCGCTTCCCCCAAAGCCAGTGATACTGTCGTTGTACATTATGAAGGCAAGCTGATTGATGGTACGGTATTTGACAGCTCATATGAGCGTGATATGCCAGCGCAATTCCCACTAGAGGGAGTGATTGCAGGTTGGACAGAAGGCTTGCAATTGATGAAAAAAGGGGGTACTTATGAGCTGTACGTCCCCTCTGATCTAGCTTATGGCGAAACAGGTAATACAGGTATTGAGCCAAATAGCGTGCTTATCTTTAAAATTGAGCTGCTAGATGATGCCGCTGCCGCTGCTGCTATGGAAAAAGCCAAAGCCGCTCAAGAGGCACAAATGGCTGAAATGATGAAGCAAATGCAACAAGCTCAAGGTCAGGCAGGCGCAGAAACAAATGCTGCACCACAAGGCAGTGCAACCACAGCACCTGCTACTACTAGCGGTCAATAAAAAACGTTTCACATGAAACAAAATCCGTCACAAAATGTGACGGATTTTTTTTATTTAAACATAGCCAAGGCAAGGCATTAGTTTAGCTTGAGTTAAGCAAAACATACCTGCCCAAGCACCACTGCTGATGACGCTCCTGTGACACTAGGCATATTGCCTGTACGCCCCAGCAGATTTTGGCGAGCAAGCCATGCAAAAGCAGTTGCCTCAACCCAAGTGGGTGCAAGCCCTACCGCTTGTGTGGTCAGCACCTGCCATGCAGACAAATGGTGTGCCAATCGCGCCAGCAAATATCCATTGTACGCCCCGCCACCACACACATATAAGGTATTTTTGGTTTCTTGTGCAAACTTGGCAATTTCAGTGGCAGCGCTGATGGCGGTAAACTCTGCCAAGGTTGCCTGTACATCAGCAGGATTAACTTCCATAAAGCTCATTAAGACTGCCTGTAGCCACGCCAGATTAAACGCCTCGCGCCCTGTGGACTTTGGTGCAGATTGCGCCAAAAATGGATGTGTCAGTAAGCGCTCAAGTAATGCCTGATGAATCGTGCCCGATTGCGCCCACGCCCCATCTTTGTCAAAGGGTTTGCCTAGGTGTAAGTCTGTCCAAGCATCCATCAATAAATTTGCCACACCCGTATCGTAGCCTACCACGTTATCGCCCAAAATAGTAATATTTGCCACCCCGCCAAGATTTAGTACCACACTGGCACCTTGGGTGACTACCTCTGCAAACATGGCTTGATGAAATGCAGGTACCAGTGGCGCACCTTGTCCTCCAACCGCCATATCGCGACGGCGAAAATCACTGACCACACTAATTCCTGTCGTATGAGCCAATACATTAGGGTCAAGCAGCTGCAAACTAAAGCCCAGTTCAGGGCGATGACGCACGGTCTGCCCATGCACACCCATTGCCACCACCTCATCGGCACTCACCCCTGCTTTTTGTAGTAATTCATGCACTGCTTGTGCTGCCAATTGACTATAGCGCACTGCCATATGCCCAAAATAATCCAGCTCACTAACCAAGTCATCATGCGTCTTTGGTAAGTCTGCTATGCCATCAGGAGTACACAGTGCCAATAACGCCGCTTTAAGCGCCTCATCAAAATGCTGTGTATGGGTCGCCACAAGCTTGACTAAATGTGCTGAAGACGACCCTTGCCCATCACTTACCCCATCAAAAAAGCGACACAACACCACATCAATACCATCCAAGCTTGTGCCACTCATCATGCCAACATACAAACCTTGTCCGGTTTGGTTAATTACTTTTTCATCATCATCACTCAATAATGCCATCAATTCGCTTATGGCAGCGTCATTTACTGTTTGCATTTTTTTCCTCAAAAATTACTTCAACACCAACACCCACCAACGTACATGGTGTCTGTGCTATATTTACCTTTGTTGGTCACGCGTCATCATTGTAACACGCTCTTTTTGTGCGTACCAGTGTACACGCTCACACAATAGTTAATTTTAATATGCTTTACAAGCAAAAGTGGGTTCTGTGCTATAATAGCGCTCTTTTGATTGATTTCATATCTTTTGGCATAACAAGGCAAACTTATGACAACTTTTGCTCCCATTGAAGAACAATTAGCCCTCATTGAGCGCGGCGCGGACTCCATCTATTCCAAAGAAGATTTGATTGCCAAATTAAAACAAGGTCGCCCTTTGCGTGTCAAATTGGGCATGGATCCGACAGCGCCTGATTTGCACCTTGGACATACCGTGGTATTAAATAAACTGCGTCATTTTCAGGACTTGGGACATGAAGTGTTGTTTTTGATTGGCGATTATACCGCAAGCATTGGCGACCCGTCAGGCAAAAACAGCACACGCCCCCCATTGTCTAAAGAGCAAGTCGCCGAAAACGCCAAAACTTACGCCGAGCAAGTGTTTAAAATTTTGGATAAAGACAAAACCACCATCATGTTTAACTCTGACTGGTTTGGCAAAATGAGTGCTGGAGACATGATTGCACTTGCCAGCCAAGTTACCGTGTCTCGTATGCTTGAGCGTGATGATTTTGCCAAGCGTTATGCCAGTCAAACGCCCATCGCCATTCATGAATTTTTGTACCCCTTGGTGCAAGGCTATGACAGCATTGCCATGCGTGCCGATGTGGAGCTTGGTGGTACTGACCAGACCTTTAACATTTTGATGGGGCGGACGTTGCAGGGTCGTTACAATCAAGAAGCGCAAGTATGTATCACCATGCCGCTGCTAGAAGGCTTGGACGGCGTACAAAAAATGAGTAAATCACTGGGCAATTATGTGGGGATTAACGAACCTGCAGGCGTGATGTACCAAAAACTGCTGTCTATGCCTGACACGCTGATTGCTCGTTATTTTGAGCTGTTAAGCTTTAAGTCAATGAGTGAAATTAACACACTGCTTGATGACATGGCAAACGGACGCAATCCCCAAGAAATCAAACGCATTTTGGCACTAGAGCTGATTGAACGCTTCCACAGCAAAGAAGCTGCTGAAAACGCTCATAAATCAGCAGGTAACCGTTTGGCGGACGGTGAGTTGCCTGTGGATTTGCCAGAAGTGGCACTAAAATTAGATGGCACAGATAGGCTGTTTATTACTCAAGTATTAAACCAAGCCAAACTTGCCAAAAACAGTGCTCAAGCCAAAGACATGCTGTCTCGTGGGGCGGTCAAAGTGGACGGACAAGTGGTGGACGCAAGCTTTGCTCTAAGTGCAGGACAAACGGTGGTGATTCAAGCAGGCAAAAAAGCGTATGCTCGGGTGAGTGTGGCATAACAAAATCGCCATAAAACAAGGTCGCCAAAAATGAGCAGACGCATTTTACCCATCACGCCGTGGAGTAATACATCTTATTGGGCAATAAAAGCTAAGCCTGTCGCCATGTTGTGCCTGTCGCTTAGTCTATTTGGTTTTGGTGAAGCATTGCTGCTAAAGTCGCAACTTGGCTCTGCGCCATGGACGGTGCTGGCTCAAGGACTGGCAGTGCAAACAGGGCTAAATATCGGGCTTTTGACCTTTATGATTAGCTGTGGTGTATTGGCGCTTTGGTTGCCATTAAAACAAAAGTTCGGTCTTGGTACGATTTTAAACATCTGTATCATTGCCTTGACGTTGGGGATATTTGATGGGTGGCTGCCCACATTAACAAGCTTAGCATGGCAAATCAGTGCCGCTGTTATTGGGGTGGTCGTGGTAGGTATTGCGTCTGCTTTATATTTGACATCGTACATGGGTGCAGGTCCTAGAGATGGGCTGATGGTAGGCTTGACACAGCAAACAGGCTTAAAAGTGGGCGTTGTGCGTACGCTTTTGGAAGGGTCGGTGTGTTTGATTGGCTGGCTGCTTGGGGGGCGTGGTGGGCTTGGCGACGTTGGTGTTTGCTTTTGGGGTGGGGGCGGTGGTGCAAATTGCACTAGATATGCTGTTTAGGATTTACCCACAGTCGCCGACAGTCAATGAAGTCAGATAATTAAAAATTTGCATTTATTAAGGAATTTTATGACCACTTTTCAAATCACCGACATCGTCATCGGTACAGGCAAATCCGCCGAGCGTGGGGCGCTCATCAGCGCACATTATGTTGGCACGCTTGCTGATGGCACAGAGTTTGACTCATCGTACAGTCGTGGGCAAGCTTTTGAGTGTGTGATTGGCACAGGGCGGGTGATTAAAGGTTGGGATTTGGGCGTGCTGGGCAGTGAAATGGGTGCTAAACTTTTGCAAAAGTGGGGCATGACCCTTGAATTGCCAGATTTTGAGCCGATGAAAGTTGGCGGTAAAAGACAGCTGATTGTTCCTGCCGATTTAGCATATGGTGAGCGGTCTGTGGGTAAAATTTTGCCAAATTCGGATCTGACTTTTATCATTGAACTACTTGATGTCAAAACAAGGGATTGATGGTCGGACATCAGACACTAACACATGACTCATTGATATAAATAAAAACCCACTTATTCAAAGTGGGTTTTGTCATCAATGCGCCAATTATTTGGCGTGAGCCATACATAGCCACGCATACGGCACGGCATTTAGGCGACCTTCTTCAATGGCTTCACCGCATTCGCTACAAATGCCATAGCTGTTGTTTTCCATGCGCAGCAGGGCGGCATTGACCATGCTTAGACCTTGTTCGGCTTCTACCAATAAATTTTTGCGCATGTCATTTTCTTGCATGGCGACGGCTTGATCGTCCCAGTGGTGATTGAG
>JBHBMT010000068.1:0-9526 GCA_041773075.1 Moraxella sp.
GCCAAACACCCAAAACAAGCCAAAGATTTGGGACGACAGGTATCAAATTTTGATGAAAAAACTTGGAATGAAAAACGAGTGGATATTGTCATGACAGGTAATATTGCCAAATTTAGTCAGCACCCAGAATTAAAGGACTTTTTATTAAATACAGGTAAGCGCATTTTGGTAGAAGCCAGTCCTGTAGATAAAATATGGGGCGTGGGTTTGGCACAAGATGATGACAGAATACACAATCCCTTAACTTGGCAAGGTTTAAATTTATTAGGCTTTGCATTAATGAGCGTCAGAGATAGATTGTCCACTTAACATATCACAATTAAAGATGAATAAGAGAAGTTTTATGACCCGAATTGAAACCGTATTTGCCAATTTAAAAGCAAATAACAAAAAAGCCCTAATCCCCTATATCATGGCAGGCGACCCAAGCCCATCGGTAACGGTCAAGCTGATGCACAGCCTTGTGGCGCATGGTGCAGACGTGATTGAGATTGGACTGCCCTTTTCTGACCCTATGGCAGATGGCGAAGCGGTGGCACTGGCAGGTGAGCGAGCCTTGGCAAATGGTACCAGTACCCGTGGGGCAATTGCCATGGTCAAAGAATTTCGCAAAACCAACACCACCACACCTGTACTATTGATGGGCTATCTAAACCCTGTGGAAGTCATCGGTTATGATGCCTTTTTGGCGCTGTGTGTGGAAGCGGGCGTTGATGGGCTGCTTTTGGTGGATTTGCCGCCCCAAGAAGCAGGTACATTTGTTACCAAACTCAAAGACCACGCCATTAATCAAATCTTTTTACTGGCGCCCACCACGCTGGCAGAGCGCCGAAAAGCGGTTTTGGAGCAAGGCAGTGGCTTTATCTATTATGTGTCGGTCAAAGGTGTAACAGGCTCAAAAGCGCTAGATACTGCCGATGTCAGCGCCCAAGTGCAAGCCATCAAAGCCGATACCGAGCTGCCTGTATGCGTAGGCTTTGGTATTCATGATGGCGCAAGCGCAAAGGCAGTGGCACAAGCGGCTGATGGGGTGATTGTTGGTAGTGCATTGGTCAAAAATTTTGCCGATGTTGGACAAGATGAACAAAAAATTAATGCTGCCATCACCGCCATTTTGGCAAAAATGGACGAACTGCGAGTGGCGATTGACGGGTAGTAAAAATTACCTTAGAATGGTTTGAGTGATGTTTTTTGTTTGATTGGAGTTGATATGAAAATTCAGTCTGTACTTTCTGTTTTGTTACTTGGCTTAGCGCCATTAAGCGGTGTCGGTCATGCCAGTGATTTTTGTCAAAATGCAGTCAAGAACATCAACACGGCTTATCAGAGTTATAGAAGTTTTGCTGATGGCAGCTATGATGACGATACCTTTTCTAATTTGGTGATTAAAACTCTAAAGGACAAACAAAGCCTAAATTGCGATTGGTCAGAGTTGGCGCTTAATGTAGCATACTCACCAGACAAACATCTGATGAGTATGGATTGGCAAGTAGATGGCGGCGGTACTATGAAAGAGTTTCAAAGTGTCTTGCAATACCAAGAGAACAATCGGCTGACTGTCACAAATGGAAGCAATGGCTATGTGCTAGAAATTCATCAGATGGACATCGGTGGTAAGCCTTTGTATCTTGTCAAAGATTGGTCGGCTGGCTATACAGCGCTCAATGGACAAACCATCAATCTGTATCAAATCAAAAACCACACACCAACGCCTGCCAAGCTCATCAAGACCAAACAAGGGCTGACACATACCATTGGTTTTGCCTATAATCCTTTTTCTATACCTGATGAGTTGGATAAACTAATTGAGGTCAATGCCAAGCAAAAAGAGTTTAGCATTCCTGTGGTGATAGAAAATGAGCAATATCCTGAAGGAGAGGTAACCAAACGCGTGTTGCGTTATCGTTATAATGGCAAGCAGTTTGTTTATATCAAATAGACAAAAATCACAGGTGACGACAATAAACCATTTGCCAAATCACAAAAACAAGTGTAAACTACACCAATTTCAACCAGTTTAGCATTATTTTGGCAACTTAATAAAAAGGGCAGGGCATGACACAAGCAACCACTTGGTTAGATAGAGGCGTTCCTAGTATTAAACAAAACCGAATTCACATTCCTACGGCAGTAGAGACGGAACCATCTACAGAGTGTCCAGAGTGCCACTCTTTGACCACCAATACCAGTTTGATTTTTAATCAATATGTTTGCCCAGACTGTGACCATCATTTGACCATGTCAGCACGCAAACGTCTTGAATGGTTTTTTGAGAGCATCAGTGCAGAGCTTGGGCAAGAGTATCAGGCGGGCAATCCCTTGGGTTTTGTGGATTCTAAGCCTTATCCACAGCGTATGATAGAAGCCCAAAAAGCCACAGGCGAATCTGAAGCGCTGATTGTGATGGAAGGGCGTATCAAAAATCTAGAACTTATTGCCTGTGCCTTTGATTTTAAATTTATGGGCGGCTCTATGGGGTCGGTGGTTGGTGACCGCTTTGTGCTCGCTGCCGAAAAAGCTTTGGCTGCGCGTAAACCTTTGGTGTGTTTTGCTGCTAGCGGTGGCGCGCGTATGCAAGAAGGCTTGTTGTCGCTCATGCAGATGGCTCGTACGTCTGCCGCCATTGAGCGCCTACGTCTGGCGGGCGTGCCCTATGTGGTGGTATTGACCAACCCTGTTTATGGTGGGGTAACGGCAAGTCTTGCTATGCTTGGCGATGTACATATCTCTGAACCAAGAGCGATGATTGGTTTTGCAGGCAAGCGTGTGATTGAGCAAACCGTGCGTGAAGTACTGGACGAGCCTTTCCAACGTGCTGAATTTTTGCTTGAAAAAGGCACGGTGGATATGGTGGTACATCGCCATCAATTAAGAGATACTGTGTATCGAGTGCTTGCCAAGCTTACAAAAACACCAAATGCCTAATGGATACAAGTAAATACCAAAACGCAGGTTTTGGTATTTTTTTGGGCTTGATTGATCTAAACCCTGATAAATCTGTTGTTGATAAGGATGTAATCATGCGTTATTTTATCATTGCATTATTATGTGTACTACCAAGCATTACTTTTGCCAATACACCCAGTGACGAATCGGTGATACAATTCATGGAGATGCAAAAAACCAGAGAGCATGTCATTGATTTATTGAGTGCTTCTTTGGCTCATAGCATGATGGTTGTGCAGGTGTTTCCTTTTTTGAGCTCAGATAAAGACACCAAAATGGATGTTGAGAATAGATGGCGTGAAATATTAGAGATTGATAAAGTTGCGCAAGAAAAGTTTAAGCATGATTTCAAAACTCATCCAAAGTTTAAGGCGTTAATCGATGAATTTCATATACAACCAATATTTCAGCA
The DNA here is from genome assembly GCA_041773075.1 of Moraxella sp. Taxonomy (GTDB): domain Bacteria; phylum Pseudomonadota; class Gammaproteobacteria; order Pseudomonadales; family Moraxellaceae; genus Moraxella. The sequence continues at coordinate 3,359 of JBHBMT010000068.1, forward strand.
CTATAAAGAAAATTTTACCCAAGATGAAATAAATGCCATGATTGATTTTTATCAGACACCAATAGGTCAATCGATCATACAAAAAGAATTTATGTTTGAATATAAAAAAATACATGAAGAAAGTGGCTTTAATCAAATAGCTTATTATGTAGAAAATTATGACAATCGCGGTGAAATTCAATCTTATATTAGCGACACAGAAAAAATGGGAGAAATACTAGAAGAAGCTTATTTGGAAAGCTTAGGCATTCAATATATTTCATCAGAAATGTTTAGATTGGCTGAAGAACAAAATAAAAATGCCAAATAAAACTCTACAAAAAACAGCAAATTTTTTAGCTTGTTGTTCTTCTTTTTAGAACTCTTGAAGTTATAATCCAACTACCCACACATTCTAAGTAAAAATGTTCAATGTTAAATGATAGACATGCCTTTGGTGGAAGTACCACTTTTTGCCCTTTGTTGTTAATACACTTATCAATATGATGATATTGTGCATTTATTGCCTAAAAAAAGCAGGTGATTTTTCTAAATTTTTACTCAACTTAACATACCAATATGCCCTAGGATTAAGAGTGGTCAAAGGGGTTGGTTACTGACAAAGGACATATCCATATCTTTGGCAAAATGTAATTCAATGCGCATTCTAGGCACATCAAAGGTGTCACAGCCAATGCGCCATAGGGTATTGCTATCAAGCTCGCTAGAATCTGCTAACAAAGGCGCTACCAAAAAAGCAGCATGGCGCAAATTTTGGTAGCGCATCAGCTGATAAAGCTGTGGATTGAGCGCTGATATTGTCTGCTTGAGGGTGCTAGGGGCTGCACTATGATGGGCGTGAGTATGGGTAATGAGTGCAGCAATGTGAGTGGCTTTGCGGTTGCTGCCCACCCCTAGCCCTGTCACCTCCTGCTGCACTTTATGAACCCATGTATCTGATAGCGCCCATTCGCCCATCATCGCCTTATGTCTATATAGGCTATAAAATGATGGATATAACAACATTGTACGCGTGATGAGTGGATGTGTTACCACGCCATCACGGCTCATTGGCAAGATGAGTAGTTGGGCGCTACTTTGCAAAAAGCTATCGGTGGTTGCAACTAAATGAGCCACGATGATATCAGTTGCTAGGTGCTGCTGGTGCTTGTTGGGTGTTTTTTTGCTCTTCTAGTAGGGCTATTTGTTTTTCTAGTAAGGCAATTTGCTCTTCTTTGGCACGCGTTAAATCATCCACCATTGCCAATTGTTCATCAATCAGTTTACTTTGTTCTTGAAATTGTGCGTCTTTGTCCGCCAAGCGATCGATTTCTTCTTTGATAAGTGCAGGATCTTCAGGAATGTCAGCGGTTAAGATGGCATCGGCATCTACCAAGGCATCAGTGGTAACTGCCTCTGGATTGGTGGGTGTGGGTGCAGCTTCAGGAGCAGGCTCAATAGGTGGCGCAGGTTCAGGTGGTGCTACTGGCGCAGGTGCCACAGGCGCAGGAGGGGTGACGGGTGCAGGCGCAGGCGCTTGATTATTCATAAACCACAATGCGACCACTGCCAATACAGCAATCACTGCCAGTAGTGCTAATAGGCGAATGAGTTTGGGATCTAAAGGCTTTTTGCCAGTGCTAGGGCTTGCTTTGGGCTTGGGGGTCTTTGGCGGGGTGGGAGTTTTGGGTTTGGGTTTGGTTGTAAAGCCAAATATCCCCTTTTTTTTGGGTGCAGGTGCTGAAAATGGATCGTCACTTGCAGTGGCAGATGGCGGAGCATCGGTGTTTTGGGCTGTTTCTAGGGTATCCAATTCTAGGGTGTCCAAATCTAGGTCGCCATAATTGGGTTTGGTGTTGGTATCGTCCAAAAGTTCGTCTAAATTAAGCTCGGGTTTGTTGTTATGGTCGCTCACGGCAAATTCCTTGATAATGACAAAAATGCTGTCTATGCCAATTTGGCATTGGGGCATCCTGACATTTCGTCTTTGCTATTAAACTTAAGATTTAGCCCCGCTTTTTAACAAACAGGTAATGCAAAAACGCTAGTTTAGTTCTAAATGATTGCTAAATCATAATAAGTGTTATGACGTGTCAGGATGTCCTACATATACATCATAATAATATAACAAACTCTACAAAAAAAATCAGCCGTTATTGTGCGTTTTATTTAAAAAACTTTGATAAAGTAGGATTAACTTTCTGTGAGGCGTGAATAAAGTGGAAGTTGTTGTTTGTGGCACGTTGGGTTACTTTTGTAAGAATTTGACCACGCCAACTTCCTCTGTTGTTTGTTGCTTAATATCATCGGCGCAAGGTCTGCGCTCATGATGTCCACAATGGGTGCATTCAATATATTCATCATAAACGGGAGTAAAAATTTGCACCTGCACTGTGGTGTCTTGTTGGTGGCACTGTGTGCAAGTTACCCCAGCTAAAAACTGGCGTTTTGGGCGATTGGATTGATAGCGCATAATTTAGTATAACTCAATACTAGGGCGTGTTGATGTTTCAATTTGAGTGAAAAATTTAGCGAAATTACCAGTCTTTTTAGACGATAATCTTGGTAATATTGTCACATTGACAAAGTTATCAACAAAAAAGCATAATTTATTTTTCACCAAAAGCCCATCTAACGCCTTAACATTCAACATTGTTTTTTTAGAGCGTGTGACATATCAACACGCCCTAAAACAAGCTGTACACCAATCAGGGTGTACCGCCTACTATAATTAGACAAATCCTCGATGGCGTAATAATGCATCAGGTGTGGCATGACGTCCACGAAAGGCAAGATAGCTGTCTTTGGCGGGACGAGATGCGCCTTTGGCTAGAATTTCTTGACGGAAGGTATGTCCTGTGTTGCTATTAAAAACGCCTTCTTCTTCAAATTTACCAAACGCATCTGCCGACAAGACTTCTGCCCAAATATAAGAATAGTAGCCACTGGCATAGCCTCCTGCAAAAATATGGCTAAAGCTATTGGCAAAGCGATTGTTGGCAGGTGGGTGGATGAGCGCAACTTCTTGGCGCGTTTTGTCCATGATTGCCAAAATATCTTGAAAGCTACTGCGTCCAAAATTGGCAATGGCAGTGCTATGAATGCGTAAATCAAATAAAGAAAATTCCATTTGGCGCAGTGTCTGCAGCCCTTTTTGAAAATTCTTTGCCAAAATAAGCGCGTTTAGTTTGTCTTGGGGGAGGGGAGCGCCTGTATCCACATGGGCGCTAATGTGGGCAATGCCATCGGCTTCTAGGGCAAAATTTTCCATAAATTGACTGGGCAATTCTACGGCATCCCATTCTACACCATTGATACCTGCCACATCACTAACACCTACCTCTGTCAATAAATGATGTAAGCCATGCCCAAATTCATGAAATAAGGTTGTGACCTCGTCAAAAGAAAGCTGGCTGGGCTTGCCATTGAGTGGCGGAGCAAAGTTGGCAACAATAAATCCAACAGGTAAGCGCGTACCTTGCTCGTCTTGGTGGCGGTTTTGCCAGCCATCTAGCCATGCGCCACCACGCTTGCCTGCGCGCGCAAACAAATCCAAATACACGCCACCTAGCAGCGCCTCTGTTTTGGTATCATGTAGGGTAAAAAATAGGACATCCTCATGCCAAACGGGTATGTGTGCTGAATCAACTGCCTTGATATGAATCCCAAAGAGTGTCTGGCAGATGTCAAATAATCCCAAAAGAACGGTAGGTAGCGGAAAATAAGGTCGCAACTCATCTTGTGTGAGTGAGAATTTGGCATGACGCAGCTTTTCAGAAACATAAGCAACATCCCATGGCTGCAATTCATCAATCCCCAAAGTGCGCGCAAAGGCTGTTAGCTCATCGAGCTCTTTTTGGGCAACTGGTTTGGCGCTGGCGGACAAGGATAGTAAAAAGGACTCTACCTCGGTGCTTGAATCTGCCATTTTGGTGGCAAGTGAGTATTGGGTGTAGTCATCAAAGCCAAGCAACTGTGCCTTTTGGGTGCGCAAGGCGATGATTTGGGTTAAGATGTCGCTGTTGTCATAGGTTTGTGCATCAAAGGTTACCATGTCGCTGGCGCGGGTGTGGTATGCATGATACAGTGTTTCGCGTAGCGCTCTATCATCAGCAAATTGTATGACTGCCAAGTAGCACGGCATATCCAAGGTGGCGACATAGTCACTAGGCATATCAGCGGTGGGGTGGTTGGCTTTGTAGCGCTCGCCTGCGGCTTTTAATAGGGCAAGTCCGCCATCACTAAGCCCTGACAGCTGCTCTTGGGTGAGTGGTAACCAAAAACTGGCTGTAGCGTCCAAGACATTATCAGCAAATTTAGCAGACAATAAAGACAGCTGGCTTTGAATGTCAGCAAAGCGTGCTTTTTTGTTGTCATCAAGCGCGACACCTGACAACTCAAAGGATTGTAAAGCTTTTTTGAGGGCTTGTTTTTGTGCTTGGTTGTGTAGGGTATTGGGCAAAGACAGAGTGTCAAATCCATCGTATGCCAAGCGATAAAGCGCATACAAGGCAGCTGACTGACCTACTTTTGTGCCAAAAGCGGATATTTTGGGTAATATCTCATGATGGGCATGGCGAATGGCATCGGTGCTGGCGGTGCTATTGAGGTGTGACAAGATGCCAAAATAACGCTCAATTTTGGCGTTTAGCGCATCAAAGGTGTGAATGATATCCAAGGCATCTTTGGCGGTGGCGGCGGGTTTGTCTTGTTCAATGGTATCCAAAAATTGAGTGGCGGCATCAAGTGCTTGTTGAGTTAGTGTGCTGAGGGTGTGTGCATTTGCTTGATGAAAGTCAATCAAAGCAAGACGAGAGTCTAGCGCTCCAGTAAAATCAATGTTTGGCAAGGTGTCGGTGGTCATTATCTTTGTCCCAAAAATAAAAGCATTATATGGCGTTTTTTGAAGATTTTGCAAGGCGGTTTGATTGATAAACTTTGATACAAATCCCTCATCAAAATTGAATATAGTCATTGACAACAACAGGTGTTTATGTCTAATATCATTCACGAAGAAATATGATAATAAAATAGGGTATTTTTATGAATGAAGCACACTCAATGGTAGCGTTAGATGACCTGCGTCAGCAAGATTTGGCGCTTTTGGCAAAAGTATTAGAAGAAACACTAAAAACCCAGCAAGAAGGAGAGTTGTTTGCACAGGTGGAGCGCATTCGCGCTTTGATTCAAGACATTGCTCATGCCAAATCAGGGGCGGTTGATGAGCTTGATGCGTTACTAAAAAGCTTGCCTGATGACGCACTATTGCCAGTGTCACGGGCGTTTACGCATTTTTTAAACCTTGCCAATATCGCCGAACAATACCACACCAAGCGTCTGCGCCGTCTGCATGAAGGGGATAAATCCACCCTCACCCAAGATAATGCACTGGAGTATTTATTGCAAGAGTGTTTGGATAAAGGAATTGATAAAGATACGATTTATCAGGCATTGTGTGAGATGCGAGTGGAGTTGGTCTTGACGGCGCACCCAACAGAAGTATCGCGGCGCACCTTGATTCAAAAATACGATGACATTCATCGCTGTTTGGCAACACTACACGAAAAAAAGCTCACCGCACGAGAAGAAGCTGAAGCCATCAACAAGCTCAAGCGAGAAATCACCTCGGCATGGTACACAGATGAGATTCGCCATCGTCGCCCCACTCCTATTGATGAAGCCAAAGGGGGGTTTGCTTCTGTAGAGCATAAGCTTTGGTATGCCGTGCCTGCATTTTTACAAAAACTAGATGATGTAGCGCTAGATGTCTGTGGCAAGCGTTTGCCTATTACAGATACTCCTGTACATTTTGCTTCATGGATGGGGGGCGATCGTGATGGCAATCCCAATGTGACTTATGAGGTGACTGAACGAGTGCTGTTGTTGTCACGTTGGACGGCAGCCAATTCTTTTTTGAATGATGTGAACAACTTACGCTGGGAGCTGTCAATGAAAGACTGTACCAGCGCCTTTGCACAGTTGGTCAATGGACACCCCGAACCTTATCGCGAGCATCTAAACGCATTGCGTCAGCGCTTGCGTGCAACCATTCGCTATTTGGATGCTTGTTTACTTGGGCAATATGCAGATGATACAGAGGTGATTGCCACCAATGATGAATTACTAACCCCCTTGCTGCAATGCTATGACAGCTTGGTGGCATGTGGTATGAGTCAGATTGCCAACAGC
>JBHBMT010000069.1:0-4946 GCA_041773075.1 Moraxella sp.
AGTTTTGCAAGAATCAGAGATTGTGTTAGGATGGATGGGGTTGGGGTTTCAACCGGGTTTTGAAAATAGCCTAAAAAACTCACATCCAAAGAATGTGAGTTTGATATGGTGGGGTCGGAGAGACTCGAACTCTCACACCTCGCGGCGCTGGAACCTAAATCCAGTGCGTCTACCAATTCCGCCACGACCCCATGTTGGGTTCAAGCGCGCTTAGCAATCTGCTTATCGTCTTGATGGTGGCTATTATAACCGAAAAATTTTATTTGGCAAGTGTTTTTTGTGATTTTTTTTGAATAATGCAGTATCTTAATAAAAAACCTGTATCCGACTAAGTCAAATACAGGTTTTTTGGGATAAAGCAATTATTTGTAAGCATCTAGTGTTGATAGCATTGCATTTGCAAATAGTTGTGCACGTACACGATATCCTTTGCCGTTTAGGTGGATGGTGTCTTTTGAGGCAAAGCCTAGATCCTTCCACAGATTGACCGAGTTATGACCGCCAGAAATATTATACCAGTCATAATACAGGCAGCCTTCCTCGAGCGCAATACGACGCATTAACGCTTCATAATCTTCTGACACAGTGATGTTGCGACCTTTGAAGCGCGCCTCTTGTACGCTAGGCAATACAATGGCGGCATTAGGGTTAATGCTACGTACTTTGCGGATGGTTTTACGAACATTACTTTCAAAATTATCAGCAATTTTGTTTGTGTAAATTACGTCATTGGTGCCCCAATCAAGCACAACCAAATCCGCTTTTAGATTTGCAAATTGCTCTTCAAAGAATTTTTGTTGCAAAAGAGCAGTATAAGCAGCGCCGCCAACGCCTAGGTTGTGATAGACAACGCCATTTTTGGAATTTGGATTTCTTAGGTCTAGACCATGAAACTCAAATGTTGAATTGCTTGAGCCGTTCTTTTCAATCGTGATTTTTAGGTCTTTGCTAGAATTTGGCAAGTCAAAAACGATTTCTTGTGTAGGGTCGCCAAATTGGCTATCTACAGTCTTAGTTTGGCTTGTGTAGTCATTGCTCATGGTGATGTTGTAACTACCATTCAAGGCTCTAAATAGTAGCTTAGCTTGAATGTTGCCTAGTTCTTGACTTGATTTGCTAAAAGCAAAGTTGACCTGTGCATGCGCACTTTGGGTTGTTGCTACAAAGCCTGAAATACCAACGCCGATTTTTGGTGGTTGGTAGATGCTATTTGAAGTTTTCCAAGTGCCGGTAAAGCTGCTTGTATAGTCTTCTTGCGAATAGGTTTTGGCGATTGAGTAGGGGAAAATCATGCCTCGACCGGCATTGCCACGCTCTTGCTGAAATGCCTTGCGGATTGCGCCTACTTGCCAGCCGGTTTGGATGTGCGAGTCACCGAAGTGAGCGACAACGATAGGCTGATCATTTGATCGCCATTTGGTCAAAAGACTACCCAATGTTTTTTCGTTTGCATTCTCAATGCGATTGAGATGATGATTGATATTATATGGAGCATTTGGCTCCAAAGGAACATACTCTTTGGTTGCCACTGTATTACCAGCGTTGGTAGTAAAAGCGGGGGCGCTATTGGCGATTGTAATCGCAGCATTAGGATCGTGCTTGACGATTGTTGTGGTAATGCCATTGTTGTTTGCTAGAGCGGACGATGACAATAGAGCGGCGCCCAAGCCAAATAATGGGATGATTTTTTTAGATGAATTCATATTAACCTTTAGTTTTTAAGCATTTGCGTGCCGTATTTTACCACGGCTTTAGAATTGGCTGCAAATGTGTTGTGTGCATACAGGAAGTCTGTAATGCCATTTTCGGCGATAAATTGAGGTATATTGCCTTTAAAATGACGATAGTCTATTACATAAACGTCACTATAGTGGTAACCTAGATACGTACTGAGAGCATTCCCGAAAGAATCTTTGACTACGAGTAATTTTTTGTTGTTTTGTGGTTGGTTATTTTTAATATGCGTTAAAGGCCAGTCGCCACCTAAGAAAACGCCATAGCTTTTGGAGTTTTCAACCAATAGCTGACCAGGAATGCCCTTAGGATTGCTCTTTGGATAGATGGTAACGGTATAATCGCCTGGAATTTTGTAATAATCCAAAGTGTCGGGATTTTTCTTGAGCTCTTGGTCTTTGGTGTAGTTAAATAAGCTACCCAAAAAAGTACCTTCGGTGGTGACATGCTGCATTTGAGATAATTCTAATGGTGTCATGCCTGCACTCGTTGCAAAAGCTCGATAGGCATAATAAGCACCCAAGCCCGTCCAGTGATGGTCTGTGCGGAACATGATGTACTCATTTTTGTGCGGCCACGTTTCCTCATATGCGGGCACGGGGATGATTCTAGGGTCAATTAGGGTGTTAAATAAGTCAATACTTTCTTTTTCCTTCTTGATCCCATTATTCACCTGTTTTGGTAGGTAATAATCACTACCTGCAGGAATCATCATGGCGTACATAGTTACAGTAGCAGGCAGTGTATTGCGATACGTGTTGAGCATATCTGCAAATGGAGAAATGGTTGCTTTAGAGCCTGCAAAGTTTTGCACCACGCGACCATTAACAACGATCACACCACGAACTTTGCTAAATTCTGCTTCCAGTGCCTCTTCTTCGGCAATTGCCTTGTTAATATCGACTTTTTCGGCAGCTTGGGCGGTTGGTGTAGTAGGAGCAGCTTGTTCGGTTGGTGTATTGATGACACGAAACTCTTGATTTTTGATACCTTTAACGGTGTCAATTTGGCTAGCTACTTCCATCCAATCATTACGCCAAGGAAAATGGTCGTTATAAAACTCTTCAAAATCCTTGCCGTATTTACCCGAAAAAACCGACTCCATTGTCGCAACGGGTTGTTTTTTTAGCTCGCGATTCTCATCAGTTGACACTGTTTGCTGTGGCATCACCCAAAAGATGATACCGCCAGCAATCGTAACAGTGGTAAATAATACTGAATTAAGGATGTCAATTTTCTTTTTCATCGATTACTTCCTTAAATTAGAATCTAAAGTAAATAAATGGATTGTAGGTGCTACCCACCAACAGTGCAATCGCACAGCCTAGATAGATAATCGTTTGGATAAAGTCGGCAGCAGCAAGTGCGGTTGGTGAGCCATATTTTTCGATAGCTTCACGCATTTTGCGATGCACAGGCCAGCAGACAACCAAGGCAAAAATGAACCAGTACAGATTTGAGCTAATGATTGAATAATCCTCATAATCTGATAGCGGAACGGCAGTTAGTCCAAACATAATCTTCAGATTGTCTAATAGTTGTTGTAAATCTGTGAAATAGAAAATCGCCCAACCAACAACAATGAAGAATAATGCGTAACTGTGTTGGAAAATTGATGGCAGCTTGTCCAAAATTTTGGCAAGGAAGAATTTTTCGATAAGCAGTAGAATGCCGAAGTATAGACCCCAAATAATAAAGTTCCAGCTTGCTCCATGCCAAATACCAGTCAGCATCCAAACAACTAAGATGTTGCGAACTTGTTTGTAGCGATTACCGCCGAGCGGGATATAGACATAGTCTCTGAAGAAGCTTGATAGTGAAATATGCCATCTTCTCCAAAAGTCCGTGATGGATTTGGCGGTATAAGGGTGCTTGAAGTTCTCATGGTAATGAAAGCCAAACATCTTACCAAGACCAATTGCCATATCGGAATAACCCGAAAAGTCAAAATAGATTTGTAGTGAGAATAGCACAACACCAAGCCATACGCCCAATACGGTAGCACTCTCCATATCTTGAGCTAGCAAAGGCACTGCGAGTGCGCCTGCGGTATTAGCAATAAAGACTTTTTTGAACAAGCCTTTTGAGAAGCGGTTGATACCATCGCTAAAGTCAGACCATTTGAAATAACGCTCGGTAATCTCTTTGGCGATATGGCCATAGCGAATGATAGGACCTGCAACCAAATGATGGAAGTTTGCGATATACACCAAGAACGAAGCAAAAGATTTTTGGGCTTTGACTTCACCACGCCATACATCGATAGTGTATGAAATGGACATGAATACATAAAACGAAATACCAACCGGCAGTGCAAAACTTGGCACAGGCACCGATAGACCGGTGATGGCATTGAAGTTCTCGGTCAAAAATCCACTGTATTTAAAGATTGCCAAACAGCCAATATTAAATACCATCGTGTTAAATAGACCAAGTTTGGCAAGTGGCTTACCTCTGAATTTGTCAATGAGTCGTCCATTCCAATAATCCACTGTGGCTGACATCAACAGCAAAATCACCCAAACAGGCTCACCCCAAGCATAAAAAATGATGGATGAAATAACCAAAATCCAGTTTTTTAGCTTTAGAGAGGGTGAGGTGTAATATAGTATCAACACCAAAGGAAGGAATAAAAAGATAAAGACTAAACTTGAAAAGACCAAGAGACACCTGCCAAGTTATTTCGGAATATACTTTGAGTAAAATTATGTTACAAATGTTACTATTTTAATTCCAAACAAAATAAAAGTAAATATAAAGCTACTGTTTAGTTCATTAATGTGGATTAAGTCTATGCTTTTTAAAGGAATTAATTAGTTGACTATTTGGCAGTTAATGTTGTATTTTAAACTAAACTCAAAGACAAAATAGGGGTAATATTGATGAAACCTATGATTGCTATCTCGCTATTGGCGTTCACTATGCTTGGCTGTGCCAGTACTAATAAAGGCGTACCATTTTCTAAGACGGAGACTGGTGCCTACGTGCTAGGGCACGGGTATACTTGCGGTGACACCCCTGAGTGCAACGAGTCTGGGCTTGTTAACGGCATGATGGCCGGCGAACTCCCTCGTGCAAGCCTGGAAGAACTATTGGCAAAATATCCACCAGAAATGCATGCGGACATCATCCAAAACTACAATGAGAGTACAGAGCGCCGTGCCCGACGCGCCAAACAAAAAGCTGAACGCGAAGCTGCTGAAAAAGCCAAA
>JBHBMT010000070.1:0-14209 GCA_041773075.1 Moraxella sp.
GCCAATATAGCCATCTACATCTCGCAGATACCAGTTTTTTAGACCGTATTTTTCTTTAAACTGATCCAAATTTTCTAAAATCAAGGCAATGTCTTTGGATGGCAAAACAATACGCGCACCAAAGATATCATTCAAGATATTATTTACAGGATATTGATTTTGTCTTGCCAAATAGCGAGCGATTTTGGCGTGGATGCTTTCGGAAGTTTTGATCCGATAATAAAAAGTAATATCTTTGGTGTCGGCAAAGAGCAGATAGTCGTTAATTGCTTCGTGCAAATTGAGCCGATAGGATAAAATATGCTCAATGGGAACATTTTTTAGTGTACGGCTTAAATTGACCTTTTGCACCTTGCCTGTTTCAAAATAATCTTGTGAATATTTGGCATGAATCAGGTTGATTTCACGAATCAGGCGTTCGGTTTTTTCAAGAGTATCGCTCATGTCACCATCCTAAAAATGCTTAAACCCTTTGATGTCAAAGGCTACCGCTTGTCCATGCTCAACCAACCGTAAGCCACTATCTGCTGTGATTTCTCCGATGGCATGAATGGATAAATCAGGAAAATCCGCCTGAAATTGGGAAAATTTTTCTTTATTCATCGTAAAGCACAGCTGATAATCATCACCGCCATTTAATATGTGCTGATATTTTTGGGCAAAGGGCAATTGATTTAATGAGTTATGACAAGGTATGTTGTCCAAATACAGGGTTGCGCCCACGCCACTGGCAGTCAAAATATGCCCCAAATCCTGACCCAGACCATCTGAAATATCAATCATGCTATTGGCATAGCCAATGAGTTTCTGTCCTAGAATAACTTGTGGGTATGGACAATCCAGCGCAGATTGTAGGGGGGTGTATGCGTTTTTTAAGATGCTTGACAAGGCATAGCTTGCCGAGCCAATCTCACCACTGACACAAATCACATCACCTACGCGCGCACCACGTCTTTGAATGGCTTTGCCTTTATCTATCAAGCCAAGCGCAGTCACCGAAATGGTTAAAAGGTTGGAGCAAGTGGTATCACCACCAATCAATTCTATCCCAAAGGGTTGGCAAATATCAAAAATACCACGACCAAACTCATCCAAAAACTCATCGCAAGCCAAAGACTGTGGCAGGCTAATACCAAGTAAGAGCGCAAAAGGAGTAGCGCCCATCGCTGCCAAATCCGACAGATTAACAGCGACTGATTTAAAGCCAATGGCATAGGCAGTGGTATTGACTGGAAAATGTCTGCCTGCTACCAGTACATCCACACAGCTTACCAGTTCTTGTTGGTAGGGTATTGTGCTAACTGCGCAATCATCGCCAATGCCAAGTTGGGTTGTGGGATTTTTTGGGGTAAGCTGTTGAAAATGACGATAAATTAAGGAAAATTCATTCACAATGATTATAGGGTTAGCCTAGGTCAGGGGTAGGGGGTGTTTGAGCAAGGGCATTGCTTGCCACTTCGTCAGGGCGCAGGCTTTTGGCAAGATTATCTAGCACGGCATTGATGAGTTTGTAGCCATCTGTTGCCCCAAAATGGGCATTGAGTAAAATTGCTTCATCAATCACAACTTTGTAAGGTACGTGTCGTGAATATGCCAATTCATAGGTGCCAATCAATAAAGCAGTATACTCTACTTTGTCTAAGCGGCGCATATCAAAAGCCAATGCAGGCGCGATTAACTCATTTAGGACGCGTAACTTAGCAGGAATTTCACGCATTAATTCATGATAATACCCTAGATGTACTGTGTGCATGGCATTGGTGGCACGAGTACGTGCTGCGATGTCATGTGTGGAATTGCCCAAATACCCAATGTCCCCAAGCTGCTCAAAATAATGGTCGGTACATAGCCATTCATAGATGCCTTGCAGGGCAAAGCGGCGTGCTTTACGAATGGCGGTATAGCTGGTCTTGTAGTTGCTTTCGGCGATATCAAAGCTTTGTTCTGAAGTGCGATTGGCAGAAGTTGTCATGGCGTGTGTTCTTTGGTTGAGTCAAATAATCAGCGTTGGGCGCATAACCTAACGGATAAAATACAGGGCGCAAAAACGCCCCTATGAGAAATTATAAGCTATTAAGGATGGAAATCATCTCAAGAGCGGTCATGCCTGCATCATAACCTTTGTTGCCTGCCTTGGTGCCAGCGCGCTCAATGGCTTGCTCAATGTTGTTGGTGGTCAAAATGCCATTAATAACAGGCAACTCAAAGCTAAGCGATACTTGCGCCAAGCCTTTGGCAGATTCATTGGCAACAAAATCAAAATGAGGTGTGCTACCACGAATCACAGCGCCTAGTACAATGAGCGCATCATAGCCACCTTTTTGTGCCATTTTTTTGGCAATCAAGGGAAGTTCAAATGCCCCTGGTGCGCGCACGATGGTGATGTTGTCGCCTTGAATTCCGTGACGAATCAATGCGTCTAATGCGCCATCAACCAAACTTTCCACCACAAAACCATTAAAGCGTCCAACAATGATACCAATTTTGGCAGTTTCGTTGGTGTGTAAAGTGCCATCAATATGAGTGATGGCGTTTTTTTGGGCTTGAAATGTGGTACTCATAAATATTCTCTAAGTTATTGGCTAAACTAACTATTATAACATAGTTGCATGGGTAAATCATGGCAAAATCAGCCAAGAGCATCATAGACGCATACAAATGCCTTGCTCTGCCATAAAACGCTTGGCTTCATCAATGGTGTATTCACCAAAATGAAAAATACTGGCTGCCAATACCGCATCAGCACCGCCCAACAAAATACCATCCGCCAAATGTTGTAAATTGCCCACCCCTCCTGAAGCAATGGTGGGAATGGCAACGCGGTCATTGATGGTGCGCATCAGAGCTAAGTCATACCCTGCCTTGGTGCCATCGGCATCCATACTGGTGATGAGTAGCTCGCCTGCGCCAAGCTCTGCCATTTTGATTGCCCAATCAACAGCATCAATACCTGTAGGATTGCGCCCACCATGAGTAAAAATTTCCCATCGATTATCAGCGACTTTTTTGGCATCAATCGCCACCACAATGCATTGATTGCCAAAACGTGCAGCGGCTTCAGCAACAAAGGTGGGATTGTAGATGGCAGCAGAATTGATGGATACTTTGTCAGCGCCAGCATTTAATAAATTGCGAATATCGTCAATCTTGCGTACGCCACCGCCGACGGTTAGTGGTACAAAGACGGTTTTTGCCATGCGCTCAACGGTGTGATACGTGGTATCGCGTCCATGATGGGTGGCAGTAATATCAAGAAAAGTGATTTCATCAGCACCTTGGTCATTGTAGCGCTGTGCCACTTCAACAGGGTCGCCTGCATCTTTGATATCCACAAATTGTACACCCTTGACCACGCGTCCATTGTCCACATCAAGACAGGGAATGATTCGTTTTGTTAGCATAATAATACCTTAAAAATATTATAAAAATTAATTAAATTACCTATTTTGCATTTTGAGATTGGTTGTTGCCATTGACTAAATTAGGTGCGCCTGCCACAACGAAACACAAATGCATCTTCATAAAAGGCAGGGTCGGTATTGTCCCAAAAATAAGGCACGCCCAAAATAGGCAAGGGGTGTAGGTGTTTTGGGGTAATTGCTTGTTGCAAAAAATGGTCTAGTTTAGCACTTAGCAGGGTATCTATAAACACCAGTTTGTCCACCAAAGGCAACCCAAAAAAATCAGAAGGTACTCCAATCAGGATTGTATGGCTGCATAAGGGTTTTCTTGGGGTAATCAGCTGCTCTAATAAGGCATGACCAAAAACCAACAGCTGTGCTTTATCTTGGGTGCTAGGGTGAGATGGGTGATGCCAATAGGGGCGATGTTTGACCAAGCAGGTTTGCCAATCAAAGCAAGTGAGCGCGCTGGCAATGGTATCACCAATGGTGTCATCACTAACTACCAAAATGGCTCCATTTTCATCAAAAACAGTGATGGTGTCGCGTACTCGATTGCGGTTATTGTGGTGCTGATTATCCTCTAGATTTTGTAGATGATGGTGATTAAGCACGGCTTTGGATTTGGGAAAGGTTGCCCAAATACACGCCCCAAACCAATCGTGCAAATTATCCCGTGTGGGAATTTTGCCAGTATTGCCAATAAATTTTTCGTAGGCTATGCCATGTGGCAAGTCGTTTTGGCTAATAAAGCTTAAAGGTTGTCCTACATGATTGTTAGGGCTGAGATTGGCTTGAATAAAAAACTGATTCAGCCAATCCGCCAAGGGGATATCACCGCCATCTTGATAGGCATGATGAATAGGCAAGTAAGGGGCAAGCCAAGGGCGCGATAAGTCAATCTTGGTAAAGGCTTGGCAAAAGCTTGAGTGGTACATCAAACACTTGCCCCAACAGAGCGAGCCAGTGCAATGCCTTCTTCAATGGACAAGTAGGTTTTTTTGCTGGGCGTATCACGAAATATCACGTCGCCATCTTTAAAAATCACGCATTCGTCCACGGCAAGCTGCTGCCATTTTTCGTTATTGGTCAAAGGAATGGTAACCAAAATCGTTACTTTGTCTTTGCTGGTGGTCACATCGCTAAAATTAACGCTCATTTCACCATCAGAAAGGTGCGCTTCACCAAAGGGGGCTTTTCTGGTTAAATAAAATAATAAGCTACCTGCGTATGCTAAATGCCAATCCCCATTGGATAGTAAGCAATTAAATAAGCCATTGGCAGACAAATAGCGACATTGTGCAGTCAAAAAGGTAAATAATACTTCATCAGAAGGACGGCTTTTGAAGGTGGCTTTTAGGCGGTTTAATAAATAACAAAACGCCAGTTCGCTGTCAGTATTGCCTACAGGAATGTAATGTTCGCCATTGCCATTGTTCATCAGGCGTTCGGTACGCTTAACAAAGCTGTCACTCATCTGTCCGTTGTGAGCAAACGCCCATTGTTCGCCCCAGACTTCACGCACAAAGGGGTGGGTGTTGGCAAGACAATTGGTGCCTTGGGTGGCTTTTCTGATGTGAGCGATGACGTTCATGGCTTTGATGGGGTAGTGATTGACCAAATCGGCGATGGGCGATGTGTGGCTGGGTTTGTCATCATGAAATTGACGTAGCCCGACGCCACTGCCGCAGGCGCTTTTTTCAAAAAAAGCAATCCCAAAGCCATCTTCATGATGGTCGGTTTCGCCCCCACGTTTGCGAAAGCCAGCAAAGCTAAAACCAATGTCGGTGGGGGTGTTGCAGTTCATTCCTAATAATTGGCACATTTGTTTACTCTGTAGTGATTTTAAGGTTATTTGGATTAAAGTTTATTTGATTAACTGACAAAATCGGTCATATTGCCATCAATAAAATTGGCGATGATGTTTTTTAGGACGTCGCTGTCTTTGATGTGTTTTGTGATGACTTGTTCGTTATCTTGATAAATGAGTTTGTGGTGCTTGCCATTAAGACGAATCTCAAGCAAACAGTCGCCATGTTCATCAGGATAAATCACCAACGTATCTTTTGCTGTGGTCATCTCGCCAATATGCCCAATGATGTGGTCGTACATTTCATCACTGCGCAACAGATAATAATCAAAGGGGTTATTGTTAATATTGGTTTTGATATAAATATGATGGGCAAATTCTTCGGTGATGTTTTGCCAGTGGGCTGTATTTATTGGCTTATCGTCAAAAAACAAGGCAAAATGGTCAAAAACAGCATTGATGTCAGCGACTATATTACGATAATGACAAAAATCATTTTCGTTGTCATGATAATTGGAATAATGGCGTGTTTCCAACACAAAGCCATCACCAGTGTCATCAGGGGTGGTTTGGATATAATTTTGGGTGGGTTCATCAACCAACACCACAAAATCATCATCAATCATCTGCTCAAGCAAGGCTTTGATGGTGTGCAGGTCGGCAGGGGCGTTATCGAGTGTTTGGGTGGTTAGGGTTTTCATGGGTTATAGCCGTCAGCGGTTTGACAAAATAAGTGGTCGGTGTTAGAATACTAACATTATGCCCCCCGACCCTGCTCCATATCTTATTGTTTGATATGAAAGTAATCGGGGGCTTTCTTTTGGGTGCAACATCTTATAATTACCAGTCATGGGCATAAAACTCAGATAAATACCCAAAATCATCAATCTTTATGGCTTGATTGCTTGGCGTGGGAAAGGTTTTGATGTGAGTTATTAGGCGAGTTTTCCAAGAAGAATTCGGACTAATGACGGTCAAAAGGTGGGTCATAAGATAAAAATAAGCAAAAGGTTTATGACCGATGAGCTTGTCATTATTAAAGCTTTTTTGAAAGTCTGTACGCCTGACTATGTTGGCATTCCATAATCTGTCATGATGAGCAACTATATTTCGCACAAAGTTGAGGCTATTTAGCCAATCGCCAAACAGTTCGGGACTGGTGTCGTATTTTTTGGCGATGTGCTGCTTGTCTTTATATTTTAGACCGCTGTATAAATGGGATAATGCCCCAAAATCCAAAATTTCAACAGCCACCCAAATTGGTAAACACCCATATTTTTCTAAATTATGCTTGATAAAGTCCTGATTTTGAGCACGACTTACCAAGCTGTCGTATTTATCAAGCCATTTTTGATGTTCAGATTTTTTGCTAAAACTTTTTTTGCCATCAAAACGACTACAGAAACGTCCATCTAAATATTCTGAACGTTCATGGGCATTGGGCATTAGGGTGTCTTTTGCCTAATGTGTGAGCAATGTCTGTGCGAATTGCCATTTCAATGCGTTCTAGGGCGTCAAAAGCAAGTAAGCGCAGTTGTTTGTCAAACATATATAAGTTAATCGCATCATCAAAACAACTACCCAATATAAACTGATCTAGGCGTTGATATTTGGTACTAGAATCTTTTTGACGAAAGGGGTAAAAATAACCACTTAAGCGATAATACCCAAGCATTTGTAAATAATGGGTGGCACGCTTGATATCGCCAATGATTAGCCCTCTGTTTTGTAATTTGGTAAGTTGTTTGGCGTGGTCAAGCCATGGTTTTTGTGCTTCTTTAATCACACCCGACCCCAATGAAAACTCGCCAAGCGTTTCATCAAATCGGGATTTTTGACCATGATGTCATCGCCAGTGCGTCCTTGTTCACGGTTATAATAGATGACATTAAGGCGCAGTAGCCAAAAAATCGTTGCAGAATAGGCAAGCATTACAGGCAGGGCTTGTTTTTCGTTGTCGGTTAAAGTGCGCACTGATTCATATCCTGCCACAAAAGCATCCATCTTGGCGGTGTCAAAATTGACACTTTCGCCATCGGCAGCATTACCCCAAGTGGTACAAAAATCATTGATGGTAATTGCCACGTCCATCAAATAATGCTCCACCGACACTTCGGTAAAATCAAGTAAGCCTGTCAAGCGTGGTGTCTCGCCACTAAAATCCCACAAGGTATTATCAGTAAACATATCCAAGTGGCACAGACCCTTTGGTAAATCAGGGGGCAAATTGGCATAAGCTGTCCAAATGTCGTTCATAAGACGTGCTTCATCGGTTGGCATAAAGGCGGTTTCACGCTCTTTGACCCTTGCCCAGTCATACAGTGGCACGCCATAATCTTCGGCAGGCTCTAAGGTTGTCAAGGTGTCGTGTAGCGTTGCCAGTGCCTTACCCATTTCATAACACATCGTCTCGGTAGTCTGCACAGGGTGGCTGCCTGCCAATTTTGGCACGACCAAAATCGCTTTATTTTCATAACGCATCACGCAGTCTTCACCGATTTGATTGCCTTTGGCGGTGAGCTTGACAAGCGGTGGGGCAATCGGCAATTTGTCCTTTAAGGCGTGCATGACCGTTGCCATTTTCATGATGTCGGCAGGCACACGCTCTTCATACAAAGTAAACACATAAGAAAACTCATTGCCTTCGTCGCCATCTGTCTGCACAAACCAGTTGGAATTTTTCACCCCTTGGACGATGGGAATGGCTTTTTTGAATTTGACACCAAACAAACCACAAAACGCAAAAAATTCATCTTCGGACAGGTGAGTATAAACAGACATAACTTTCTCAAAATCAAGGAAAAGGACAAAAAGCGCCTTATTTTAGCATATTTTGCATAAAGCCTAAACAAAAAAGCCGTCACCAAAAAAGCGCCCATGAGTGAGCGCTTTTTTGGATGTGGCAGTTGATATTAGGCATCAGAGTCGCTACTGCCATCAATTGGAGTATCGCTAGACACATCGTTGGCATTGGCAGATGCCTTAGTTTTTTTGACCACTTCGGCTTTGGGCTTATTACTGCCTTGTGCTTTGGGTTTTTTGATGCGTACCTTGGCGGGTTTGGGGGTGGCAAGGGTTAAAATCCCTGTTTGCGGTAGCAGCTGTTCAGCCACATTTTCAATCATGTTTTTGTAGCTTTTGCTTTTTTTGTCTGCCTTTTTGGCGGGCTTTTTTTGCTCACTTGCCACAGAGGTTTCGCCACTGGTATCAGCGTCACCTTCTTTGTCTGCACGAGCTTTCTTGGAGTCATCAACGCTTGTGCTATCAGGTGTATTGGTGGTGGCTGATGAGGTGTCACCAAACAACATCTCTTCTACCAAATGACTAAGGTTGTCACTGATATTTTCTGCCAGATGTGCCACGCTGTCAATGACCTGTTCGGCAAGGTGGACGGCATCTTGTATGGTGCTGGATGTCTCTTGGGTGGTAAGTTGGTTTTGCTCTTGGGGGGTAGCATCATCCAAAAGAGGTGCGGCACTGTCTTTTTGTGTATCGGCAGAAGGTTTATCTGCTGCGACATCAGGCTCTATAGCGGCAGCTGTTTTGGTTAAGCTGGGGTGCTGTCCACGCGGATCGTTTTTGGCGCGAGGGAGCAAAGGGCGCTCTGGAGCAATGGTTTTGCCTTGAGAAGTGTCAAATTGTGCGCTGGCACGAATGCCATCATCAAAATGAGCAATCGCCTGTGCGCTCAAAGGAGCGTACCCATAATTGACAAAGTCAAATGCCAAAGGCTGATTTTGGGAATGAACACTGTCCAAGGCGCGAATAAAGCACGCCACAAAGCCCTCTTGTGCCAAGGCTGTTTCAGCATCATCTAGGATGTGGCGAATAAACGCCCCTGCTGTGCCTGTGATGGCAACAGGTTTTTGGGTTTGGGCAAGTGCTTGCATGACCACGCGTGGATCATTTTTGGCAAGATTGCGCTCTTTGGCGATTTGGGTTAAGAGCGCCTCGTTGATGAGAGGGGCGGTGGCAACAGGGGCAACATCCTGTTTAACAATCTCTTTTGATACAGAAACCTCATCTTCTTGGGTTGGGCTTTGTTTGGTTGTTTGTGGTGATGCTTGGAGGTCATCTACTTGAGGCGCATCTTGGCTGACAGTTGGCGCTATTTCTGATAAAGCAGGCTTAGCTGTAGAGGGTGCTGATATTGCTTTATCTTTGCTATTATCCAAAGATAAGTGCAGTGTATCAGGCAGGGCAGGCTTGCCCATCAAAGGCTGAATCTGTAGCACAATATCTTCATGCGCATCGCCTTTTTTGTCTACTTTTTCTGCTTTGGATTTTGGTTTGCTTGGTTTGTCAGCAGGTTTGTCGTGCACAAGTTTTTCACTAGGCTTGATGGCTTCTTTGTCTGATGCTTTTTCTGCCAAGGGTTTTTGCTCAGGCTTGACAGGTTTGATGGGGGTTAGGGCATCAGAGCGTACCACTTCGGCGCGTGCTTCACGGCGAGAGCCAGCCTCACGTTTTGGATAGGAGATTTTTTCATCAGCGATGGCGTCAGTTTTGGTGCGTTTGTTATCTACTTTAGGTTTGTCTGCTTTGGGTTTACTGACTTTTTCGGCGGGTTTGTCCGCTGTTTTGTCTTGAGGTTTGTCAAAACGTTTGTCACTTGTTTTTTCTTTGGGTGTGTCTTTTTGAGTCTTTTTGGTGGTATCACCCAAACTTGCCATGCCCATCGCACCTAAGCTTTGCGCTCCTGTATTCACAATAGCCTCAATGGCAGCAGCGGCATCTTGGTTGTTTAAACTGCCTGCTACTTTGGCTTGGGCTTTGGGCGCAAACAAATTGGATAGCCACGCGACAGCATGGGGGGTGGGTTGAGTATGAGACTCATTGGGGGTGTGTTCGTCTTTTTTGTGTTGTTTTTGTGTGCTTTGGCTTTGTTGCCAGTGGTTAGCCCCTGTTTTTTGGGTAGGGGTTTGGGTTGTTTGCCAATTGACGTCATAACCACGGTCAATGTTTAGCTGTTCTTCAACATCAACAATGCGTTCATAGCTGGCAGGTGCAAAGCCATCGGGGTTGAAGTGTAGGCTAAAATTGGGGCTTTCAAGATGGGCGTGCGGCAATACGGTAATGCGCGTGCCACTGTCTTGCTCCAAATACACCAAGCTTTCGCGTTTTTCGTTCAATAAAAAGGCAGCGATTTCGGTAGGTACTTCAGCTTGTACCTCGCCACTGCGTTGTTTTAGGGCGATTTGTTCAATTTGGCGCATAATAGACAGTGCCAATGAGCGCAAATCACGAATCATGCCATTACCATGACATCGTGGACAGATGTAACCTGTGGATTCTTCTAGGCTTGGACGTAGGCGCTGGCGACTCATTTCCATTAAGCCAAACTTACTAATCTCTGCAAATTGCACGCGCGCACGGTCGTAGCGTGTGGCTTCAATGAGGCGTTTTTCAACTTCTTTTTGATGGTTGGGCTCACTCATGTCAATAAAATCAATGACAATCAGTCCGCCCATGTCACGCAGGCGCAATTGACGAGCAATCTCATCGGCAGCTTCTAGGTTGGTATGAAAGGCAGTTTCGGCAACATCAGAACCTTTGGTGGATTTTGAGGAGTTGATGTCAATAGATACCAGCGCTTCTGTTTGGTCAATAACAATTGAACCCCCTGAAGGCAAACGCACCTCACGTTGGTAGGCGCTTTCAATTTGGCGCTCAATGCCAAAGGCGCTAAACATGGGCTCATAATCGGTATATTTGCGTAATTTACTCATTTGGCTTGGCATCACCGAAGCAATAAAGCTGGCAGCCTCATTATAAGCGTGCTCTGAATCAATCCAAACCTCTCCAATATCATCGCGCAAATAATCGCGCACGGCACGCGTGACCACACCTGCTTCTTGATGTACCAAACATGGGCTTGTACGCTCGCGATTTTGTTTTTGAATATTTGCCCAGATATCAAGCAAATGATTTAAATCATTTTGCAAATCTTCATAGGTTTTGCCAATCCCTGCGGTGCGCACAATCACGCTCATACCTTTGGGTAGGGCAAGACTATTGATAATTTGTTTCATTTCATCGCGTACTTTGCCGCTGATTTGACGACTGATTCCGCCCCCTTTGGCATTATTGGGCATGAGCACCAAATAACGTCCTGCCAAGGAGATGTAGGTGGAAAGTGCAGCGCCTTTGTTGCCGCGCTCTTCTTTTTCTACTTGGACAATGAGCTCATCGCCTTCTTTGATGAGTTTTTTGATGGCATCTTCACGAGGGTTGCCATTAAGATATTCAGGTGCAATTTCACGCAAAGGCAAAAACCCTTGGCGCTCTGAACCGTATTCTACAAAGACGGCTTCCAAAGAGGGTTCAACGCGAGTCACATGACCTTTGTAGATGTTGGATTTTTTTTGTTCACGTGTGCGATTTTCTAAATCAAAATCATAAAGATGGTTGTCTTTGCATAAAGCGACACGAATTTCTTCATTGTGAGTGGCATTGATAAGAATGCGTTTCATGGCGAGTATCCTTAAAAATAGGCAGTAGCCTAAGGGGGCTTTTAAGGACAACAAAACAAGAAAAAGATAACTATAAACCAACCAACCATCAAGCACCCAATACTTAGGGTGTGAAATGCGTTGGCTTACAATTTGTCTTGGTAAGTGGACTTACCAATGGCTATTTTGGGGTTTATCATTATTTCAATGCTTGCACCATTGAGAAAAGGAATTTGGGTGTTTTACCAAAAAGAGGCGGTCTATGGCGCCACAAAAGCAGGGTTGTCTTGTGCTTTTTAATACAATGACGGTAAAACAACGAATAATATCTTTTTACTTGCGCTTTGTTATCTAAAAAGCGGCTTGGGTTAAAAATTGTATTGGTTATTGGCAAGGTGTTAATTATTTAGTACATCTTTAACAAATCATAATTGATTTTAAAAATTTATGTATCAGACTCATCCTAGTCAATAAGACGATCATGGATGGTAATGCCTTGTGTGTGCTTATGTTGGGCTAAAATTTAGCCAAATATATTCAAAAAATGACCAACACACTGCTAATAACGTGCTAGACTATACCAAATCTTTGCCAAAATACCTAGTAAAAAATGTCAAAAGTCGCAAAAAAATTACCAAATCGCAACAAACAACGTCAAGCTGTTGTAAAAAGCCCCTTTAATAAATCACCCAAGCACTCGGCTAAGCCCTCCAATGTGCAACCCTCACCCAAAGAGGGGACATCAAACTTAGCTCAAGTCAATTTTTTTGATATAGATGAGCATCAAGAAGGGCAGCGTATTGATAACTTTTTATTAACCAAATTAAAAGGCGTGCCACGCGCTCATGTGTACAAACTGATTCGTGATGGTGAAATTCGCCTTAATAAAAAACGGTGCAAGCCACATGAGCGCTTAACAGCAGGAGATGTGGTGCGTGTTGCCCCTGTCCGTCTTGCCAATAAGCAGGCACCTGTGATTGGTGAGGAATTTGCCAGCAGCTTACTTGGGCGTATTGTGTATGAAGATGAGGGGTTGATGGTGCTAAATAAGCCGTTTGGCATGGCGGTGCATGGTGGTAGTGGTGAGAGTTTTGGGGTGATTGAAGCATTGAGGGTGGCATCCTCCAAGCCTTATTTGGAGCTAATTCATCGCATTGATAAGGATACTTCAGGTCTTTTGATGATTGCCAAAAAACGCAGCACACTCAAGGAGTTGCAAGAGCGCTTGCGCGAAAAAAAACTACAAAAATATTATTTATGTCTTGTGCGGGGTCACATCAAACCAAAAAGCCAGCTGATTGATAAGCCCTTGTTAAAATACACCTTAGAAAGTGGTGAGCGCCGCGTCAAAGTTGCTCATACTGATGAGGCGAAATCTAGTCAAACCAAGGTAACTGTACTGGCACATATTTTGATAGAGGGGCAGCCAGTGAGTGTGGTGCAGTGTGAACCCAAGACAGGAAGAACGCACCAGATTCGGGTGCATATGGCAAGTATTGGACATCCACTACTTGGGGATGATAAGTATCACCCCCAAGACACCTCCAAGGTACGTCGCCTGTGTTTGCACGCATGGCGACTAGAAGTGTCGGGGTATCCACCGCTGATAGCGCCCATACCTGAGGATATCAAAGCATATTTGGGTGATGTGACACTGGCGAATGTATAAGAGTTGCCCACCTTAGGTATTGTTTAAGGTGGGTAATTTAGATTAATGTGGGCAGTATTGTTTTATATCTGCTTTTAGGGAGTCACCATAAGAAGATATCATGTCTGTAACAAGGCATTGGTTGTTTTGGCAATTTAATTCAAATGTTACACGTGAATAGTTGTGCTCTCCTGAGTCATCTTCAAATTTTAATTCCGCTACCACTTGATTTAGGTCATTTAAATAAAATTTGGCTGTGTGCTCATCTTCTAAGGCATAGCCGTTGCCCTCAACCAGTGCTGGTGCCATTTCACTACAATCATCAGGACCTAAATTATCAAAATCATAATTTAAACTATAGTCTGCTTGCAAAGATAATACAGCAGCAAATTCTTTGGAAGCGTAATGGTTTTCCAAAAAACCATTGCCATTGGCATCAGCTTCTTGGTAGATGTGTTTGATGGTAGTGATTTTTAGGGTGCTATCTTGGGCGGCAGCGGCAACGGTATCTTCTTCTTGAGCAGAGGTGTTGGCGTTGGTTGTGCAAGCACACAACATAATGTATAAAGCAGTAAACATAACTGTTTTTTTCATGGCGCATCTCCTTGGCAACAAACATTAACTATTGTATTAAATATAAATATTGTATCTTAAAGATAATGGTTGATTTAATATCAACTTTAGGATGCTTTTGAATTGTTTTTATTAAAAATAAATTTTGCATAGTATAATTAAATACTGTCTTTTAAATTAGGTCATCCTGACAATTCACAACAATTTAATCCATTGACAAATAAAAGCTAATGCTACTGTGCTTTGATAACAGACTAACAATTTATCATAGCGAGTAGCAACTGCTCTAAAGTGTTTACACTTTGTAAAAGCATTTTCTACTAAA
>JBHBMT010000071.1:0-5243 GCA_041773075.1 Moraxella sp.
GATTGATGTTGTTTTTGATGCAGCGAGCAACGAGCTCATTTGCACGCCGCCAAGCCACCGTTATGACATTACCATTGCCGAGGATGTGATTGAGGAAGTTGCGCGCTTGTATGGTTATGATAATATTCCCAATGTGGCGCCAAACTTTGCTGCAAGCTTTTTTGATGGCAGTGAGCAGCTGCATCGCGAGTATTTAAAATCGGCATTGATTCATGCAGGCTATTTTGAGGCGATAAGCTTTAGCTTTAGTGATGACAAAATAGAAAGGTTGTTTGATGATGAGGCGTTTGTTGCACCGCTTGCCCTTGCCAACCCCATCTCAAGCGAGCTTGCCGTCATGCGCCGCACCTTGCTGTCAAGCTTATTGCCTTGTGTGCAGTATAATTTAAACCGTCAGCAGACGCGCGTACGCTTATTTGAGACGGGCTTGCGTTTTGATGGCGATGGCATACAGACGCTTGTTCAGATTGAGACGCTTGCTATGGTTGCTGTTGGTGCACACATGCCAGAACAGCCGTATGGCTTTGAGTGCACCAATAAATCAGGCATGGATTTTTATGATTTTAAACACGATGTTGAGCGCTTGTTGCCATCTCATCTGCTTGAGTCGGGTGCTGTGCATTACAAACGCAGTACGCGTGCATTTTTGCACACAGGGCAGGGCGCTGACATCATGCTTGGTGAGCGAGTGCTTGGATATTTGGGGCAGTTGCACCCAAAAATCGCCAAAGCGATGGATTTGCCCACCACTTGGGTAGCTGAGCTTGATGTGGCGACACTGCTTGAGTTGTATCAACACCACAAGGCGATTGTAGCGCCAAGCCGATTCCCAAGCGTGCGCCGCGACATTGCCATTTTGGTGGACAAAGATGTGGCGGTGGCGGACATTTTGACAAGCATTCGTATGCACGCAGGCGCGTATCTGCGCGATGTGTGGCTGTTTGATATTTATGAGGGTGAGCGCCTACCTACGGGCAAAAAATCACTGGCATTTGCCATGATTTGGCAAGATGTCGGCGCCACGCTTGATGATGAGGCGATTAACATAGCGTTTGCTCATATTGTGCAGGCGCTACAATCCGCGCACAATGCAGTTTTGCGTGATTAAATGACATCAACTCAATGACATTGATGGGATTTGTAAGGATGATATTATGGCAACATTGACAAAGGCGGACATGGTTGAGCATTTGATGAACAAGCTGTCCTTGACCAAGCAAGAAGCGCGCAAATTGGTGGATGATTTTTTTAATGAAATCGCACAAAATCTTGCCAATGGGCGCGAGGTGAAGCTATCGGGTTTTGGTAATTTTTATTTGAATGACAAAAGCGCGCGACCAGGGCGCAACCCCAAAACAGGCGAGGCGGTGGAGATATCTGCCAGACGCGTGGTCAGCTTTAAGGCAGGTCAAAAATTTCGCAATCGCTTAAAGTAATCAAACGCTTGCGCCACTCTCAAGGGCGAATCGCCAGTTTGAGGGTGGTGATTTGCTCAGGATTAGAGCTATGGTTACGTGCAGTTTGGTGATTGACTACAAAAAGACTGGGCTTTGGTGTTTTTAAACGGCGCAAAAAGCCCACAAAATGCGTTTTTAAGATGGATTTTGGCTGCAAAATCCATCTTAAATTTGACAAAATAGCTAAAATGCATAAAATAGCTAGGGCGTGTTGACATTTCAATTTGAGTGAAAAATTTAGATAAATCGCAAGCCTTTTTAGGCAATAAATTTGTCAATATGATAATATTGACAAATTTATTAACGACAAAAGGCAAGATTTAGCTTATTTTTCACCAAAAGCACGACCAAATCCTATTTTTCAACATTTTTTCTTAAAGCGTGTGAAATGTCAACATGCCCTACAATAATCCGTTTATTTTGGAAAATCTATGCGCACACTCACCAAACCTTTGACTTCATCAGAAGTTCAAAACAATTTTGGGGCGGTCATAGACCAGTCGCAAAAAGAAATGGTCGCTGTAACGCGTCGGGGGCGTGTGGTTAGTCTGATGATGTCGCCACAGGTTTTGGAAGACTATGTAGATGGCATTTTGGCTACAAAGTCTAAAGAATTGGGCTTATATACGGCTGAACAAAGCAAAGCCATTCTTGATAAATTCCGCTAATGTATTCGGTAATTTTAGCCAAAGGGGTTGAAGATTTTTTAGATAGTATCCCAAGAAAGCACTCTCGCCAAATTGTCGCAAAAATTGACTTGTTGGCACAAGACCCCACACAAGTGCCAACGAACAGCTAAGCGGATTTCCGCACCTAAAAAGGGCAAAAAGTGGGGAATATCGCATAATTTTCCAAATTATTGAAGATGTGATAGAAATTCACATTTTGCGGATTGGAAAACGCAATGATGATGAAGTTTATAAAAATATTGATAAGTTATAATTAAGACAAACTCTTATGTGTGTAAGGGTTTTTCTTTCTAAAAAATTCCCAAAATTTTTTGTGGTGTTGGTTTGATTTTGGGTTTTAAGTCGTTTTGTGTCTTGTGAAAGGTCTTTGGCTGTGTTGTTCTTAAATTTTATAAAAAATGTCCACTAAGTCCTTATTGAGACTTGAAGACATTAAGAGAAATCTTTTAATTTTACCGCTCCAGAGCCTCACATATAATAACAAAAATACATCATTAGGTATATTTATTTCTATAATATTGCTCATAATTTACAAATATTAACTATAAAAAATCAAAACTGTTGCCATTGCTGTCCATGACCGACGATTTTTGAAAACAGTCTCAACATCCGCATTTTAATCAAACAACCATCCAAGCCCGCACCTTAGGCACTTTGTATTTTCGGTAAACTGATGTGCATTGATTTATTTGATAAAAAAACACCTTTTATCCATCAAAATGGCCGTCTTATCCTAATTTACAGGAATTCAAAAGTTGTGTAATTCACAGTAACAAATATTTGTAGTATCATGGGGTTATAGAGAAAGTATTAAAATTATCATGGCATGATTATTGCAAGTTAAATTAATACATCTCTATTCTATGGTGTAGCATCTGACAAATTCTGACAAATAATACATCAATTGTTAATTTTTTTTATCAACGAACGTCAAAGAGGCATTCATGAAAATTCACTCACTTGTCTTGGCGGTATCTGCAGGTCTTTTTAGCCTGGCAGCAAGCGCGCAAACAGTCACTTAGAACACATCAGCGCAACCAAGCGCAAACGATGTTACCAATTTGGATTTGGCAGCCAACACAGCAGCGGTTGTATTCATTCGTCCTGTGAGCAATCTAACAGACGACTCAAGCACCAACCTTGCTGTCAATGGTCGTTATTTGACCAGCTTGCAAGAAGGTCATTATGTGACAGATATTGTCTGTGCAGGTAAAAACAGGCTGAGCGCTGCACCAACCAAGGCATTGACCAACGATTTGACCGTCAACCCAGTCAGCGCCAACCTACAAGAAGGTGAGACTCGTTATTACTATGTTGAAGTGGCGAATGACTTTACACCAACCTTGCGCCAAGTAGATGGCAGAACTGCCACCGAGCTATTAAAAGGCACCTATCGTCAAGCGCACCAAGTGCCACGCACAAGCGCCGTTGATTGCGCGCCAGTACAACCTGTGCGTCAGCCACCTGTCGTCATCACACAGCCAGTACAACCTGTACAGCCTGTGCAAATTCCAAGCATTCGCCTAAACATCAACTTTGATCACGACAAGAGTGTGATTAAATCAAACTATCAAGGCGAAGTGGCGCGCGCTGCTGAGTTTTTGGCGCAGTATCCAAACACTGATGCCGTGGTAGAAGGTCACACCGACTCAACAGGCAGTGATGCCTACAACCAAGCCTTGTCACAGCGCCGTGCCGAAGCGGTTGTGAATGCCTTGGTACGCAATCATGGCGTAAACCCAAGCCGTATCTCAGCGCGTGGTTATGGTGAAAGTCAGCCCATCGCAGACAACAACACCGCTGCTGGTCGTGCTGAAAACCGCCGTGTGGTTGTCACCATTCCATCAAGCCAAGTTAACAGATAATTATTCTAATTAGGAAAATAATGATATGAAAAGCATTACCGTAAAAGTTAATGACGCAAGTCAAACACTTGCCCAAACACAAGTCATCACCAAAGATGGCAAACCAACCATCATCAAAGCGACAAAAAATGTTAATTATGAGCTGATTAATGACGCAACCAAGCGCGCGCCTGACCACATTGTCACCAAACGCGTTGGCAAAGATTTGCACGTTTCTTTTGAAGAAAACGGCAACGAAGCGGATTTGATTATTGAAGGTTTTTATGACAGTGGCGACTCTGCCCTGATTGGTTTGGCAGAAGATGGTCAATACTACTACTATGTGCCAGACACTGGCAATGTGGCTGACTATGTAACTCAGCTGGTCAATGGCGACATTGAAGGTCAGGCTTTGGGTGGCAACGCATACCCAAGCGCATGGTGGATCGGCGCAACTGAAGGCACCAAATCCATCCTACCTTGGCTGGTTGGTCTGGCAGGTCTTGTGGCTGTTGGCGCAGCGTTGGCAGATGATGACGATGATAATAACAGTACTCAGCACCAACCACAGAGACTGTTGTATTAAGCGGGCTATCAGTCGCTAACCTAAGCAAAAGTGACAGCGTTGTGATTAAAGGTAATGTAACCATCAATGGACAAAATGCCCCAGAAGGCACAACGGTTGATATCACACTACCAAATGGTAAAACAATACCGGCAACTGTTGGTAAAAATGGTGAATATTCAGTTACAGTAAACGATACTGAAAGCTTGGATGCCCTAAAACAAGGACCAAAAGTTACCGCAAGTAAAGATGGTGCAGAAGACATTTTTAACCTGACCCCAGCACCAACAATTAACCCAGTATCAAAAACAGATACAACCATTACAGGTACCGCAGAACCAAACAGTGAAGTTACCGTCAAAGACAAAGATGGCAACGAACTTGGTAAAGCAACAACTGATGCCAATGGTAAATGGTCACTTCCAGTACCAGCAGGCACAGAACTAACCTCAGGCGAAGACCTAACTGCTACTGCTACCAAAGATGGTAACCCATCACTACGTGACGATGAAATCGTTACCCCACCAAAACCAACCATCAATCCAGTAGATGAAGTAAGCCCAATTAGCGGTACGGCTGAACCAAACCAAACAGTTAAAGTCACTTTCCCAGGCGGTACAACGGCAACTACTACCTCTGATGACAAAGGTAACTGGAACGTACCGAACCCAGGACTAAACAAAGGTGA
>JBHBMT010000072.1:0-5276 GCA_041773075.1 Moraxella sp.
CGGTTGGATTGGTTTGGCTTTGGTTTTGATTTTGGGGTGGTGGGGTGCTTTGGGTGGGTGCTGTTTGGTTGTCCGCCTGCTTGGGTGCTGGATTGCTTTGCTGACACGCCATCAGCGGCACGGCAGATGACAGTATCCATGCGACATACAAGATTTTTTTAAAATAAAATAATGACATAAAAAGCCTATCAAGCGTTGCTGTGGTTATTTAAGGTGGATTTTGGTGCTAGATTTTACCGAATTCATGACGAATTGGCTATTAAAATTTGCCACATTATTATCGCCCGTCAGCATTTGGCGAGTGAATTGATGATAGTCTTGCATGTCTTGATTGGCAACCATCAACACAAAATCATAATCGCCTGAAATCTCATAGCACGCCATCACCTGCTCGCAGCTTGCCATCAGCCGCTCAAAGCGGTGCTGCATGGGCGAATTGGATTTAATCATCTTGATAAGCACAAGCACAAACAAAGGCTGATTGACTTTGGTGGGGTTGATAATCGCCACAGTACGCTCAATGATTTTTTGTTGGTGCAAAGCTTGAATGCGTCTTTGGGCGGTGGCAAGCGAGGTGCCGATGATTTCGGCAATGCGTTTGAGTGGCAAATTGGCGTTGTCTTGCAATAAGTTTAAGATGTGCTTGTCAATCTCATCTATGGCGTGCATGGCAAATATCCTTAAAATAAGAGAAATTTTATCAAAAATCAGCATTTTGTGCAAAATAAACTCATTATACTAATCAAAATTAAGATATTTTTTCTTACAAAGCCACTAAAATATGCGATGAATTTACCATCAAAGAAAATGATATGAGCATCTTAAACTCCCGTTCACTTGGGCTTGGCGTTGTCCTAGCAATTATATCCAATGTTTTGTTTGGCACTTTTTATGTGTATGGGGCGTGGCTTGCTCCCATGACAGGTACACAGGTGTTTGTGTGGCGACTGCTGGCGATGTTTGCGGTGGTGGTTGTGTATTTGCTGGCAAGCGGTCAGCATACGCTTGTGATGAATGATTTAAAAGCAATTCATCAAAAAAATCAATGGCTTATTTTTTTGGCACCCACACCCATCATGCTAAGTCAGCTGTGGCTTTTTATGTGGGCACCTTTGAATAATGAGGGCGTGGCGGTGGCGATGGGTTATTTTTTGTTTCCGCTTGTGATGGTGCTGGCAGGCGTGGTGGTGTTTGGTGAGCGGCTGTCCGTCCTACAAAAACTTGCCACCACACTGGCTGCCATCGGCGTTGCCATGGAGCTTGTGCAAGGCGGCAGTTTGTCGTGGGCAACGTTTTGGGTGTGCTTGACTTATCCGATTTATTACATCATGCGGCGGCGGCAGGGCGTGCGTGCCATCACAGGGCTGTTTGTGGATTGTACCATGTTTTTGCCGATGGGTGTGGCGTATTTGGTGTATGACAGTCAGCTGCTGTATGCGACCATCTCAAGCTTTGCTATTTTGAAGGTGCTTGGGCTTGGGGCATTGAGCGTCCTTGCTTTTATGGCGAATTTGCAAGCGGTGCGATTGTTGCCTGTCAGTTTGTTTGGTATGTTAAGCTATCTTGAGCCATTATTGTTATTTCTGGTGGCGATTGTGTTTTTGGGCGAGCCTTTAACCATGCAAATGCTGCTAAGCTATGGCTTGATTTGGCTTGGGATTATGTGTTTGATTGTGCATGGTGTGCTGATAAATAAGCGGCGGCTGGGGTGAGGGGCAAGAGTAAGCGTATTTAACAGTTAATAAGTTTAACAGTTAATAAGTTTAATAGCCATAAACTTATCTGTGTTGATACCACACCCCAACCATTCATCGTGCTTAATGACACCTAATCATAACAACTGATTTCAATCAAATTACCCTCAGGATCTCGGCAATAGATGGATGAGATTTTGCCGACCGCCCCTGTGCGTGACACAATCCCACCCTCCAAAACAGCAACATTGTGCTTGATAAGCGTATCCATCACTTCATCCAAAGGAGTGTCGGTTAATAAACAGATGTCCAAAGTGCCTGTATTGGTGTTGCTGGCGTTGGGCAAAATCTCTTTGCCCACTTCGTGCAGATTGATTTTTTGCTGACCAAACAACAAGGCTTTGCGGTTGTCGCCAAAGCTGATTTCTTGCATACCAAGCACTTGGGTATAAAACGCCAAAGTACGCTCAATGTCGTTTGTGGTTAATACGATGTGATCAATGCTTGTGATGTTCATACAACGTCCTTGTTATTTTTTGGTTTTGATAAGGATGGTTAGTGCATATTTTTAAAGCCACGTTGTTTGTCACGAGCAAAATCTCGCTCTTTTAGGGTGGCTCGTTTGTCGTGCAGTTTTTTGCCTTTGGCAAGGGCGATTTCGCATTTGACACGACTGCCCTTCCAGTAGCACGCCAACGCCACGCACGCATAGCCTTTTTGATTGACCATGCCAAATAATTTGTCAATTTCACGGCGGTGCAACAGCAGTTTGCGAGTACGCAGGCTGTCTGGATTGACGTGGGTGGAACTGGTGATGAGCGGCGTGATGCTTGCCCCAAACAAAAACGCTTCACCGTTTTTGAAAATTACATAACTTTCGCTAATTCGCATTTTGCCTGCACGAATGGCTTTGACCTCCCAACCAAGCAGCTCAAGCCCAGCTTCATAAGTGTCTTCAATGAAATAATCGTGGCGGGCTTTTTTGTTGCTGGCGATTTGCCCTTGTGGTTTTTTAGAATTTTTTGACATTGTGTGTCCTTTTCTTTACAATCTAAATAAATTTGCGATGGTTGGGATTATAACAGATTTTTTGTAGTTTCCCTACGATTGACTGGGGTATTCTGACATTTGGTATTTGCTATTTTTAAGGCAAAAACGCCAGTTTATGTCTAAATGATTGCCAGATAGTAATTAGTGTTATCAAGTGTCAAAATGTCCCAGTCAAAGCCATCGGTTTACTTTTATAATTTAAGGAATGTTATGAATTCAAATCATCAAGTACAAGACAGTCAAGCGTGCGTGGCAACGCTGCTCAATCACCGCTCTGTTCGCCGTTATACAGGCGAGCCGATTTCTGATGAAATGCTAAGCACCATTTTGGAGTGCGGACGTGCAGTGTCCACGTCTAGTTTTTTGCAGGCGGTGAGCGTGGTGCGTGTTGTTGACCCTGCCAAGCGTACCGCCTTTCGCCAAATCTCCAACAACCTGTCCGAAGAAAAATACAACGAACTCATCGCCCAAGGCAAACGCCTAGGGCATGATTATGTGGAGAGCTGTGCTGAATATTTGGTGTTTTGTATGGACGGTCATCGCCACAAAATGCTTGTGCCAGAGGCTGAGCTTGATTGGACGGAAGTGTCGCTTATCGGCTCAATTGACGCTGCTTTGATGGCTCAAAATATGCTTGCTGCCGCCGAAAGCTTGGGGCTTGGCGGGGTGTATATCGGCAGCGTGCGTAACGACATTCAGCGAGCCAGTGAGCTGCTTGAGCTGCCTGACCATGTCGTGCCGCTGTTTGGTCTGTGCCTAGGGCACCCCGATTGGGACGCAGCGATGAATCAGTCGCAACGTCCACGTCTGCCTTTGGATACTTTGGTGTCGGTGGACAGCTATAAGCCTGCCGATGATGATGTATTGGCGACTTACAACCAAACGGTCAAAGACTATTACAACACCCGCAAAATAGACATGGACTGGACAGCTCAAATCCGAGCCACCTTTGGCAAGCCTGTTCGCCCTGAGATTTTGGCATTTTTACAAAGTAAAGGATTTAATAAGCGGTGATGGTTGTTTGATAGTTGAGTAGTAATGTAGATTGGGTTATTATGAATCCCAATCTACAACTCACTATAGTAGCTGAATTAATGAGTATTCGTGGTGTCTTAGTTATGTCAATAATAATTTTAGTTATTGGTTGTTTGGATAAAAAAGCAATAGATTATTCATGTTTTTTTGATTTTAATAATTCATTCATTTCTTTTAAAAGATTAATTTCATCTCTTAAAGCTACAATAATTTCATCTTTTTTGTTGTTTAGTTCTTTTTCATGATTAACTTGTTGTTCAAGCAATTCAACTTTTGATTTTAACTCAACATCTTGTGTGTTTTCATAATAATTATTTTGAGCATAATGGCTGACATATCCATTGACCACTGATATATGGTAATTATCATCTTGCCAAGCAATCAACTCTTCCACCTTTATACCAAAAACATGAGCGATTTTCTCCAAACTATCAATACTAGGCGTACATTCACCCCTTTCAATATTGGCATAACCATTTTTGGACAAAGTAGTACGCTCTGCCATATCTTCTTGTGTTAATTGATGAAGTTCACGCAATTTACGAATAGTTTGATGAAGTGCCATAAAAAACCTAGTGTAGTGGGTTAAAAAACCCAATAAATTGGGTTGGAATCATATTAATTTTTTCATATTATAGCAAAGTACAATAAATTTTTCCATGAGTTAATTTTTTGTATTAGATAATTTGTTGGTGGTTAAAAAGCATGCTAGTCTATTTTTAAAGAAAACTTTTAAGGCTAAGGTTGGTATTAAAAAATCTTCTAAAATATTTTTTTGTAAAAAATAATTCAGCATGTTTTTTGAGCCACAGCTAAACTTGTAAATATAAATCATCAATGTACCTTAAAAAGCATCAATATTTTAATTTAATTAAGGATTTTTATGAAATTTTTAACCCCTATTGTAATATTATCTTGCTTTATTCTTAGTGCTTGCAGTGATGGCAGCCCTTCAAATTCCGAGGTAGAAAAAGCTGTTGAAGAAATGTACGATGAGCGCAACCAACCAACAAAATCAATAGATGTTAAAGAGTGTAAGCCATCAAAAAAAGAAGGTAAATATTTATGTGCTGTCACTATTGTTTTTGACTCAGAAGAGCCTATGGCGCTTACAATGCCTCATATATTAGAAAAGGTTAATGGTAAATGGTTTGCGTCTGGCGGTCGGCGTCGGTACTATTAACTAACAAGATTTAATTAATCTTGAGATTTTAAAACATGAAAATTTTTTATTTTCAGTTTGCTTGATAAAACTATTATTTAATTTAGGTTATTATTATGGGATTAATAGGATTTTTTCTTTTTCTTATTATTGGTTTCATTGTTTATAAATTTACAATTCTTCCAATAATAACAAAAAAGAGATCTAATGCATTTTTGTTAACAATACAGGGTACGGATTTTAATCCAGTCTATGCTTATCCAGATGCAAAAGCTCCTCAATTGGCAATAGATCCAGATAAAAGAATGTTTTATATTACAGGAAAGACACCAAAG
>JBHBMT010000073.1:0-11831 GCA_041773075.1 Moraxella sp.
ATATGCTCAGCAAGCCAACCTTGTTCACGTCCCATGACAGAGGCAATGCGTAGAGCTAAGCATTTTTTGCCAAGCAAAGCATTGCCACCGTAGCCTGATCCATATGACCAAATTTCACGCGTTTCAGGGAAATGAACAATGTATTTATCGTCATTACATGGCCATGCAACGTCTTTTTCGCCGTCAAGTAGAGGCTTACCTACCGAGTGTACACAAGGCACAAACTCACCATCTGTGCCCAAGACATCATAAACCGCTTTGCCCATACGCGCCATTTTGCGCATACTGACAACAACATATGGTGAGTCTGTGATTTCAATACCAATGTGAGCAATATGACTACCCAAAGGACCCATACTAAAAGGCACAACATACATGGTGCGACCTGCCATACAGCCATCAAACAACTCATTGAGTTTGGCGCGCATTTCTTCGGGGGCTTGCCAGTTATTGGTTGCGCCTGCATCTATTTGTTCTTTGGAGCAAATAAAGGTACGGTCTTCAACGCGTGCAACATCTGAAGGGTCAGAGTTGGCAAGATAAGAATCTGGGTGCTTGTCTTGATTTAATTTTTGCATGGTACCATTGGCAATCATTAAATCAATCAAGCGCTGATTTTCTTCATCGGAGCCGTCACACCACTCAATATTGGCAGGGCGGGTTAGGGCGGCAATGTTAGCAACCCAGTCAATTAGGGCGCTGTGACGAACAAAATCAGGGGCTTGAATGTGGGTAGTCATGATAAATTCTCAAGTTGAGTAAAACATCAATAAAAAATGCAAGAGCGCATCATTGCAGTCTATCAAAAATGTATAATGCCCTTGCAAAATTGTGCCTATTAAACCATAAATCGTAACAAAATATAAGTACCATTATGAAATTAAATGCTGTTATTTGTCTTTTTTATGATAAGTGTAGTGTGTTTATTGATTTTTATTTAACATAATCCATTTTTTTGCTACTAATACTAGGGTATCCTGATAGTTTATATTTGCCATTAAATTTAAGAAAAATCGCAGAAGTTTCAGTAAAAACTGCGTAAGTTGATATTGAAATATCAACAAGCAATTTGACGATGGAACTCAAGAGTTAGCCCTGCTTGTTAACAAACAGGTAGTGCAAAAATGCTATGTTTTTTTTTTAAATCATTGCTAAATTGTAATGAGTGTTTGAAATGTCAGAATGCCCCAAATAAAGTAATGAGCATTTTGGCAATGGCATTGAAATGCCCTAGGTGGCAAAGAAAGAGTTATATAATCTTAGGTGACCACAATGGTGCCTGTTTGACCAAAAAATCCCTAAATGCCGCTACCGCAGGGGTGATAGAGCGACGTTTGTGAATGTATAGCAAAAATTTTAGACGAATCACAGGGTCTTTTAGGGGTATCATGACCAAGCCATGTTGATCTACCCATGTTTTGGAATAGGGGAGTGCAAGCGTCATACCAAGCCCCATCTTTGTCATGCCAAGTGCTGTGGACAAAAAATTCACCTCATAGTCTGCACGAAATAGACGTTCATTTAACTGTGTTGGCAAGGCAGACATAATTTGATTGGCAAACGGCTCTTGTAGCGTGACCAAATCACCAGCATCAGCCAGTTCTTGCCATTGAATTTGTGAACGGCGAGCCAATGGATGTTCAGGACGTACCACCAAATAAAAAGGGGAGGAAAACAACTCGCTGGCAGTCAAATCATTGCTAAAAGGATAGTCAGGACCAATGCCAAGATCAGCCTCCAAGAGCTGAACACTGCTGATGACTTTTTCTACAGGGCAATCTAACAGGGTTACTTGAACATTAGGATGGGCATGGCGAAATCGGTAAATTAATTCAGGAATGGCAGAGGCGGCTAGCTGTTGTGATACCGCTAGGCGCACCTTGCCTTGATGAAAGTCTTTTAGGCTGTCTATTTCGTTGTCCAATAAACGCATTTCGCCTAAAACGCGTACAGCATGAGGCAATAAGCGCTCTCCTGCTTCTGATAGATGAATTTGGCGGGTGGTACGCTCAAATAATTTAACATCAATTTGTTTTTCCATCTCTTTAATTAAGCCACTTAAAGAAGATTGAGTTAGATGTAGCTCATCAGCGGCTTTGGTAAAGCTTTTGCAATGGGCAATAGCAACAAAGGCTTTGAGCTGTCTTAAACTGACACTCATTGTATTTTCCAATAAATAAACAAAAAAAACTATTTGTGAATTGATTGAGGGTATTTTATGATAAGCGCAAAAGATTGGCAATAATAGCCTGACTTTTTGTGATGAATTATTTTACTAGGAGTGATCATGGCAGATTTATTTGAAAACCCGATGGGATTGTGTGGATTTGAATTTGTGGAATTTGCAAGCCCAACCCCTAATGTGCTTGAGCCATTATTTGAAAACATGGGATTTACTTTGGTGGCAAAACACCGCTCAAAAGATGTGTTGTTGTATCGCCAAGGTCGTATCAATTTTATTGTCAATCGTGAGCCTAAATCAGAAGCCATGTATTTTGCCAATGAGCATGGTCCGTCAGCTTGTGGTATGGCGTTTCGTGTGCGTGATGCGCAATATGCTTACAATCGTGCGCTTGAGCTTGGGGCGCAACCTGTGCATATTTCAACCTCGGTGATGGAACTTAGATTGCCAGCGATTAAAGGCATTGGTGGTGCGCCTTTGTATCTGATTGACCGTTTTGAAGAGGGTAAGTCTATCTATGATATTGATTTTGAATTTATTGAAGGGGTGGAATTGCATCCTAAAGGCTATGGCTTTGAGCTAATTGACCATTTGACACATAATGTCTATCGTGGACGTATGGATTATTGGGCATCATTTTATGAAAAATTGTTTAATTTCCAAGAGATTCGCTATTTTGATATCAAAGGTGAATATACAGGATTGACCAGCCGTGCGATGACAGCACCTGATGGCTTGATTCGCATTCCTCTCAATGAAGAAGCCAAGCAAGGGGGCGGTCAGATTGAAGAGTATTTGATGCAGTTTGGTGGCGAGGGCATTCAACACATTGCACTGTCTACAGACGATTTGCTTGGTGCAATTGACAAGCTACGCGCAGCAGGCATTCCTTTGATGACTGCACCTAATGATGCGTATTATGAAATGATTGATGAGCGTCTGCCCAATCATGGTGAAGATGTAGAGGCGCTAAAAGCGCGCGGTATTTTGCTAGATGGCACGACCGAAGGCGGACACCCACGCTTACTTTTGCAAATTTTTTCAGAAACGGCGCTAGGACCTGTATTTTTTGAATTTATCCAACGCAAAGGCGATTATCGTGAGGGCTTTGGTGAGGGTAACTTTAAGGCATTATTTGAGAGTTTGGAGCGCGACCAAATCCGCCGTGGGGCATTGGAAGTATAAATATTGATGCATTTGACCAAACAGTCTATCTTATTAAGTGGACTGTTTGATTGTCTTTAGCCGTCAAAAATCAACAGGAAGTTGGTTGAAAAAGGATGGTAATAAGGATAATGAATAAGGATAGGTAATATGAAAGATAGTTTGTTAAATATTTCTCCAATAGAAGCACTGATTTATGCCGTTTTGGTGATTGCCACTTTGGGCGTGACAATGATTGCATGGGGCTTTGTGCCACATTTATCATTGTTGTTGGTGATTATGGGCTTATTGATACTAGGTCTTGTTAAAGGACTGAAGTTTGATAGCATGCAAAGTCGGATGATTGAGGGTGTTTCTACAGGTATGGGTGCGATTTATCTGTTTTCATTTATTGGGCTGTTGGTATCAGCCTTGATGATGGCAGGCACTATTCCAACCTTAATTTATTATGGTTTTAATGTCTTATCCCCTGAGGCATTTTATTTATCTGCCTTTATTTTGTCATCGGTAGTTGGTATTGCTTTGGGTAGTGGATTTACCACTTGCGCAACTGTCGGTGTGGCATTTTTGGGTATGACAACAGCGTTTGGCGCTAATCCTGCGATTGTGGCAGGAGCGGTGGTATCAGGCGCATTATTTGGTGACAAAATGTCGCCATTGTCAGATACCACCAGTATCGCCGCTTCTATTGTGGGTGTAGATTTGTTTGAACATATCAAAAACATGATGTATACCACGGTACCTGCTTGGGTGATTACTGCCATAATGTTTTGGGTGCTATCAGGAGGCAGTAGCGATGCCAATCTAAATGACGTGGCAACACTACAAGCACAGCTTACCAGCAGCGGCTTGGTACATGGATATACGCTGATTCCTTTTGTTATCCTAATTGCCTTGGCAATGCTACGTGTAAACGCCATTTATACCATTGCTGCGACAATTGTAGTGGCATTGGTGGTGACTTATATGCATAGCAGCCCAAGCTTAAATGAGTTGGCGGGCTGGTTTTTTGGTGGATATAAGCCTGCTGAAGACTTGGATTTGGGAGCGGTGGCGCGTATTGTTTCTCGCGGTGGACTAGAAAGTATGTTTTTTAGTCAAATTTTGGTAATTTTGGCATTGTCTTTGGGCGGACTATTGCACGCTTTGGGAATTTTGCCAGCGCTACTAGATGGTGCTCGTCATCTCTTGACGCGCGCTAGTCGTGGCGTGGTTGCTGCAGCAGCAACGTCATTTGGCATTAACTTTTTGGTAGGTGAGCAATATTTAAGCTTGCTTTTGTCAGGTAATGCGTTTTTGTCAGAGTACAAGCGCTTAGGATTGCACCCAAAAAATTTGTCACGCACCATTGAAGATGCAGGTACGGTCATCAATCCTTTGGTACCTTGGGGGGTGTATGGCGTATTTTTGGCAGGTATTTTTGAGATGTCGGTTGTCTCTTATGTGCCTTATGCGTTCTTTTGTTGGTTAAGTTTGTTATTAACTCTGATATTTGGGATAACAGGATTTACCATTACTCGTGTTGACCCTGAACCATCAGTAAGTTGAGTTGATAAACGCCATTGGTAGATACCGATGGCGTTTTTGGTGGTTTTTAAGGTGAGGCTTAGGACATCCTGATACTTCATCACACTCATTGTAAATACAAAATGTCAGAATGCCTTAATGCCATTATTTAAAAGCATGAAATCATCATTCAAACAAAAAACACCTTATCATCCTCCAAGCGATACGCAACCAAATGTCCACCCCAAACACACCCACCATCTAAAGCGCGCGCAGACGGCAAATCCACTTTGGCTTGTAGTGCTGCCCAATGACCAAAAAATATACGCTGACGGCGAGACACCTGCCACTCAAACCATGGGCGAAACCCTGTTGGCATGGCATCGGTGAGCCCTGCTTTAAAGCCAAATTCTAGCGTACCTTGTTTGTCGCATAGGCGCATACGAGTAAAATAATTGGTAATCAGACGTAAACGAGTGTAACCATTTAATTTTTCGTGCCACGGCTCACTGTCTTTGCTATATAGGTGTGGGAGTAGGCGCTTAAGCTGTTTGCGACTGCCTGAAAACTGTACCTGCACTTCTTTGGCATAACGGCGCGCTTGTTTGATTGACCAGTTGGGTGGAATGCCTGCGTGTACAACAACGCATTCATCATTCGGGCGCAACAACAAAGGCTGCTTGCGAAGCCAATTCATGAGCTCATCACATTCTGGCGCTTCAAAGATTGGTGCTGTTTTGTCTTTGGGTTTGATGGGCAAAACCCCAAGCCAAGTTGCAATCAAGGTGATGTCATGATTGCCAAGTACGGTGGACAAAGCGCCTTTGTCAGCTAAGGCTTTGACATAACGCAGTGTTGCCAAAGAATCCTCACCACGCGCAACAATATCGCCACATAGCCATAGTTTGTCTTTTGTGTCGTCAAAGCCAATATGCGCCAATAGCTTCAAAAAAGAGGCATAACAGCCTTGTAAATCACCAATAATATATTGATATCTATAGGTAGTTGAATGGGTTGGCATAACTATCAAGAGGTTATTGAACAAGGGATTGTTGAAGGTATTAAAATATTAAACTGTTGCGCCAAATTTTTTTAAAACATAATTGCTTAGCAGAACAAACTTTGCAACGCTAAGTGTTTCAGGGCGTGCTTGAGCAGAAATATCAACAGCCTCAAAGTCCTCTTCACTTAGGGTGGGGAGTAGGGTTGAGGCTTTGAAAATGGCGCGTAATGTTTTGCGGCGATGATTAAATGTTTCGCGGACAATCAGCGCAAACAATCTCTCATCGTGAGCAATGGTAGGCTTTATGCTATAAGGGGTTAGGCGAAAGACAGCGCTGGTTACTTTAGGTGGCGGATTAAACGCTCCCTTAGGCACGGTCAATAAATAATCACAAGCGCAATGATACTGCATCATGACCGACAGTCTGCCATACTCTTTACTACCAACAT
The DNA here is from genome assembly GCA_041773075.1 of Moraxella sp. Classification (GTDB taxonomy): domain Bacteria; phylum Pseudomonadota; class Gammaproteobacteria; order Pseudomonadales; family Moraxellaceae; genus Moraxella. The sequence continues at coordinate 6,305 of JBHBMT010000073.1, forward strand.
CTGCAGTAATGCGTTCCACCACCTCTTTTTGTAGCATAAAATGCATATCATCAATCACATCGCTAAAATCAAGCAAATGAAATAAAATGGGGGTGGAAATGTTATAGGGTAAATTGCCCACCACTCTAAACTTACCCTTGTTGATGGTGTTGGCTAATGCGCGCAAATCCACTGTCAATGCATTGTTATTAATAATGGTAAAATCAGGGTGGCTGTTTGCTCCGATGTTGATTTTGAGTTGGTTTGCCAAATCACGGTCAAGCTCAATGACTGTCATGCCATCAACACACGCCAACAAAGGCTCGGTTAGCGCACCAAGCCCTGGTCCTATTTCCAAAAGATTGTCTTGTCTTTTTAGGTGAATGCTTTGTACAATTTGGGCAATGATACTGGTGTCATGCAAAAAATTTTGTCCAAAGCGCTTGCGAGGTTGATGGCGAGCTGTTTGGGGTGTTTTTGGAATAATGGTACTCATAAAACCTATCTAATCATAAAGTCATCAAAGATATTATAACGACTTATAAAATAAATCACCATCAATTTTCAAGCGCTACGGCTTTGTTATGCAGGTTGTTTGGCTTTGTTGCTCATTTGCCAAGCCAATAAAATGGCGTGCTTTAGGCTACTACTATTGGCTTTGCCCGACCCTGCTAAATCAAGCGCTGTTCCATGATCTACAGAGGTGCGTATATAAGGCAATCCCAAGGTAATATTGACTGTTTCACCAAAACCGTGTGATTTTAGGGGGGCAAGTCCTTGGTCGTGATACATGGCAATCACCGCATCAGCAAGTTCAAGATAAGGGCGGGTAAACAAGGTGTCTGCAGGCAGTGCCAATGAGGTATTGATGCCTTGTTCTTGTAGAACTTTTAAGGTGGGATTGATAATATCTTGCTCTTCTGTGCCTAGATGCCCATTTTCGCCAGCATGGGGATTAAGCCCACATACCAGTAAGCAGGGGTTTTTGATGCCAAACTGTGTACTAAGCGCCTGATGGGTAATTTGTATGGTATCTGTGAGGGCGCTGGCGGTAATGGCATTGGGCACCTCTTTTAGGGGTAGGTGGGTGGTCACCAGTGCTACTTTCATGGTCTGATTAGCAAGCATCATCACCACTTTATCCAGATTGCATTTTTGCATAAAATACTCTGTATGCCCACTAAATAAACTACCGTCAGATAAGCCAATACCTCCTTCTATCATCACTGATTTGGCAATCGGTGCGGTGACAATGGCAGAGACCCATCCTTGATGGGCGAGCTGGTGCGCTATTGAGAGTTGTTGTTCTACCATAGGGGCGTTGATGGGCGTTAATTGCCCTGCCACTACAGGGTGCGCCACAGGAGTGTCAATCACCATCAGCCCTTCTGCCAAAGAGTGCTGGTATAAATCATTAGACTTAATGGATTGTGCAGATAATTGAATAAAATTAGGTAGTTTTTTTAACACGCCTGCGTGCATTAATTGTGATGCGCGCAGCTTAAGCGAGGTTAGGCACGCGGTAATTACAAAATAAGGAAAAAACGCATCTTCACAAGCATGATTGGCATAAATATCTAGCACAATATCCATACCAATGCCCGAGGGTTCTCCTGTGGTGATAAGTAGGGGCTTGTGGGCTGATTTATTTTCTAAGTTCTTGATAAAACTTGTATTTTTTTGGTTAGGCATGGTCAATTTTCCAATGCAAAATCATGGATTTTTTTTAAAAAGTTTGATAAAATTGGGAGCTATTTTAGCATGAGATTGACCATGAGTACACCAAAGCCTGATGCTGGCACTGTCGCCATCAGCCCTAGCGATATAGCAAAAGAAAAGCCTCATAATATTGCCATAGAGCAGGCATTGTTGGCAGCTTTAATGAACATTGAAGAAGCATATGATTTGGTGTCAAGCACTGTGGTGGCAGAAGATTTTTATGGTGAGCGCCATCGCCATATTTTCCGCTGTATTGCTCATTTGGCTAGTGTTAATCATCCTTACGATGTATTGTCTGTACATGATGCCTTGGCAAGACAAGACTTATTGGCTTTGGCGGGGGGTGAAAGCTATCTGATGCAGATCGAGCAGAGTACAGGCACCTTGTTTAATCTTGCAGCTTATGCCGAAAAAGTCAAGGAGTTGGCAACTTATCGCAAGCTGATTGACGCTGCTAACAATATGCTGTCTATGGCATACCATCCCAAAAAACAAAGCTTAAGTGACATATTAGATAGTGCTGAAGCACAGATTTTTGCTATTAATGAATCTTTGAATCATCGTCAGGGGCAGCAGGGGCTTAAAGAGGGGTATGCCGTTGTTCAATCTGTGGTGGATCAATTGCAAGCCCTACAAGCACGTGAAATCGGTGCGCTTCTTGGTCTGGATACCAGCTTTGAGGAGCTAAATAACAAAACCCAAGGGCTGCAAAATGGGGATTTGATTGTGCTGGCAGCCCGACCTGCTATGGGTAAGACGAGCTTTGCAATTAATTTGGCGCAAAGCGTGCTACAGCAGCAATTGCCTGTGGTGGTTTTTTCTATGGAAATGAGCGCAGAAGCCATCATGATGCGCTTGTTGTCGGCGTGGGGTAGTATTAATCAGGGTAATCTACGGTCAGGGCAAATGACCCCTGATGAATGGGCGCGCTTTAATAATGGCGTCACCCATATGATGAATACCAAGCTTTATATTGATGATCGCAACAATTTACCCCCTTCAGAGGTGCGCAGTGTATGCCGAAAGATTGCCAAAGACAACCCAGAGACAGGTCTAGGCTTGATTGTGGTGGACTATCTGCAGCTGATGCGCGTACCAGGAATGGAGAACAATCGTGTGCTAGAGATTGGCGAAATCAGCCGCAGCTTAAAGGCGTTGGCAAGAGAGATGAATTGCCCTGTCATTGCCTTATCGCAGCTAAGTCGCGGTCCAGAGCAGCGCCCTAACAAGCGTCCTATGGCATCGGATTTGCGTGAATCTGGTTCTATTGAGCAAGATGCGGATTTGATTTTGTTTATTTATCGTGATGAGGTCTATAACAAAGAGCGCGCTGATAATAAAGGCTTGGCAGAAATCATCATCGGCAAAAACCGCAATGGTCCTATTGGCACAGTGGTACTTGCCTTTGAGGGGCAATTTACACGCTTTAGCAATCTAACTTATGCCGTTCCTGACAGTTATGAAATGCCTGACGAAGAATAACTTTCACACATCTTTTATACGCCACTTAAGAGCCTATCTATGCGCACAGCCAGCATTACGATTCATCAAAATAGCATTAAACACAATGTCAAGGTGCTAAAAAATCTTGCCCCTAAGAGTCGGTTTTTGGCAATGATAAAAGCCAATGCCTATGGTCATGGGGTGGAAGCAGTGATTCCTGCCTTGAGTGAGGCTGATGCACTAGGGGTGGCAACCATGACAGAGGCACTACAAGCACAAGAGGTGCTTAAGCAAGAACGGATGTCAAAAGTTGTGGTGCTGATAGAAGGGGTGTTTGATGAGCTGGAATGGCAGATGGCGTGCGATAGACAGATGCAAGCGCTTATCCACTGTCAGGCGCAGCTAGAGTGGGCGTGCAATGCTCCACCAGATGCCAACAACCCAACCAATACCGTATGGCTAAAATACAATACAGGTATGAACCGTCTAGGCTTTGACAAGCAAGCAGTCTTGGTTGCGGCTAAGCGCTTGATTGATGCGGGATTTATGCTGATACTAACCAGTCATTTTGCTTGCGCCGATGACAAAAACCACCCTATGAATGCTAAGCAAATTAGCGCTTTTGATGAAGTGTACACCCAATTAAAACATCAATTTGGCGACAAAATACACGCCTCATTGTGTAATTCGGCAGGGATACTGAATTTTAAGCATGCGCATTATGATTGGGTTCGTTCAGGCATAGCCATGTATGGCAGCAGCCCAATTGAATATACTGCCAAAGAGCTGTCGCTAAAGCCTGCCATGACCTTATCAGCACAGATTATGGTCATACACGCTCTAAAGGCTCAAGAGGGTGTGGGATATGGCACACTGTGGGCGACAACACATTCTCAATGCATTGCCATTGTTAGCTTGGGCTATGGCGATGGTTATCCTAGAGTAGTGGAAAATGCATGGGTGGGCGTAGTTCATGAAGGAGTGCTATGGCGAGCGCCTATTGTTGGGCGTGTGGCGATGGATATGATTGCCATTGATATTGATAAGCTACCTAGTGATGTTGGTGTGGGCGCTTCTGTGATTTTTTGGGGGGATGCAGAACGTTTTGATTGCGCACCTAGTGTGGATGAAATCGCAGCCTGTGCTCATACAATAGGTTATGAGTTATTATGCCGCCTTACCACACGCCCAACAAGAATTGCCGCCATTTGATTGCTTTTAAAGCAGACGTGCAAAAGATTGTACTTCAAAAAAAGCTTTGTTATACTGGCTTTTGTATTTAAACAACAAGGATAATATATGCCCAGTCAGCCTCGTCACTTGCTTAATTTGTTAGACTTAACCCCTGATGAAATCAGAGCCATCATTCGCCGCGGTAGTGAACTTCGTAAAATGCAGCACGCAGGGGAGATTTACAGACCTTTTGTTGGGCGCACTTTGGGTATGATTTTTGAGAAATCAAGCACACGCACGCGTGTGTCGTTTGAGGCAGGTATGGGGCAGTTTGGGGGGCATGCTATTTTTTTATCACCCAAAGATACTCAGCTTGGACGTGGTGAGCCTATTGAGGATTCGGCACGCATCATTTCTAGCATGGTGGATATTATTATGATTCGCACCTTTGAGCATAGTAAGCTTGTGCGTTTTGCTGAATACTCCTCGGTGCCTGTGATTAATGCATTGACAGATGATTTTCATCCTTGTCAGCTGTTATCAGATATGCAGACCTTTTATGAGCATCGCGGCGACATTGCAGGCAAAACGGTGACTTGGGTGGGTGATGGCAATAATATGTGTGCCTCTTATATTCTAGCAGCACATCAATTGGGTTTTCATCTTAATGTCACCGCGCCTTATGGGTTTGAGCCAAATCCCCATCTGATGAAAGAATATAAGCACTGTGTTAGCTACATTGAAGACCCCTTAGAGGCGGTCAAAGGCTCACACCTTGTGGCAACGGATGTATGGGCAAGTATGGGTCAAGAAGGGGAGCAAGCCACGCGCGCCAGACGCTTTGCACGCTATCAAGTCAGTCCTGCAATGATGGACAAAGCCGAACCTGATGCCTTGTTCATGCACTGCTTACCTGCCCATCGGGGTGAGGAGATTAGTCATAATATGCTAGATGATCCGCGCTCGGTGGTGTGGGATGAGGGCGAAAACCGTCTACATGCCCAAAAAGCTTTGATGGAATTTTTATTAAAAGACAAAATTAAGCTGTCATAATACCAAAAAAAAGCACAGTTTTGAACCGCACCCCAAAAGTTAGACAACCTTTGGGGTGTTTTTATGACCAAATACACAATGGACTTTAAACTGTCCGTCATTCAACATTATTTAACAGGACATAGTTACCATAGCACAGCCAACTCTTTTGGTATTAAAC
>JBHBMT010000074.1:0-3194 GCA_041773075.1 Moraxella sp.
CTCAGGGTAATATGCCAAATACACTAGCGCATTGCTGATAGTAAGTGCAACTGGCTCATGTTTTGCCAATGCAAGCAAATACAAAAACTGTGTCAGTACACGCTTGGCAACCTGACTTGGCATCGGCGCAAACCCAAAGCACCCCCCTGTCAAGGTAAATTTTTGTGTTTTGATATTCATCTCATCACTCAAGGGGCGACCAAACTGCCACACACTGCTACCTATCGCCCCAAATACACCGCGCTTAGCATCATCCTCCGCCCCAACAAACTCGCCCACTACTTGCCAACACAAATGGTGAATGTACGCCAAAAACACACGCGCAATGCTTGCACGAGATGCCTGAATGGTCGTCCAGATGGCTTGTTTGTTTTTTGGGTATTTTGTGGTAAGCACCACGCCCTCTACATAGCATTGTCCTTGCTCTGTTACAGCACACCATAATGAGTTATCAAGTGCATAATGCACCATCACCTTTTCAAAATGTGCCTGTAGCGCTTTCGTATTTTCTTGCAACTGTGCCAAACTGACCGTACGCGCCACTCCTGCTGGCAAAATGTCATCATACGCCCAAAGCGCCTGCACCTCATCGTCTAGCAATCGTTGGCTGACTTGGTAATTGCTCAAGCCATCCAATCCCAAGGCTTCATCGGCAGATGCCAGCTCTCCAAGCTGGGTAACAGCAAGCTTATCAGACAGATAATATCTTGCTAAATTACGCAGTGCATACGCCAACTGTGTTGCACTTAAACCTGTCGTAAACACCTCTGACAACTGCTGATAATGCCATTTAGCCAGCAGCGCTTCTGGGTGTTGTAAAAGCTTTAGTTGTGCCTGTCGCTGTTTTTTGTTGGGTAGGCTCACCACCGCCTGACGTTGTCTAGTATCAGAATGCATCGTTTGCATCTGCTGATACACTGCCTGCCAAATAGGTGCAGGCGGTCGCAGCTGTTGCCAGCGCTTTTGACTATGCCACAATGCCTCTGTCAAAAACAAAGGCAAAGACTGTATGTCATTGTTTTTTGTCATCTCAAAGACGCTCTGATGAAATGGCAAGGCGGCGTGCTCATGAATCAGCCATCGCTCTATCAAGGTTGGTAAATGCTCATAGACAGGATTGCCTGATTGAGCAAACGGCATTTCACTAAAGCGCACATTTTTTAAAAACTGCACAAGCTCACTGACTGGACTGGCAGGCAACGGTTTTACCTCACCGCTGACACTTTGTCCTGTATAAAAAATCCAACACGCCTGCCTAGCAGACAACAACGCCTCCAAAAATGCACCATTATCATCATCCTCACTGCGCCTATCGCCACGGCGAGCAACTCCTGCCTTCATTAAGTCCAAGCGGCTGTGCGTCTGCGAACGAGGAAAGGAGGACAGATTCATATCCATCATAATAATCAATCCAAAATCAATCCCCCTTAATGCCCCAAATCGCCCAAAGGTAATCACTTCGGTGGGTTCGGCACTGATTTGTTGTGATTCCACCGCACCTTGTAGCGACTCTAGAACAAACTGTAGAGGCATTGCCATCATAGTGTGCGTCATGGTATCTTCACCAAAACGCTCATAATGATAATTGGCAAGAATGCTGGCTTTCATGGCATTTTTGGCAGTAAAAATACTGCGCATGGCATCTGTTTGCTTGAGTGCAAAAAAATAGCGATCAATCAGCGTACTTTCAATATGCTCAAGCCATGCCAGCACTGTATTGGTCTTGTAATACGCCTCTTTATTGGCGTCTAGTGCCTCATACAAATGACATAGCGCCTCAATGATTGGCGCATCTTCTGCAGAAATGCCTTGCACTCCCAACGTCTGTTCAGCTACCACCAAGCCTTGCGCCTCTTCCAATTGCCATGAAAAAGGATAAAACAGCCTAGTAGATGGTGATTCTATCAGCAGTCCTGCCACCAATCTATCTAGCGCAAATGCCAAACTGTAGCGGTAGTCCCAGTCTTCTACTGCCAAGTCTTTTTTGAGATGGTCAGCATCAAACCCACGCACAAACCCCGCTCTCTCCAGCAAGTCACACGCACGCTTTGCACCCTCCTCATCCAACCCAAAACTGGTGTACAAAGGCGGCAACATTAGCCAGTCATAAACTTCTTGAGCATAACATCGCCCCGCCGTCAATTGATAAAAACCTATCATTGCCTGCCAAAGCTTGCTGACCGATTCATCTGCTATCCCTGTGATACGAGCAGGCAAACTCAAGCCGTCCAAACCCACTCCCTTGCCAAAGACTGTAGCAATCAGCTTATGGTCTTTTTGTACATCAGGCAGCATAATGGCAATATCAGACAATCTGCGTGTACTGCCATCTTCATTTGGTTCATTAAGCCAACGTCCAATCAATAAGCGCGCCACTTCTAGCTGGCGTTTTAGACTATGGCAACTATGGATTGCAAGGCTATCATCTGTCAAGGATAACTGCCATTCACCCGACTGATAATATTTATCCGTCAATGCCAAAATCGCCTCTTGACTAATGGTCAATTTGGCATCCGTATCCTGCAAGGTCAAAATGTCTTGTTTGAGTTGGGCAAGTAGCGTTGGTTTGGCGCCTGCTTGGGCGGTGGCAAACTGCACAAACCGATCCTCCCAAATCACCGAAAACCCCGCCTCGTCTTCACCTCCTGACAAGGTTGCCAGCATCGCAAAAACTTCACGAGACTCTTTGCCCAAGCGAGACAAAAGCCCATGTCCATGCTCTTTTAGATACACCGCTTCAGGGCGAATAATGCGCTGCGTTCTTAACCAATGCTCATCCACGATGTCCGCCCAAAACATCTTTGAGGGATTAAAATGCAAAAGCACCACATCCACATAAAGACTTAATCGCTTTAAAAACTCCAACTCCATTGGTGGCAACTGCTGCACCGTAAACAAATACAAGCACTTAGGCAGCACTTTATCAATCTGGCTTGATACGCCATCATTGGGTGCATTTTGTAATACCTGCCAAAAACGTTGCTCCAACTGCAAGCGTTTTTGATACACCCCTGCAAACAATTCCTGCCACAAATAGCGCAATGCCTCTTCTAGCGCCTGATAATGCGCCACTAGCCATGCTGGCGTTTCCTCAAGCGCATCCTCTGACAGCGCTTGCTCTGATGAGCTTTGGGTATTTAAATAAGCAGATAGTCTGTCTTTTTGGGCGGACATCGTGGATGAGCATTGGTTAA
>JBHBMT010000075.1:0-19597 GCA_041773075.1 Moraxella sp.
AAGTATTTTTTGTTGGCAATCATTTTTTGCTGAGCGATAAAGCCATGCCAGCAGCCAAGTGATTGGGTGTATTTGCTGTGATCAGCGTCATATTCTGCCATATCACGACGCATGATGGCGGCGGTGTATTTGGCGATGTCAAGACCTGTTTTGAAACGGTTTTGTACAATCATACGAGCGGCATCTTCTGGGCGAATGGCGTCCCAAGTGCCACCCAGTTTGTTTTTTACATTACGAACGTGTTCTAAAGCTGATTGATAAGTCATGATAACTCCTTGCGACGATGCTATGCTGATAGGTCAGCCATGAGATATTTACGCTAACTTTCTTAAGCTGGGTATTTCCCGACTTGCCCACAGAATACCTTAGGCTATTTAATAAATCCAATAAACAACCCCTATGTTCATCATTTATTAAATAAATGACAAATAAAAATGTATCACAAAAAATGATGTAATGACCAAAAATAATCATCAATTTTAAGAAAAATAATGCTTATCTAAGCAAATTATGCTTTAATTATAAAAAATAAAATATTATAAATTTATAAAAACTTATTAAAATTTATAAAAATACATACCTACTTACAATTTTAAGCAGGTCATATTCATCATAAAGTGTTATGATTTTAGGTTGTATCACAAAAAAAACGCCCATTTGATGGGCAATTTTTTGAAGATGGGCTTTTTAGTTTTTTTAGCAGCCCCACTTTTGTCAATAGGTGATAGGTGTTAGTCTTGAGTATGATGCTGACGAAAATACGCCCACTCCTCTATCACTTGACCATTGGGTAAGTGGCATAGTGCATACGCACCACCATCGGCGCTTTTTTTGGGTTCAAGCTGACCACCTTGCTTTATACAAAACTCACTGGCAGGGTTTGCCATGCCTACTTTTTGCTCTTTTTTAAATGGGTTGGCACTTTTGATGCTGTTGCACCCTGACACTGCTACTGCGACCGCTGCAATAATAAGAATTTTTTTCATTAGAAGGTACTCCTAGGAATTAATGTAGGTAATTAACGTTTGTGACATATGTAGCAAACAAGGCACTACACCCAACTGATTGATTAAACCCTGATATCGTTATTAAGCCTAAACCAAGCGGCTACTTGCCAATTGCGTCAGCGCATACAAGCCTTCACGATAACGGTTATTAGGCAGCTTATCTAAGGCATTTTGCGCCAAAGCGGTTTCTTCCAATGCTCTTTTTTTGCAATACGCCAACGCACCCGATGTTTTTACCAATTCAATTAATTCATCAGCATTATCAGTTTTGCCTGTTTGTACCGCCAAACGCAATTTCTCATACCAAACAGCATTACTTGATTTTAATAGCTCCAAAGTCTTGATAATGGGCAGTGTTGGCTTGCCTTCTGCCAAGTCATCACCCAAGTTTTTGCCCATCACACTGCTATCACCCATAAAATCTAGCACATCATCTATCATTTGAAACGCATTACCAAAATGCTGTCCAAATTCTGACAAGGCAGCAAGTAGCTCTTTGTCTTGATGTTTGCCATGTAATAAAGCTGCGCCAACGGTCGCCATCATAAATAAACGTGAGGTTTTGCCGTCAATGATTTTTAGATAATCGCTTTCATTTGTTTCTATATTGTGTTGGTGCTGTAGCTGCAACACCTCTCCTTCAGCAATATCGCAAGTGCCATCACTAAACAGCTTAAGTAGCGCCATATCATTAAACCCTACCAACAAATTAAATGAACGCGCAATTAAATAATCCCCTACCAATACTGCTGTGGCATTATTCCAAAGGGCATTGGCGGTTGGTCGTCCACGGCGTAGCCCTGACTCATCAATCACATCATCATGCACCAAGGTTGCGGTATGTAGCATTTCGGTGATTGCCGCAAGCTCCATCGCACGCGTATCAGGTGCATCATGTAGCAGGCGCGACACTAGCAGCGTCATCAAAGGGCGCATACGCTTACCCCCTGCATTGATGACGTGTTCTGATACTTTCATAATTAGTTGTACTTTGGAATTAAGACTGCCAAAAACTTGCTTATCCATAATGGCAAAATCATTAGCAACAATGGCTAAAATGTCTTGATAAGTAGAGATGCTCATAACACAAGGGTTTCATTTGGTCAAAAAAAATTGGTGCAATCATAGCATATTTTTATTTGCTTTTCATCATACATACACACTGGCAATCTTATACCATAATTTATAGTCAGTATTAACATTTTTCACTTGTCAAAACTGACAATTATGCCATAATGGTGACTTTGATTTTTAATTGGCAACACCCACAATTGATGATAGGCGCTTGCCACAATTTACTAAGAGCCAGCTTATGACCCTAACACACAATCCCGATATTGATGACGTGAATATTGAACAATTTATCCCCCTAGTCACCCCCAATGCCCTAAAAAGCGATTTTCCTTTAACCCAAAAAGCACACGACACCGTCTTAAAGGGGCGCAAAGACATTCAAAATATCCTAGATGGCAAAGACAAGCGCATTCTTGTGGTGGTTGGACCCTGCTCTATTCATGATGTGACTGCCGCTCATGAATACGCTGACCGCCTAAAAGAGTTGGCGGAGGAGTTAAAAGACACATTATTGATTGTCATGCGCGTTTATTTTGAAAAGCCGCGCACCACTACAGGCTGGAAAGGACTCATTAATGACCCTGATATGAATGATAGCTTTGACATCAATAAGGGGCTGCGTATGGCACGCCAGTTATTGCTAGAGCTCAACGAAAAAGGATTGCCTTGTGCTACTGAAGCACTAGACCCTAACACCCCCCAATATATGCAAGATTTAATCAGCTGGTCAGCCATTGGGGCGCGCACCACCGAAAGCCAAACTCACCGCGAAATGAGTTCAGGGCTATCCTGCCCTGTTGGCTTCAAAAATGGCACTGATGGCGGTATGACAGTTGCTGTCAATGCCATGCAAGCGGTCAAATCAGGACATAGCTTTTTGGGATTGTCTTCAGATGGACAGGTGTCTATCATCAAATCTCGTGGCAATCCTTATGCTCATGTGGTGCTACGTGGTGGCAATAATCAGCCTAATTATGATGCCACTGCTGTCAAAGCTGCCGAAAATGAACTTGCCAAAGGCAAAACCAATGGCAAAATTATGGTGGATGCCAGCCATGCCAACAGCGGTAAAGACCCTTATTTGCAGCCGATGGTCATCAAAAATATTGCAGGACAAATTGTTGATGGCAACAAATCCATCATTGGCTTGATGATTGAAAGCCATCTAAAAGGCGGTCGCCAAGACATTCCTTCGGATTTAAGCCAGCTAGAATATGGCAAATCTGTCACCGATGGTTGTTTGGATTGGGATTCAACCGTTGCTACGTTGCGCGAATTTGCCAATACAGTCAAAACGCACCTACCTCATCGCTAGGACGTGTTGATAGCTCAATTTGAGTGAAAAATTTAGCTAAGTCGCCAACCTTTTTGGGCGACAATCTTATCAAGATAATACCATTAAGATTATCAACAACAAAAGACAAGAGTTGGCTTATTTTTCACCAAAAGTATGCTCATTATTTAATATCCAATATTTTTTAAGGCGTGTGACATATCAACACGCCCTAATCTCACCTGCCAAACATGGGCGCACTGTTGCACCCATGCCAACCACCCAAAGGCTTCACCATGACTTCTTTTAAAGACCTATTTTCAAAAGATGAGTTGGCACGCCTAAAAAGTGCTACCAAAAAAACTGACGCATCACCCCCTACTGATAACAAACCCGACAGCACCCCTTTGCCCAACCAAAAACACATTCAACGCGAAGTTCAGCGCTTGGGCGCTGAGTATGTGGACGAAGATAAGGTACTGTTTATGCAGGCAATGAGCGGTGTCAAACCCCTAAAACACACCCCAACCGTTGCCACCACCCCGCAAAAAGACCCCAACGCTGTTTTTAAGCGCGCCGCCGCAACAGGCACAGATAGCACGCCAACGACTGCTCTGTCAGATATGCAAGCACTCCTAAACCCTGTGGCAAGCGAAGCGTTTTTAAGCTACAAAAGCACCACCTTACAAACCAAGGTTTTTGAGCAACTTAAACAAGGCAAATTGCGTTGGTATGATGCGGTAGATTTGCATGGTAGCAGCATTGATGATGCGCGCAGTGCCATTTTGACTCTGATTCGCATGGCAACTCAAGCAGGCGAAACCGTTGTTAAAATTGTTCACGGCAAAGGCAATGACGCTCTTATCAAAACCTGTGTCAATGGCTGGTTACGTCAAATGCCTGAAGTACTCGCCTTTGTATCCGCTCCCACAAAAGATGGTGGCACAGGCGCGGTACTTGTACTACTTAAGAAAAACAAACCCACCTAGGGTGTATTGATAGTTCAATTTGAGTGAAAAATTTAGCTAAGTTGCCAGCTTTTTTAGGCGATAAGCGCAAGTCAATATGATACCATTAACAAGATTATCAACAACAAAAGACAAGAGCTGGCTTATTTTTCACCAAAAGCCTATTTAAAGCTTTAGCATCCAGCATTTTTTTCTTAAGGCGTGTGACACATCAACACACCCTAGCTCATTAGCGGCATTATCAATACACTCTAGCTTAATCTAGGGTGCGCTAAAAATTAACTTATATTAAAAAGATTACAATACCTTTCTTAATAATTTTAACCCTCTATTCATGCCCCTGCCAAGGCACCAGTCGCTTTTGTAAAATACGCAAGGCAATCTCAAGGCTGATGGCAATGATGGCAATCACCAAAATCCCCATAATCACCACATCAGTCACCAAAAACTGCGCCGCTGACTGCACCATAAAACCAAGCCCATGTTGCGCCGCCACCAATTCAGCCGCCACAAGCGTTGACCAGCCCACCCCAAGCCCAATGCGAATCCCTGTCAAAATATCAGGCAATGCTGATGGCAAAATCACAAAGCGCAAAATATCAATACGATTTGCCCCAAGCGAGCGCACCGCACGGATACGATTGCCCTGCGCCACTTGCATTCCCTGTGCTGTAGCAATCACAATCGGTGCAAAAATCGCCAAATAAATCAGCAGCACTTTGGTGACTTCACCAATACCAAACCAAATGACGAGCAGTGGCAAATATGCCAACGGCGGAATGGGACGATACAGCTCAATAATCGGGTCAAACAGCCCACGCACCACAGGACTAAGTCCTATCGCCATGCCTAGCGGAACCCCTGTGATAATGGCAAAAAATACCGCCCACAGCATCCGAGTGAGACTTGCTGACAGATGTTGCCAAAGCGCGGCATCCATAAAGCCATCTGTCGCCACCAGATACAGCTTAGTAAGTACCGCCTGCGGTGAGGGTAAAAACAACGGCTCAATCAGCCCAAAGGCTGTCACCATCCACCACAAGGCAATCAGCGCACCAATGCTAAGTGCGCCAAGCAGTTTTGGACTGTATTTGATAGAGTGGCTTTTCATATCGTTATCTCATAATTGGCAGGGCTGTGCGCATTAAGCTTAAAAAACAGCGACTCACGCAGATCAATAAACGCTTTGGAGGATTTGATGTCACGCACGGATTTACCTTGGCGATATTCATGGGCAAAATCGGGATAAATCACCTCGTATATTTGACCGGGATGTGGCGACATAATCACCAATTGTGTGGCAAGCAATAATGCTTCTTCAATGTCATGGGTAATCAAAAAAATCCCTGTTTGTGTCTGATGATATAAGTGCAACACCAACTCTTGCATCTGCTCACGCGTAAAGGCATCAAGCGCCCCAAACGGCTCATCAAGTAGCAAAAACTGGGATTTCACCGCCAATGCCCGAGCGATACCCACACGCTGACGCATACCCCCTGACAGCTCCCAAATTTGCTTATCGGCTGCATAACCCAGATTGACTTTTTCCAGTGCTTCTTTGGCAAGCTGTCTGCTTGTTTGGGTAGGGACTTTTTGCAACTTTAGCCCAAGCGCCACATTGTCGAGCACAGACAGCCACGGCATCAGTGCATCATCTTGGAATACCACCACACGACTGGCGTCAGGGGCGGTGATGGGTTGGTTATCCTGCGTGATACTACCCGTGCTTGGCGTGATAAAGCCTGCGACGATATTTAATAAGCTGGTTTTACCACAGCCAGATGGTCCGATAATCACCGTGCTGTCTTGTGAATCAAGCTTAAGATGAATGCCAGCCAAGGTATCGTGACTGGCATTGGGATAGCGTAAGCCGACATCTTGTAGAATAATCGATGACACAAGCCTACTCCGATTTGACAAACTCTGCCGTCACATACTCGGCATAACTGTCAAGCACCTGCTCCACTTTGCCTTGCTCTTTTAAAAATTGGGCGGTGTTTTTGATGTCACTGGCAACATTGCCGCTTAGCAGGGTTTCTTGCTCTTTTAGGGTTGGATAATGATTACCGCTTAGCAACAAGGCGATGTCTTCAGGCTTTGACCCTGTCAAGCCAGCAATGGCAGAAAGATTGTTGCTATCTGAAGCGAATGCTTTTGGGTCCGCCAAATAACGGTCGTTGGCACTGGCAGTCACTTGGGCAAATTTACGCACAAAGTCAGGATTGGCTTTGGCAAAGTCTTTACGCACCACCCACACATCGTAGGTTGGCGCACCCCATTTACCTACATCAGCGCTACTGACAAGCACTTTACCTGTTTGTTTAAGCGTGCTTAATGCAGGCTCCCACACATACGCACCATCAATATCACCACGCGCCCACGCCCCTGCAATCTCTGGCGGACGCAAATTAACAATTTCCACACTGCTTGCATCAATATTCCAATGCTTGAGCGCTGACAGCAGGCTATAATGCGTGGTGGACACAAAAGGCGCGGCGATTTTTTTGCCAACCAAATCCTGTGGTGTGGCAATTTTATCATTCACCACCAAGCTTTCTGACTCACCTAGCACACTTGCCACAAAAAAAGTTTCAACTGGCAAACTACGGCTAGCAGCAGTGGCAAAGGGGCTTGAGCCAATATTACCAATCGCCACATCTCCTGATGCCAGCGCTGAAATCACATCAGCACCACTGTCAAATTTACGCCAAGTAATATTTGCTCCTGTGGCAGTTTCATACTCGCCCCTTGCTTGAGCAACCTTAGCAGGGTCAACACCTGTTTGGTAAGCGATGGTTACCGCCAATGCTTTGTCTGGTGTTGCCCCTGTGTCTGCTGTGGTGTTTGGCTGTGAGTTTGAGCACCCTGCCAAACCGATGCCCAATGCCGTGGCAGCAATCGCCAATTTACTGGTAATTGATGAGATGCTAAAAGTTTTCATAAATTTTCCTTAAATCATAAAATCAACATTATAAGATAGTATCTTTATGCAGCGGTCTGCACGCCAAATGGCACATCGCCATTAATGGTGGCTCTATGCATGATGCGATGAGCATCGCCATAATCAAACAGTGCCTTGTGCTGGGTGCAGCGATTGTCCCAAATCGCCACATCACCCTCTTGCCACTGCCAGCGCAAATGAAATTCTGGCTTGATAGCATGAGCAGTCAAAAACGCCAATAGCTCATCATTTTCTTGCTTGGGTAACTCATTAATATGCGATGTAAAACCTTCACTAACAAACAAAATCGGCTTGCCTGTCTGTGGGTGAATGCGCACCACAGGGTGACTAACGGGAGGATTTTTGGCAAAAATTGCCTCAAGTTTGGCAGCTTCTTCTGCCGACTGCCCAAAGCGCTCTTTGGGAAAAGACAGACGAATATCATGGGTGGCAGTCAAAGGTTTGAGCTTTTCTTGTAGCTCGCTTGGCAATGCCTCAAATGCTGCCGTGCCACTTGCCCATAGCGTATCACCGCCAACTTCAGGCACCTTGATGGCTTGTAGTACACAGCCTAGCGGTGGTGTGGCACTAAAGGTCACATCGGTATGCCACAGCTCATTATCGCGTAAATCCGTCTGATGGCTGTCTAGCACAATCACCTCAGGCACTTCAGGGACATTTGGGAAAATTGGGTGGATATGCAGACTACCAAATTGACTTGCCAGTGCCGCTTGCGCTTTGGCGGTCAAGCTCTGCCCACGAAAGAAAATCACTTGATAGTCAAGCAAAGCCTGCTTAATAAACTCAATGGCGTGTTCATCGGTATGATTTAAATCAATGCCTTCAATCACAGCACCGATGGCAGGTGAGATGGGTGTGGTAGTAAAAGTATGGGTTGTCATGTGCGTTGCCTCCATAAATAATGGCGACAATGTACCAAGAGTTACCCACAATAAAAAACAATAAAACAGTGTTTTTTTATTCCATTTATGAATATGATTTTTTATTTAAAAATATTTTTATAAAAAATTAATATTATAAGTGTATTGGCTATGGCATGTTAAACAAATCGCAGAAGTTTTCAGTAAAAATTGCGCCGTTGATAGTCATATATCAATAAGCAATGTGACAATCAAAACAAAGCGTTAGCCCCGCTTTTTAACAAACAGGTAAGACAAAAACGCCATGTTTTTTCTCAATGATTGCCAAAGGGTGGGTGGTATTATAAGTATTAGGATATCCTGCTATCCCATATTTTTTCTTAAGGTGTGTGACATTCAACACACCTAACATAGTTTTGGCTTTATTTCAAAAAATTTCTATTTGCCAAAAAAAGACTTAATTCGCTCAATACCAATGCCCCCATTAAGCTCTTGTTGTAGAATGTCATTTTTATTGTTTTGTAGATAGTTTTCATGTATTTTATAATAGCCGTATCTCTCAAGAGCTGCTCTATTTAGGTTGAATATAATCGGCATAAATGACACCCAAAATACCAAATATGTCATTCCAAAATAAAATAAGTTATAATATAAGCTCTGTTTTGGCGCTTCTTTTCCAATACAGAGACGATTAAAGTTCTCTTCTAAGTGACAGTCATCTAGCCTTATGGCATAAACAATCTGAAAATATAATATAGAGACACACATAATGAAGGCTATCAATCTATGCAAGAACATTCTAATATCAATAAAATCTAATCCTATTTCAACTTTTGATAAAATATAACACCCTATACAAAATAGCCCAACACAATAAATGGTATGTGCGCTGCCAAGATAGTCATAGCCAAAAAAATGATAATAGTGAACATGTGGCAAGATATGCTTAAAGATATTGAATTGATAGGGTATCAATGTCAGTTTAAATAATATATTTAAGCTACAAAAAATAATTAAATACAAACCTAAGTAGAAACCTAGGTGATAAAAAATAACAACTTTCCGAGCAGCCTTTTCTACAGATTCAGGTGTTATCTTGTGGTGAGCGCGGGGGTTGTTTTTTTGTTTCATGCTATGATAGATGCCCTAAGTTTGGTTTAAAAAAAAGATAAAAATTTTAGCAAATTAATAATGATCAAGAACCTAACAAATATAAATCTTTTCTTATGGATATTTTAACACAAACTTTGCCAAGTTGATAAGTTTTGTATCAAAACCTGTTCATGATTAATTTTTTAGGCAAAAATAAGAGAAATCGTAAGCTTTGTAAGGAAAAAATTTGAGGTTGGTAGTAAGTCTATTAAGTAAGTTTTTGACATCAGGTCATAAAAGTTAGCCATTTTTGGCAAAAAACGAGCACTTTTAATAAACTATTAATAAACTATTCTACAAAAATATAAAAACGCAATTAATGATAAACAGGCTCTTGGATACGCCACCAAACCACCCAATCCACCAAGCCCACACTCTATCTATGGTTTTTGATGGGTGGCGAAGAATCTTAAAAAAAACCCATTCCAAAACCACCTTTATGACAGGACTGCACCACACTTTTTTTAACAACCCAACAAACCACCCAACAAACTTAAGTCATCAGGGTATCCTATGATATCTTTGGTAACTGCTTGTATTTTGCAAACACAAAAAATACCCTTATCCAACAGATGTCAATACCCACTCAAAAAATTCAAATGTTGTTTTGGGCAGCCACTCAAGATGCAAGCGCTTGCCATGTGCACCAATAAATCCCACATGCCCCCCATGAGCGCTATACAATAAACGTACATGAGTTGAAACATCCTTTTGGTGCGCTACCACACCCAAAAACGGATCGTCTTTGGCACTGATAATCAAGGTAGGACGCTGAATACGATGCAAAACAGGCAAAGCGGATGCTGTGCGATAATAGTTGCTTGCAGTACCATATCCATGCCTAGGGGCGGTGTATAATTCATCAAATTCATCCAAGGTCTTTAGGTGCTTAAGCGCTGCTAATGCGTGTGGGTCATCTAGTTTTTGTGCCGCCTTAAGTACCAGTGAATTTAGCAAATAAGGTGTATAGACATTGCGCGCCACAAAACGGTGCATGGATTTGGCTGAAGTGGTCAAATCCACAGGCGCACTGACAATCACCGCCCCCAAACATTTGGCATTATCCTGATATTCACCCATATACTTGGCAAGCATGTTACCACCCAAGCTCACCCCTACCGCCACCAAGCGCTCACGATATCTCAACAGCCTAGTAAGCACATGCTCCACCTCGGCAATATCCCCTGCATTATAATCCACATCGGCACGATTATGCACCCCGCCACAGCCTCGATAATGCACAACAACCGCATCCCACCCAAGCGATGTGGCATAATTGGCAAATGCCTTAGCATAAGGACTATGGCTACTACCCTCCAACCCATGAAACATCACTGCCAAGGGGCGCTTGTCATGGCTAGGCGCTTGCTTGCCAGTCGCCCAAACAAAATCATAAGCCACTTGCGCCCGCCCTGTACTATCCAAATGCAATTCTCGCTGATAACGTGGGGTTGGTTGGCGAATCACTCTTGGTAAGATGGTTTGTAAATGGGGGTTTTTTAGCCAATAAGGTGGGCAAAACGGCGATAGTGGCACTTCTTCTAACTTCATATTCTTTTTCTCAACAACGCTAAGCATCAAAACAAAAGAGGCTTGAATCCCACAAGCCCCTTTTTTTGACAAGGTTTATTCTTTAACCTTTAAGTACTGCAAAAATCTGCGCTTTGACCTCATCAATGGCTTGTGTACCATCAAACTCATGATACATAGGTGCATCATCCCCACTGTCTGCCACTTTTTTATAATGCCCAACCAGCAAAGCAGTTAGGTTGTGATAGACTTTTAGACGGTCGCGCACCACCTCTTCTTTGTCATCTTCACGCTGCACCAATGCCTCACCTGTCACATCATCAACCCCTTCTACTTTGGGCGGATTATGGATAATGTGATAAGTGCGCCCTGAAGGTAAATGAGCACGTCTGCCTGACATACGGCTGACAATTTCTTCATCAGGCACACAAATCTCAACAATATGATCAATCGTCACGCCTGCTTGCGCCAATGCTTCAGCCTGCGCAATGGTACGAGGAAATCCATCAAAAATACAACCAAGAGCGCAGTCAGGCTCAGCCAATCGCTCTTTGACCAGATTAATCACCAACTCATCTGATACCAACTCACCTTTATCCATCACGCTTTTGGCTTGTAGTCCCAGTGGCGTTCCTGCCTTGATGGCTGCTCTTAGCATATCTCCTGTAGAGATTTGTGGAATGTTAAATTCCTTTGAAATCAACTGTGCCTGTGTACCCTTGCCTGCACCAGGAGGACCCAATAAAATAATACGCAACATCATTTTCTCCAATTAAATATCGCTACTATAAAACACTTAGGCTGATTATTCAAGCGCCAATACAGCTTTTTGTGTCTTAGTTTAGGTATCCATAAGACATGGGTTTGCTTTTGATGGCTTTTGTCTTTATTGTTTGTCCCACTTATTGCTTATCCCACTTAAGGCACTACTTGATTAATCACAATCTGTGCTTGCGTTTGTGTTTGGGACAATGGCACAGGATTGGCGGACAAATCACCCGACTGACTTATGGCTTGACCTGATTTACTAATACGCGCTGACAATGCCAATTTAACACCTGCATCACGTGCAGCAGACAGGGTGCGCTCTGGCATCATGGCATTTAGGTTGCTTAATGTCACTTCTGCCCGCCCCTGTTTTAGCACATCCACACCCAAGCGCTGCACCGCATAAGGCGGTCCTCCTGCCACATCACTAATGCTCACAAACAGCACATCAGTTTGCTGAACTTGTGCCAAAAGCTTACTATCCACCTCGACTGTCACCGCCACGCCTGTTGCTGCCTTTTGTGCCTGCTCGTCAATGGTGGCAGACAGCTTGTCCAAACTGGCCAATGCTGCACTATGGTCACCACTTTTGGCAGCAATAGCGGAACGCAGCCGCGCCACCCATGCTTGTGCTTGCACAAAATTGCCTGCGCGCGTTTCGCCCATTGCCATCAGCATTTGTGCGCCCTCGTGATTGGGGTTTTTGCTTAAAATATCTGTCAGCACTTGGCGAGAAGTTTCGTCTAAACGCCCATCATTACTAAAAAAACTAATCTGCGCATAGGTACTGGCAATCTCTTCATTATCAGGGCTTAAGCGATAAGCTCGTGCCAATGCCTCAAGTGCCTGTGGCTTGGCATCCAAACTCAAAAACAGCTCTGATAAACGCATCCAACGGTCAGCATCATAGGCGTGGTGATGAACATTGGTTTGGATAGCACTAATCAAAGCGGCGCTGTCTTTGGTTGCCCACTCTGGTGGCGTATCAAGCTTGCCTGTCATCAGCTCATCTGCTATCTGACCGACACTGTCTTGAGCTTGCCATAGCGTAAACACCGCTGCTCTATCCTGCACCAACAAATACGCCATTGCTGCCAATAATGGTATCCATACCAAAATAATCAAACGACTTTTGATGGACACAGGGCGCATCGATTCGCTGACTTGTTCGGCGGCGAGTAATTGACGTTTTAGCTCCACCACTTGTGCTTGATGTACACTTTGACTAATGGTGCCTGCAGCATAATCCTCTTCTAATTCTGCCAAACGCTGATAAAACGTGTTGACATTGAGGTGCATCAAGCGATTATCGGTGTATCTTTTTTGATACATCCAAGGAAGAATCACCACCAACGCCAATGCCATGCAAAGCGCTGCACACAGACTAAAAAACAACACAATACTTGGGGTCATGATTTATCCTTGTTGTCTGAATGCTTGGTTAATAGGGCTTGTAGGCGCGCCTCTTCATCAGCACTAAGTGGCTTGGTATCGCTCTGAAGAGTTTTGGCGGTGTTGTGGCGAGTTTTATACGCCCACCCTATTAATACCATCAATAACAAAATGGGTGGAAAAAACCACAAAATCCATGTAGATGGGCGCACAGGGGGCTTATAACTAATAAAATCCCCATAGCGCTCCGCCATAAATGCACGAATTTCGCTATCACTTCGCCCCTCTTTGACCATCTCATAGGTTTTTTGCTTTAAGTCTTGAGCAATGGGCGCATCTGACCCTGCTAAATTTTGATTTTGACAAGTAGGACAGCGAAAATCATTGATGAGCGCTTGATATTGTGCTTCTTGCTGTGGAGAATCAAATTCATAAATATCAATACTGGCAACAGCACTCATGGTGAGCATACCAGCAAATAGCAATATGACTAACTTCATCATCACCCCCTAATTTGGCGCTGGCATTTGGCAGGCGCTTGCTTTGGCAGTATCATCAAGACTGGCATCTTTGAGCGCTGTCATACAAGGTGCCACATTGTCTTGCCAATTTTGTTCATGCAGCTCCCCAACAATATGCAGCCATACTTTGCCATCTGCCCCCACCACAAAGCTTTCGGGCGCACCCATCAGCCCCAAATCCAATGCAAACTCTCCTTTGTAATCTTGCACAGAATACAAAAAAGGGTCTTTGTGCTCATTAAGATATGCCAAGGCATCAGACAACTCATCTTTATAATTAACCCCAACCATAGGCACTCCTTGGGCGTGCAGTTGCACCAAAAATGGATGCTCAATCACACAGGTTGGACACCACGACCCCCAAACATTCAAAATAAATGGCTCCTTGGGTAAGTCCGCATTGCTCATTATGCGTGTAGTATCTGACAAAAGAGGCAGTGTAAAACTAGGCAAAGGCTTATTCATCGCAGTACTTGTGACAATGTCTGTTGGCTTACCCAAACGCAATCCAAGCATCACAAGTACACCCACAAATATCAACAACGGCACAATAAATACCCATGCTTTTTTGTTCATCGCCCTATCTCCTTGTACTCTCAACACGGCGGTAACGTTTATCCGCCACCGACATCATCGCCCCAAACGCCATCAATAACGCCCCAAACCACATTAAGCGCACCATAGGCTTAACATAAATGCGCACCGCCCAAGCACCACCCTCAATAGGTTCGCCTAATGCCACATAAATATCTTGCCACAAACTTGCTTTTAACCCCACCTCCGTCATAGGCATCATGGTGATAATATAATTGCGCTTTTCAGGGTATAATGTTGCAATGCGAGTGTCATTTTTACTTACTAGCACTGTTGCTACGGTCGCATCAAAATTTGCCCCTTGGCGTGTGCTTAATTCATCCAAATAAAACGTATAACCTTGTACAGTCACACTTTGTTTGGCAGCCAACGCCACATCTTTTTCAACACTTAAATGACTGGTACCCGCCACACCCAGTGCTGTCACAATCAAGCCAAAATGCGCCAGCTGCATACCCCAATAAGACAAGGATGGCTTGGATAGTCCATGACGTACTTTTTGTTTTATATCTAGTAGCATAAAGCCAAGCACCCAAAATGCCAAGGCAAAACTCAACCACAGCGCCCATTCAAAACGCGCCTTTTGAGTCAAGGCAGTCACCGCCAATGTTGCACCTACTCCCAAAACAGCACCCAACACCGCAAAAGTCAGCACAGGCTTTAAAAGTGGGCGAGCGTCTTTTTTCCAACGCATACCAGCACCCACCCCCAAAAAAGCAAGCAACACCCATGTCAATGGCACAAATAGCGCATTAAAATAAGGCGCACCTACAGACACCTGCCCAAGCTTAAACGCATCTGCAATAATAGGATATAACGTCCCCAAAAGCACCACCAGTGTTGCCACTAGCAGCAGCACATTATTGACCACCAAAAAGCTTTCACGAGATTTTAGGCTATAATGGCTCTCTACAGTCAACCGCCAACCACGCAGTGCAAACATCACCAAGCCAAAACCAATCACCACTGCCAAAATTGTCAAAATTGCCATACCGCGCGTGGGGTCAGCAGCAAATGAATGCACTGACGTAATCACCCCTGAACGCACCAAAAACGTGCCAAGCAAACTTAACGCAAAACTAAAAATCGCCAGCATAATGGTCCATGCTTTAAATACGCCGCGATTTTCAGTCACCGCCAAAGAATGCACCAAAGCAGCGCACGCAAGCCATGGCATTAAAGAAGCGTTTTCTACAGGATCCCAAAACCACCAACCACCCCAGCCAAGCTCATAATATGCCCACCACGACCCAACTGCAATGCCCACTGTCAAAAATGCCCAAGCGGTTAATGTCCATGGGCGACTCCAACGCGTCCATACCGCATCCAAGCGCCCTGCCCACAATGCCGCCATACAAAAAGCAAAAGGCACTGCCATGCCCACATAGCCCATATATAATAAAGGCGGATGAAAAATAAGCCCTGGGTCTTGTAGTAATGGATTTAAATCCGCCCCATCAACAGGCAAATTAGGTAAAGTACGTATAAAGGGCGATGAAGTAAACGTCATCATCGCAATCATCATCACTTGCACCGCACCCAAAATCGCCAAGACACGCGCGCGAATATCCAAAGGCAAGGCACGGCTAAATACCGCCACCAAAGCGCACCACCCCCCCAAAATCGTCACCCACAAAAGCAGTGAGCCTTCATGACCACCCCATGTGGCTGACAGCTTATAATACCAAGGTAACAAACTATTAGAATGTTTTGCTACATACACAAGGCTAAAATCATTATAATAAAACCCTGCCATCAATCCCAAAAACGACACGCCAATCGCAAAAAAGCCTGCCACCGCAAGACTTGGTGCTAAGCGCTGCCATTGGATATGTCCTTTTAGCACACCCAAGGTTGGTAACACTGTCTGTAATACCGCCAGCACCAATGCCAACAGTAATGCAAAATAACCCAATTCGGTAATCAACATATACGTTTCTCTAATCGTTTTTGGGATAAACCATACTTTTTTGGTATGGAAAATTAATAAGACTTTTTATATATACTATAAAAATTCTAGGGCGTGCTGATATTTCAATTTGAGTGAAAATTTAGCTAAGTCGCCAGCCTTTTTAGGTGACAATCTTGTCAAGATGATACCATTAAGATTACCAACAACAAAAGGCAAGAGTTGGCTTATTTTTCACCAAAATCACGTTTAACGCCTTGATATTAAAAATTTTTTTCTTAAGGTGTGTGACATGTCAGCACGCTCTAAAATACCGCAAGTAAATGCAACCACCCTGCCAAAAAGCCTGTAATCCCCCCAAGTACCACAAGGGTCATTTCATCCTCTTTAAAGGCAGGGCGCAATAAGTTTTGAAATTCTTTGGGGGTGAGCGCAGCAATGCGCGCTTGGAATAGCCCAAAGATTTTGCTGGCGCGGGAATGATTTAAATCAGGGTCACGAATAGGCACCATCGTGGCATCAATGGATTTATCCAAAATCACATCTTTAAATTCATCCAACTCATCTTGCGCCAGTCCTAGACGTAAGGTGGTTGCCACAACAGGTGATTCAAGCATTTCATACAAATGCGATTTCATTAATGCGCGCGTTTCTTGGGCTTTGTAGCCATACATCATTTCGTGCATGATATTTTCTAAAGTCACAAGCTCTGTGACAACAATTTCAGCAAAGACATGCGACACCTCTGCTTGACGCTTCATAAACCCCCCTTGCCACACATAGCGCGCAAAGTGTGGTTTAACAGGCTTAATATATGGAAAAACAGAACCTAGCTCAAACAGCTTAATCATTGGAATAAAACGCGGCTCTACAGGATTAAACACCATCCAAATGGCAATCCAATTGGTGAGCGCCCCCCAAATGGTCGCAAAAAAAGGTACTGTCCAATGCTCGGGCACCACATAAAACAGCCCCATCTGCACAATACCAAACAAAAACCCAATAACTGCACTAATTTTCCAAATAAATTTAATTTCTTTTTTGCCTACCCGCAAAAACATATCCACCATCAATTTGCGGTCAGCTTCCATGCGCTTAACAATCATACGGCGCATATCCACTAGCTTTTCTACATTATAAGTTAAATCCAACACCAAAGATTTCATGACGCTTGGTAATTGGCTATGGGCATGTGCATAAATGCGCCGTTTAATGGCATAAGGCAGCTTGCGCCATAGAGTGCTTGAGCGCTCCATCATGATTTCATCAATCAGGCTCTCTAGGTTATTATCCACCGTTTTGGTGATAAAATCTGCCATCTCTTCAGGCTCCATTGCCTGAAAAAACTCATCTAATGAGCCTAGTTTGGACAGGGTTTGATCAACAATCACCCCAGAAATCTTACCTGCCTTGCTAGGAACAATGCCTTGCCAACCAAAACCCAATAGCCCAAATGGCATATTCTTGACAGGCATACCCCAAAAAGCAATAGGATAAAACAGCATCGCCAGCGCCATACCTACATGTAGCCACGTCACAAATGCTGTCACAGGCGGAATGGTGAGCATGGCAACAAACTCAGGGTGGGTGCTTAGACTGTACCACAGCGATGCAAACATAAAAAAAGGCGAGCAAACAAAAAAGCGTATTATAGCACAGTTTGGCAAGCTTATATCATTTGCCAATCGCTTTATTTGGTATCAATGAAGGTGTGGATGTTTTTTATGCTAAGCGTCAAATCCTGTCGCAGTGATTATCTTAGCTGTTTATTTGGCGCAGTAGGCACTATATAATCATTGATGTCTTGAGTGTTGATGATGATATTTTTGCGCCTTAGGATGTGTTGGCATCTCACACGCTTTAAAAAAAATGCTGGATGTTGAAACCTTAAACGACCCTTTGGTGAAAAATAGCTAAGCCTGACCTTTCTTCTTGATAAGCTTATCAAGATTAGCATATTAACCATGACCACCTCTTCACAAGGTTGCAACATATGCTTATTTTTGTTCAAATTAAACTACATTCCATTGGGGTTTAAATATCTATTCCTGCATCGCCCATATTAGATCATCCTGATATCTCAATAACACCGCTTACAATTTAGTAATTAGTGTTATGAGGTGTCAGGATGATCTAATGCAGCCCCCAAGAAAATCGTACATGTCAAAAGCCATAAAGGCACAAATAAAAATACATTAACCCCCTCACAAAACCCCTTTCATGCTAAAATACCCCAATGAACCATGAAGCGTTCACACACTTATCTGATGGAAAGTTTAAAGCCTTTAAGATGTTCTCAACTATCGTAAGTCATTGGCAAGATTTGAACTTAGGGTGAGGCTTGTGTTTGGATGGATTGGGTGGTTTTGCAGGAGGTTTATTGGTTATTAGAAATCTGATATTTTTCTATATTGTTATATATATTTGTGAAAACATTTTTGAAGTTTCCTGCCTCATAAAACAGATATTCTCTGAATGATTGAATAATATCTATACAAATATTGCCATTTGGATTAAGCAAATATGGAGCATACACAAATTCAATATTGCTTCTACCGCTATCAAAAAATTCTGTTTTAATCTTTTTAACATTCCAAATAAAATCTTTTAACTTACTTGAAATTATAAATTCACCCATAATAATAATCAATAAAGCATAATTTTCTTCAAGAAAATACTCTGGCAACATAGCTGTTTGTCTTTGATTAAAAGCCCATTCATTTAATTTTTTTAAATCATTTTTTTAGAAATTTTTTCCAATGAAAATCTATCCAATGCAATATTGTATAATAGGCTAATATCCGAAGGATTGTTGATATAATATTTAAAATAATCAATAATTAAAGGATTATTTTGTGAATCAACAATATTGTAATTATCAATATAATCTAATATAGAAAAATTATATATAGTCCCATAATCATTGAGATAAATAATTAATAAGTTTCCAAAATTATTTTCGTAAAATTCATAAAAATCATTTATATCATATTTGTTTTGCACCTCGCATATTTTAGTTATTTTATCTGGCAAAGAAAAAACATCAATTCTTTTCCATACCTGAGTTTTATTCTCTGATAAATATTTTTCAATAGATTTTTTTGTGCGAAAATCTTTTATGGTATTTTCTAAAAACCATTGTTGGTTTTTGCTGATAATATTAGTCATCTTTTTCTACTCCATTTTGACCAATTTCAACTTTTTTATTAAAAATATAAATAGTTTCAGCAGACAATTGATGTATATTACTAGTTGGATTTTTTAGTTTTGGTTGACCAAAATATATTTTTTTACAATCATTATCATCAACTTCAGCTATAGATGTGAGATTGCCTTTGTGGTCATAGGTTTTGATCATCACAGGGTTTCCTAGGTTGTCATACGTATAGGTTGTTGTGTTAACTACCCTACCTGTCTTATCTTTTTGGGTGATGCTGCTTAGTCTATCAGAGTTTGGTTCATAGGTGTAGTGGGTGGTGTGTTCTAAGGTGTTAGTTTGGGTGCGGTTATGATTGGCATCATAAAGATAAGCTTGATTGATTTGGTCGATGGTGGTGCTTTGACCATTCATGCTAAGGGTCTTGATG
>JBHBMT010000076.1:0-14286 GCA_041773075.1 Moraxella sp.
CAATAGTCTGTTGGTAAGCCTTGCGCAGCATTGGCATTAATGGCACGCTGCACTCGTCCAGGTCCTGCATTATAAGCTGCCAGCGCAAGCTCCCAAGAGCCAAACTGATTATACAAACTGGTCAAAAAGTCATAGGCAGCGCGTGTAGATTCAATGACATCACGGCGACCGTCATAATTATCCGACTGATTCAATCCATAGATGCGCCCTGTGCTTGGGATAAATTGCCAAAGTCCTGCAGCAGCAGCGTTACTGGTGGCAGATGGGTCATAAGAGCTTTCAATGATTGGCAATAAAGCAAGCTCAGTAGGAATACCGCGGCGCTCGGCTTCTGTTACTGTATGATGCAAATAGCGACTTGCGCGCGCTGTCAGTCTATCCAAATAGCTTTGGCGACTACTAAACCAACTTTTTTGCGCCTCAATGCGACTGTTATAGCTAGGCTGAGTAATGCGATAGCCACGGCGCACTCTATCCCATAGATTGCCATAGCGCTCAACAGCAATCTTATCCCCCTCCACCATGCTCATGTCGCGAGCTTCTAATAAATCTTCCAAGATACTCAAGGTTTCTGCATCCAGCAATGACTCGCTTGCACTGGAAGTTTGTGGTGTAATAATGGCTGTACCGGTATTTGTGGAGATAGGGCTTGAACTGGATGTACTTGAGCTTGAGTTGGTATTGGTATTGGTACTGCTACACGCCATCAAAAAACAGGCAGAAATGGCGCTCACCAAAGGTAATTTAATAAACTGGCGATGAAATATGGGGGATTTTGTCATAGTGTTGTTACTCTTATTGCTCTGCCTTCATCAAAAAAAACTAGGGTATGTTGATGTTTCAATTTGCATAAAAAAATTAAGAACTTATATTCATAGCGTTCTTGTGATGAAATTTGCGATGAAAATTTTTAGATAAATTATCCGCTTTTCAAAGAAAAAGGTAGATTGATAGTCATTGTATCAAGCAAATTTTTGACACTTAAAATTTTTGACACTTAAAATTTTTGACACTTAAAAAGTAAAAGTTAGCCAGTTTTTATACCAAAACAAAAAACCCATACTTTGTTTTTACAACAAATATCAATCACATCAAATTATGAATAAAAATTCCAAATAAACACTCTGCTTTTTTGGGCAATCAACTTAAGACAATAAATCCCGTTGATAAGTTTATTAACAACAAAAAGCACTAGTTTGTTTTTTTTAGCAAAAGTACGTCCATGACCTTAACACCCAACATTGTTTTTAAGGGATGTGAAAGGTTAATATACCCTAAGATATAAAGACAGTATAACAATATTTATAACAATAATCCACGACCTTAATTCATCACAAGACAAATTGCCCAAAAAACATACGCCCACTTTAAGTTTGGTGAGCGTTTTTGGAATGATACAGCACATTTACAAAAGGTGGATAGGTTTTGCTTGTCACAGTCAGCACCAAATGCCAAATGCAATTTTGCTACTTGTAAATTACTCAACCGTCACTTGCGCCACTGAACGCTTTAAGACCGCGTGCTTGCCATTGCTTACAAACGTTGCTCGAGCATTAGTGGTAATACTGTGCGTTTTACCATCCTTTGTCCATGTCTCTTTGGTAGTAATCACCGCGCGCATCTGATTGCCTGCAATGATAATATCGCTGACAGTGATATCATAGCGATAATTCTTGGCTTGTGTCCAACTTTTTTGCAACAAGTCCAAATAATCATTCTTGCTTAATGTGCTACTGCCCTTACCTTGACGAGTCAATGAAATAGCAACATCGTCATCAATCAAACGCGCGATTTGGGTAATATTTTGAGCGTTAGCAGCCGCTTGCATACTTTGAGCATATGCCATCACTGACTGCTCATCCACTTGTGCGTATGCTGAAGTAACAACACCACTTAGCGCCCCCACAGAGACTATGGCAGCACCAAAATGACGTAACTTATGGCGATACTTGATAATCCCCACACCAACTCCTAAGGCGATGGCAGGTAGGAGGGTTTTTTTTCTTATTCTATTGGATGGTTTCATGAATAATGCCTTATAAACAATATATTGTCTATCATAACGCATTTTTTGGCAAAATTTGTAACAAACTGTTGCATTTTCACAGTACTTACATTGTTTATGCTACTTTGATACCTTACTACAATACGACATCTGTATCTTCCACTGTTGCCCCAAGTCGTGCCATACGCCGCTTCATCAATTGACGTGCCAATGCTTGCATGTCCTCAACCTTATCAAATTCATCAACAATCTCAAGTCCAAGTAGCGTTTCTAAAACATCTTCTAAGCTAACCAAACCCTTGACTTCTCCATACTCACCCACTGCAATCACAATATGCACCCGAGATTTCAGCATTAAATCTAACAAATCAAACAGTTTCATTTTTGCAAAAACAAAAGTGACATCACGCCGATACTGCTTGATGGGCACATGAATTTCTTGATTGGATTTTGCCAACAATAAATCAGACTTTAAGACAAATCCTGTAATATTATCAATATCTTCCTCATAAACAGGAAAGCGAGAAAAAGATAATTTAGGATGATTGGCAAACACATCACCCACCGTGTCATTTTCTTCAAAAGCCATCATGACCGAGCGCGGTGTAATAATTGCCTCAACATTCACCGCCCCCAATGCCAATAAATTTTTGATAATGCGTGACTCCAAGGCATTAATTTGCCCCGCTTGCTCCCCTGCATTGGCAAGTGCCAAAAATTCATGACGACTAAAGTCACTTTCGGTATTACCGCGCGTTAATAGATTGCTGATTTTTTCGGTTATCCAAATTAGGGGCATCAACGCCACATTAATTGCCTTAACATAGTATGCCACAGGCAAGGCAAATCGCCGCCAGTAAGTTGTCCCTAAGGTTTTGGGGATAATTTCAGTGCCAATCAAAATCACCAACGTCATCACTGCACTAAACACGCCAAACCATGCATTGCCAAAAACAATGGTCGCCTGCGCACCTGCGCCAAGCGACCCTAGTGTGTGCGCTACAGTATTTAACGTTAAAATAGCAGAAATGGATTTGGCGATATTATCCACTTTGACATCGCGCAAAATTTTGGCAGTTCGTGGATCTGTTTCTTCTAAGGTGTCAATATAACTTGGTGTCATGGTCAATAGCACCGCTTCTGACACTGAACATAAAAAAGACACCACCAAAGATAAAGCTACAAAAAAGATAAGCAATCCCACCGCTGTTGCGTAAGCTTCGGGAGTAACCGTGCTAAGATGACTGCTAGCAGCATAAGCAGTAGAGGAAAAACAGGTAAATAAACTTAAAAAAACACTAAAACAAGACACTCGTCGTCGGGGCATAATCATAAAAAGTATTAAAAAAATTGGTTACATAATAAGTCATCTTGCCCAAACTTACAAGCAAAACCATCATCAACACACCAAACCACTGACAAATGTCAATTGCTATCACAAGCCCACCTCCCATTTAACCAACCAACAAACCATCAATCCAACAACCTTATATCATAGTCATTAAAGTTTGAAATAAGCCTAGGCGATGAGCTGCAGATAGTGCAACACAGGCAGATGGTACAATACAGGCAGATGGTACGATACAGTATAGTGCAAATAGTACAGTAAGACAAATCAACAAAGTATTATTTCAAAATCCATTGACTATAATTGCCAATTAACCGTCATTTTATGCTATGATATTAGTCTTTTTTGGTTTTGGTTCTATTTTGATTGCCATAACCACTTAACCTCATTTAGGATACTAGGGCAATATCAACGCCCATTTTGTATGATTTTGATAGGATAGTTATGAGTTTATTCATTCAATCTGCGCACGCTGCTGCTGCCCCCGCTTCTCAACCTTCTATGCTTGGTACATTTTTATTACCTATTGCTTTTTTTGCCATTTTTTATTTTTTGGTCATTCGCCCACAGTCTAAGCGCGCCAAAGAACATCGCAATATGGTGGACAACCTAAAAGCAGGCAATGAAGTGGTATTTGCAGGTGGCTTAATTGGCACTATCAAGCAGCTAGAAGGTGACTATGCTGTTATCAATCTTGGCAACAATAATGATGTCAAAGTACAGCGCGCTTGCGTGATTAGCGTTTTGCCTGCTGGCACTATTGCAAATATTTAATTTTTTATCAGCTAAGCTTTTAGTATTAGTTTTATATTAATCTGCTTAGCACTTGCAACTGCATAAGGGTCATCTATGCACTACCCTGCTTGGAAATATTTTTTAATCGTTGTTGTGCTTGTGGTATCAGGACTGTATGCCCTACCCAACTTATATCCTGACGAAAGCGCAGTACAGATTACCAGTGCTGCTGCAGGCACAGAATTAAACAATAATATATTAACACAGTCTGAAGCACTGCTAGATAAAGCAGGGCTAGCACATCACGGTGGCACATTTGAAAATAACACCGCCCTCATTCGTCTATCCACTCCTGAAGACCAACTCAAAGCCCAAGAAGTCTTGCGCAAAGAGCTTGGAGGCGATTATGTAGTGGCACTCAATCTGGCACAAACTACCCCACAATGGCTCATTAATATTGGCGCAAAACCCATGCGCCTTGGTTTAGACCTGCGTGGTGGGGTGCGCTTTGTGCTAGAAGTTGATATGGAAAAAGCACTAGAGCAGCGCCTAAAAACCGCCACCCAAGATGTACGTCGTGCCTTGCGTAGCGAAGAGATTAGCTCAACCAGCTTACGCACCAATGCCAATGGCATGGTACTGCATTTTAGTGATACTGCCACACGCAATGCCGCTCAAACAGTACTACAAAAAGCTGTTGGTATGCAATTTGACATCCGTCCCATTATGGATAGTGAAGGGGCAGCACTAGAGCTGACTTATAGTGAAGCTGCCTTAAAGCAAATCAATGACTATGCTGTCAATCAAAACTTAAGCACCCTGCGCAATCGTATCAATGAATTAGGGGTGTCTGAAGCTGTCGTACAATCTCAAGGTAGCAATCGTATTGTTGTAGAGCTGCCAGGGGTACAAGATACCGCCGAAGCTAAGCGCGTCTTAGGGCGTACTGCCAATCTTGAATTTCGCATGGTCTCTGATGACGCTGCCACATACACAGGAGGCACCCCGCCCATTGGCACAGAAAGCTTCCCTTTTGGCACCCTAGATGGTCCTCCTGTATTGCTTGAGCGTCAAGCCATTGTTACAGGGGATAAAGTCACCAATGCTCAAGCCAATGTTGACCCTGAAACAGGGCAGCCTGAAGTTTCTATCACCCTAGATGATGCAGGTGGTCGCTTGATGCAAAATGCCACACGCACTGCTGTAGGCAAGCAAATGGCAGTATTGTTTATTGAAAACAAACAGCGCATTAGCCAAGAAACCAACCCAACCACAGGTGAGGTGACTGAAGTACGCACGCCTTATGCTGAAATGCGCGTTATCAACCAAGCCAATATCCAAGCAGTACTAGGGTCATCTTTTCGCATTACAGGGCTTGATAATATGGCAGAGGCTTCAGAGCTTGCTTTGTTGCTACGTTCTGGCGCACTGGCAGCCCCCATGTACTTTGTTGAAGAGCGCACCATTGGTCCTTCCCTTGGTCAAGAAAACATTGACAAAGGCTTATTTTCCACCCAAGTGGGCTACTTACTGGTCTTTGCTTGGATGATTATTTTTTATCGCCTATTTGGCTTGGTGGCAAACATCGCTTTGGCACTCAACCTTGTTATCATGGTTGCTATTATGTCCATTTTGGGGTCGTCATTGACCTTACCAGGGATTGCAGGGATTGTTCTAACCATTGGTATGGCAGTTGATGCCAACGTGTTGATTTTTGAGCGCACTCGAGAAGAACTTGCCGCAGGTGTCAAACCCAAGGCTGCGATTGTCGCTGGCTTTGATCGCGCCTTTAGTAGTATTTTTGATGCCAACATCACCACACTTTTGGTTGCCTTTATTTTATTTGCCATTGGCACAGGTCCTATCAAAGGCTTTGCTGTAACGCTTGCTATTGGTATTGTAACATCGCTATTTACCGCCATTGTAGTTACACGTGCCATTTTGCAATTGATTTACGGTCATCGCAAAAACATTGAAAAACTAAGCATTGGTTAGGAGTTAAAATTATGACACCAGATAATGACAACCTCCCTAATCCAAGCGGGGAAGAAGTACAAACTCGCCGCCGTCAGCCACGGCGCAATGGCAAAGGCAGTAATGCCAATGCCAATCAGCAAGCTTTGGCTGCCAAAGTTGGCGACACCCAAGAAAATATCGCCAATATTGATGAAACAGCACTGGCGATGGGAGGTGATAAAACCATTTCAGGGCGCATCATTCCCTTTATGAAAATTGAAAAACCAATGGCGATTTTATCAGCGTTATTGGTCATTATTAGTATCATTGCCATCGCGGTAAAAGGCTTAAATTTAGGGCTGGATTTTACAGGAGGGGTATCGGCAGATGTGCGCTACGAAACACCTGTAGAAATCGCTGAAGTTACAAGCACCCTACAAACAGCAGGGTTTGAAGATGCTGTTGTGCAATATTTAGGTACACGCCAAGAATTATTGGTTCGTCTACCTCCACAAGAGGGCAGCGCCGAGAGTCTGACCAATCAATTAGACACGGCATTAACCCTAGCTAATAACGATGCCAAAGTAGATAATATCAACATCATCGGTGGACAGCTAGGTGATGAAATCTATCTAAACTCACTACTGGCTATGGCAGTAGCATTGGGATCCATGCTCTTGTATGTGGCAGTGCGCTTTCAGTTTAAATTAGGGCTAGGAGCAATGCTGTCTTTATTTCATGATGTGATTGTCACCTTGGGGATTTTTGCTATCTTTGGATGGCCATTTGATTTGACGGTATTGGCAGCGATTTTGGCATTGATTGGCTACTCCTTAAATGATACCATCGTTGTTTATGACCGTATCCGCGAAAATTTCCGCTGTGTCCGTGGCATCTCACCACGCACCATTGTAGACTTGTCTTTGACCGAAACCTTGCGCCGTACCTTTATGACCTCAGGTACAGTGTTGGTGGTGGTATTAGCCATGCTCTTTTTGGGAGGTGATGGTCTGTATTGGTTCTCATTGGCACTTTTCATTGGTTTGATTGCAGGCACCTACTCCTCTATGTATATCGCCAGCTCCATTCCTTTGATGATGGGATTGTCCCGTGAAGATTTTGTGGTCAAAGTCAAACCTGAGTTTGTAGAAGAAGAAGTTATCTTTGCCGACCCTACACTCCAAAAAAATCAAGAAAGTCAATAAATGACACCTAAAAGCCTGCAAATGCAGGCTTTTTTATACAAAATCACAATCTAAGCTCAAACACGCACCAACGCCCTCACCCCTCTTTTTTTATCTACACATAAAGGTTGCCTGCTCAAAGAGTTTGGGTTGTTGTGATGGATTAGGATGATTTGACGTTCTCTTGCTGCCATTGGCGTAATTTTTCTTCGTACTCCTGTTTGTCTTTGGCATACATTTCATACACGCAAAACTCCCCACAGTCGCTACCACAGCATTCCCAAGCCTCTGGTGGTGTTGGTGGTGTTGGCTTTGGTTTTATCTCTTTGTCCATGTTAAAATCTCATCTTTTATTTATCAGATAAAAAAGCGCCCAAGTCACAATCTTTGGCGCTTTTGTCATATTATGATAACTTATTCATCAACATAACTTAACCAGTGTGCATAGGTGTTATTACGCCCATGAATCACATCAAAATACAGGCTTTGTAGTTGCTCGGTTAGCTCACCGCGCCCACCTTTGCCGATCACACGGTCATCATATTCACGAATTGGTGTCACTTCTGCTGCTGTCCCTGTCATAAAGATTTCATCTGCCAAATAAAACTCATCACGTGTAATACGGCGCTCTACCACTTTAATGCCTAAGTCGTAAGCAAACTGCATGATGGTGCGGCGTGTAATGCCATCTAATGCACCTCCTGCCAAATCAGGCGTATGCAGCTCACCATTTTTTACCAAAAATAAGTTTTCACCACTGCCTTGACAGACATACCCTTGTGGATCCATCAAAATGGCTTCATCATAGCCATTGCGTGTCACTTCTTGGTTTGCCAAAATAGAAACAGGATAATTGCTGGCTGCTTTTGCTTTACACATGGTCACATTAGGGTGGTGGTGTGTGTAGCTAGAGGTTTTGACACGGATGCCGTTTTTGATACCTTCTTCACCCAAATAAGCTCCCCAATGCCACGCTGCAACGGCTGCATGAATGGTATTATCCTTGGCAGCAATCCCTAGTCTTTCGGCACCCACCCAAATCAAAGGACGGATATATGCCGCTGCCAACCCATTTTCACGCACCACATCTTTTTGGGCTTGAATCAGTGTCTCATAACTATAAGGGACATTGAGCTGAAAAATTTTGGCAGAATTTAACAAACGTTCAGTATGCTCTTGTAAGCGAAAAATGGCTGTACGTCCATCAGCTGTTTGGTAAGCACGCACCCCTTCAAACACCGCCAAGCCATAGTGCAAGCTATGCGTCAATACATGAACCTTAGCTTCAGGCTGTTCAATCAACTCGCCATCTAACCAAAGTTTGCCTTGTTGGATTGCCATACTCATAAAAATCTCCGTCAGCCTATATAATCAAAAGATTTCTGATTATAGCACTTGCCAACAAAATCGCAAGTGATTTTTTGGATAGACTTCCGCCTTATGCATAGCCTACCTTAGATACGCAACCATAATAAGATAAGCCCCAAACCCTACGCCATTCCCTAAGTGTTTTAAGTCAATTCAATAATATGGGTTTAAGGTTTATTTGGTGCAACCCTTTTTGTTGCAAATACGGTGTATTTAGAATAGAATATGCAAAATTTTTTTTAGGAAAAGTTATGCAAAAAATCACTCTTTATACCAACCCTAATTCTCGTGGTAAAAACATCCGCTGGATGTTAGAAGAATGCGGTGCAGATTATGATGTTGTTCCTGTGTCCTATGGTACAGATGGCACCAAGTCTGCTGATTTTCTTGCCATCAATCCAATGGGGAAATTGCCTGCACTGAAGTATGGTGATACCGTAATTACCGAGACCCTTGCCATCATCACTTTTTTGGCGGAGCTGTTTTCTGACAAACAACTTATTCCTGCCGAAGGCACCATAGAGCGCGCTGAATTTTATCGCTGGCTATTGTTTGCAGTACATGTTGAATATGCCATCATGGATAAGTATTTTGGCATTCCTGAAACACCCGAGCGCAAACGTGGTATTGGTTATGGAAGTTTTGATGAAGCACTGACAACACTGAGTAATTTTTTAAAAGACAAAGAATATGCTGTTGGTGACCATTTTACTGCACTTGATTTGTATTTGAGCGGTTTGATTGGTTGGGCAATCATGCGGGCACAAGTGCTCAGCATGGATAGTGAGCTTGCCACCTTTATGAAGCGTCATGCCGCTCGCCCAGCCTTTGCCAAGGCACAACAGTTAGATGCTGAATTAGCCAAGCAGATGGGGCTATAAGTTACAATAGCTGCACTACTCAAAACAAAAACCATTCGCCATAAGTATGCCAAAAGTCAAAAACTGGGTTTATGTTTGTGAATGGTTTTTTTGCAACAATCTTGAGCGCACCATTTAGAAACCTTTTATAAAATACCATCCCCATTCTGTCGGTACTGCCTAGATAAGTCTTGCCATTAAAGCCAAATCCTGCACGGATAATCCTAGCGATATCAGCTCGCATTGGACAGCGTTAAAGGACTATCTGACCATCCAAAACCCAACATATGATGACGTTAAGCACTTAGCAGATGCTCTATATGAGCATATCCGTTTTGAAGAGCAAGAAGTATTCACCATTGCCCAAGACATACTAAGCCAGACAGAAACTGCTTGCGATTTATGAAGCAAGTGATGAGAATGTAAAAAACAAACGCTAATAAGCTTTGGCGATAGGTCAGAATGGGCGGATTTACCAATAGGTAGGATAATGACGGTCTTTGCCAAGATTGTTATAAATCAAAGCAGTAGCAACCAAAATCATAGAGCCAAATAAAGTTGGCAAAAATAAAAAATCCCAACCTACCGCCCCAAGCATGACAATCAAAGGGTTTGAACCTGCTGGCGGATGTGGCACACGAAACATCAACATCAATGCAATCGCTGTACCCACCGCCAACGCCATGCTCCACCAATGCACGCCAAAAACTGTCATACACACCAATCCTGTCAAAGTAGCCAAAAAATGCCCACCTATGACATTGCGTGGCTGGGAAAATGGACTGTTAGGATAAGCAAAAACAAGCAAGCAACTTGCTCCAAAAGAACCCAAAATAAGCACCCTGCTCAGCGAAAAATGGGTAAAGGCAAATGCTGATGTCGCCAAAAATCCACCAAGCCAAGCAATCGCAATGCTTTTTATGGGTAAGCGTGGTGGTATTTTTTCGTAGGGGACAAAGAGTTTTGAGTTAAGTTTTTGTGATTGCATAAAAATTTCCTGTATAATATGAACAAGTATACCATGTGGTTTACTTGTTTATATAATGTATACCAATCGGTATACTTAGTCAAGGAAAAATTTATGGGTGTTCGTGAAAATATCATTAAGTCTGCATACCAAGCCTTTTATGAACATGGGTTTCATGCCTGCGGTGTGGCAATGTTAGCTGAACGTGCTGGTGTGACCAAACGCACCTTATACGCTCATTTTGAAAGTAAAGAAATATTGATACAAGCAGTATTGCAATATCGCCATAAGCAATTTATTGCCATGATGTTAAAGTCGTTGGAAGATAATCTTGATGATATTGCGACTGCTTATTTGACCTTCATTCAAAATTGGGGGCAATCAGATGATTTCTATGGGTGTTTTTTTATCAATGCCTGTGCAGAGTTTTCAAGCCCAATGGCAGCACCCAATCAATCTGCCCAAGAGCACAAACAAGAAATCAGAAATATCTTAAAAGAATGTTTTATCAAAAATAACACACCAAACCCCCAACAATCTGCTGATAAATTATTTTTACTAGGTGAAGGATTGATTGTTGCCTATCAAACAGGGCAAAAAGATATCAATATGGATGATTTGATAATAAAAGAAAAATGAATGCAATAAGCTAGCTACTTTCTTTTTTATCACCATGCAAACCCAGAAAATAACAATACTTGCGATTTATGAGTCTGCCATAAGAAAGCTGTCAAGCCACCGAGCCAAGGAGGCTGACCAAAAGGAGTATTTCAAACTTGATAAATATCACTAATAATATGCCAATCCAACCACATTGACCAAATAGGCATATCATGAGTGTTCAAGCATACAACCTCAAGACGGCAAGCAAAGCCCAAGACAGCAAGCAAAGCCCAAAACCACAATACAGGCGATGCTTTACAGGCGATGCTTTGGTGCAAATTGGTGAGCCATCAGCCAAACAGTTCCACACAGCCCAAACCCAAGACAACCAAAAAGACGGCTATGGCGGTGGCACTTGCGGCTGTAATGGTGAGCGCAGTCATGCACAAGCAGTAAAAATGGCAACCTACTTTAACCCTCCTATTATCACCCTAGTAGGTGATGGTCATGGTGCCAGCTTTTATAATGCCAGCGACTGCGTCAATAATATCATCAGTGACTATGCACTTAATTCCAAACCACCATTGTGCCAAGAATCTGCCAGCCCAGTTTATTTTGATGGCAATTCAAATACCTGCTGCCAAATGGCTTGCACCTTTTGACGCACAGCTTGCCAAGGGGCGTTATCCACCACACTTTTTTGCTCGTTGAGCGCCTGAATGTGTGTGGCTTTACGAATATCAAGATACGCTTGTGTGAGCGTTTGACACACCTCACCACTCCACAAGTTTGTCTGTGCAACAGTCTCAAAAATACGCACATTATCACTCCACTTGGCAAGCTCTGGATACTGATGCGCAAAGCCCAACACCGCAAATTGCGCCATAAATTCAATATCCACAAGCCCCCCTGTATCTTGCTTGAGATGAAATTTATCTTGCTGGTGCTGACTTAAGTGCGTTTTCATTTTTTCACGCATCTCTAACACCTCCGCCTTGATATCGCAAAGCTGTCTTTTGGTGGTAAGTACCGATAGACGCACCAAATCAAAATAGTCAATCACCGCCCTATCCCCACAGATACCGCGTGCGCGCACCAATGCTTGATGCTCCCATGCCCACGCTTTGTCTTTTTGGTAATGTTCAAACGCATTGATTGACACCACCATCACTCCTGCATTGCCCGATGGTCTTAGACGCATATCCAGTTCATACGCCCGCCCATCACGAGTTTGGGTCGTTAGGTAGGTGATGAGTTTTTGTACCAATCGGGTGGCAAATTTCATTCCGCTAATTGGGTGTTTTTCGCCATCTGTCA
Organism: Moraxella sp.; assembly: GCA_041773075.1. Classification (GTDB taxonomy): domain Bacteria; phylum Pseudomonadota; class Gammaproteobacteria; order Pseudomonadales; family Moraxellaceae; genus Moraxella. The sequence goes on from JBHBMT010000076.1 coordinate 12,344, forward strand.
TTGCCTGTTCAGACACGCGATGCAAAAAAACCACATCCAAATCTGACGCATAGCTCATTTCAATACCACCAAGCTTGCCATAGCCAATCACCGCAAAACCGCACGCTTCACGAGTCAAACGCTCTCCTTGTAAATCCAAAGGATAGCCATGCTTTACCACCAACTCATCAAATGCCCGCATCAAGCAACTTTCTAACACCACCTCACTAATAAATGTCAAAGAATCCGACACCTTCATAATCGGATGATGGTCAAGCACATCACTGGTTGCCACTGCCAAAACTTGTGTTTTTTTGAACAAACGAATGGCATTTAGATAGCTTTCGTCATCAAAGGGTGTTACGCTAAGCAAATTTTGCGCCAAGATGGCTTGCAATTCAGCTTTATCAGGCAAATGCTGGTAGCGTTTTTGCAATAAGGTATCCAACAAAACAGGATACAGTGCTAATTCACGCGCTATCCAAGGGCTGGCTGATAGCATGGGGATTAGATTTAGTGTCGCATTAGGATTTTCGCTTAACATCACCAAATAAATTGAACGCCGACAAATCGCCTCTAGCAAATCCAATAAGCGTGGTAGTGCCACATTGCCTAAATTGGTATTATGCTGATGACTGTTAAGTGCATGAATTATCATAGGATACGCCTGCATAAGACGGTTTTTGGCTTCCTCGCTTAGGTTATTGATTAAGCGACTGCTCCAAAATGCCTGCAAGCGCTCAGCATTAGGCTCATCTAGCCATGCTGCCATCGCTGTCACTTCCTTATCAGCATCAATCACGCTATCCTCTTGTAGGCTTTGGCGGGCAGTCACAAGCTTATCAAACGGCAAGGACACCTTGGCACGATGAGTATCAAGCACTGTGCGCAGCTCATCCACACTGGCAAAGCCTAGCGCCTGCGCAATGGCAAATAATTCATCCCCAACAGGCAAACGCTGACTTTGAGTATCATGGCGCGCCTGAATGGCGTGTTCTAACCGTCTTAAAAATTGATAGGCAGATGTCAAATCCTCACAGGTACTTTTTTCAATAATACCCAGCTTACACAATGTATCAAGCGCCTCAAGACAGGCGGTACGCTCCATCAAGACCACATAATGACCCCCATAAATCAATGCAAAGGCTTGGGCGATAAACTCAATATCACGAATCCCTCCTACGCCCAATTTGACATTGTCTAAGTCCTCACGTTGCGCTACTTGATTGCTAATTAGGGTACGCATTTCACGCAAGGCACTAAAGGCACTGTAATCTACATAATACCGAAAAACAAAAGTGCGTGCCAATGTGGTAATTTCTTCCAAAAATGCGCCACTAACAGGATTGACCACTCGCGCCTTTAGCCAAGCAAACCGCTCCCATGTACGTCCATGATGGTCAAAATATTTTGCCAATGCCTGCAAGGTCATCACCAAAGGGCTGCCATCGCCCCACGGTCTTAGACGCATATCTACCCGAAACACAAAGCCATGCTCGTTATTATCATCCAACAAACGAATCACGCCCCGCCCCAAATTAAGCATGAATTTTTGTGTATCAATGCTTTTTTTGCCCACTTTACTAATATCTGTATCGCCTTGACCTTTGTGCACAAAAATCAAATCAATATCACTAGATAAATTAAGCTCGCCTGCACCCAGCTTACCCATGGCAATAATCGCAAATTCATCTTTTTTTGGTATTTTGGCAGCCACCATTGGTTCGCCATAGCGCTGTATTAAACCATCATACACAAACTCTTTGGCAAAACAAATGGCACTATTGGCAAATTCAGACAATTCTGCAGTTAAGCTTACAACATCCGCCAAATGCAAAGCATCTTGCCAAATCCAACGCACCATCAATAATTTACGCAAAACACGCAAGCCTTTGGCAACACTGGCTTCTTGTACGTCAGCATTTGCCGCCTTATCATAAGCACAAAACTGTACTACCAAGGCA
>JBHBMT010000077.1:0-9402 GCA_041773075.1 Moraxella sp.
GCATCAGATACTGCGCACCATCATGGCTGATCTTGATGGTGGCAGGCGCGCCCTGCTCGATGGTATAACAACCCACATACGCATCGGGTGTCGAGGCTGAGGCTGTGTCGTTGGTGTTGGTCGTGGCCACAGGCTGATCGCCACAAGCTGCAAGCACCGCGGCCAATGATAAATAGCCGATTTTAAAGGATCGTTTCATGATATGCTCTTATACTGCTTAAAATGACTATTGTACTTATAAATGAGCGTTTTGGCTAGCATCAACGCAACAAGCTATTTAATAACAATGGTATAAAATCCACTGGTAAAGAGATGAAAAGTTCAGTAAAATGAGCTGTTAATATAGATGAATGATTGCAAACATGACAACGCACACTCCCTATCGTCTCTCGGTCGTGATGATCGTCAAAAACGAAGCCCATAATTTGGCGATTTCGTTGCCGCCGCTTGTCGGACTTGCAGATGAGATTATCATTTTGGACAGTGGTAGCACTGATAATAGCAGACAGCTTGCCGAGCAATACGGCGCCAAATGGTTTGTTAATACCGACTGGCAAGGCTTTGGTCGCCAGCGTCAAATCGCCCAAAGCTATGCGGCAGGCGATTGGATTTTGGCACTTGATGCCGATGAAGAAATTACCGATGAACTCAAGCAAAGCATTTTGGCGGCCATTCAAAATAAGCCTGACAATACGGTGTATGGCCTAAAGCGGTTGGATTTTATCTTTGGTCATCAGATCGATAATGCACACTGGGGCGTAAAAGCCTATTGGCGACTGTATCCAAAAAGCTTTGGTTTTAACAATTTAACCGTGCATGAGTCTTTGGACATCACAGGCGCCAAGACCGTCAAGCTGTCTGGTTTTTTACACCATCACACCGCACCAGATCCACTGTTTTTGTTACAAAAACGGCTCAGCTATGCCCAAACTTGGGCGATCGAAAATGCCCAAAAAGGTAAAAAATCCAATTTATTCAAAGTCATCAGCAATCCGATTTGGCAGTTCATTAGGCAGTATTTTTTGGATGGTCGGTTCTTGCAAGGCAAATACGGTTTGATTTATTCTATTATTTTTAGTCAATATACGTTTAATAAATATTTGCTTTTATGGCAGTATAATCATCAAAAAGGTCGCCAATCATGAAAGTACTCATCATTAACTTGGCACAGTCCACCGATCGGCTTGAGTTACAAAAACAACAATTTGACCGACTGGGCATGGCATTTGAGCGACTGCCGGCCACAAGCGTTGGTGACGTCAGCGAACGATTTTATCTTGATAATATCAAGCACGGCCAAAGACTGATCAAACAGACCGAGATGGCTTGCTTTTTAAGTCATAAGTCCGCTTGGGAAAAAGTGGTATTGGAGAATCAGCCATGCGCCATCTTGGAAGATGATGCGGTGCTGGTCTATGATTTTAAACAAGTTTTGGATGAAATCACCAAGCTCAACGATCCTGATATTGATCTGATCAATCTTGAGGTGCAGCCTCGTAATAAGGTCGTGGCAAGCAGTCCATCGCACAGCATCTTATCGGATGAATATGCCATTTACCGACTATTATTAGAAAAAAATGGCACAGGCGGCTATGTCTTATTCCCATCTGGTGCCAAAAAGTTATTGGCAGAGGCCAAACATCGTTTGGCGCTGGCTGATGCATTCATCTTTAGCTGTCCAAATCTAAATTTATATCAGATCGAACCTGCCGCGCTGCTTCAAGATGTAATCTGCCCTGCTTATGATGTGCCGATTGAGATGCCGCCAGTGTCTTTGATTGGTGCCATCAAAAACACAGTGCCGTTTGAGCCAACCTTGGCTCATCGGATGCAGTTTAAGAAAAATCGCATCATCACCCAGTTGCATCTGGGCATTCGTACACTCATCGCCCTATCCAAAGGGGTTAAAAGACAAATCGCCGTCGATCGCCAGAAGTTTATTCATCAACAAGAAGACTGATATGACCATACAAAATTTGACGCAGCAAGACCTGCCAAGTATTAACGCGCTATGGATTGGAGAGAAGCTAAATGCCATGTCCATCGCCTGCCTTACCTCATTTGTCAAGCATGGGCATCAAGTCAATCTGTACACTTATGGCGAGATCAGCAATTTGCCGCCAGGCGTCAACGCGCTAGACGGATCTGCGATATTAGACAGCTCCAAGATTATCAAGCATCAAAAAAGTGGCAGCTTTGCGCTGTTTTCAGATATCTTTCGTTATGCTTTATTAAGAAAAATTAAAAATGGCATCTATGTGGACTGTGATGTATATTGTCTAAAACCGCTCACCATTCCAGAACACGGATATCTGCTCGGCTACGAAAATGACAGCTATATCAATGGTGCTGTGTTGGCTCTACCTACTGACAGCGATATGCTAAATACCTTGATAGAGCTAAGCAATCAGCCTTATTTTACCCCTGAGTGGTATTCTGGCTACGATAAAATGCGCCTGAAAATCAAACGCCTGTTTGGTTATGCCAATACGCTATCGACAATGGGCTGGGGTGTCATCGGGCCCAGCGCCATCACCCATTATGCAAAAAAACTGAATATTACACATTTGGTTCAACCTGTGGATGTGCTTTACCCAATCCAACATCATGAAACGCATAAGCTAATGGATGCCAATCTGAGTATTGACGATGTCATCACCGAAAATAGCGTGTGCGTGCATCTGTACAACGAGACCATGCGACATGTGGACTTAACCAAAATAGACCCAAATTGCATCTTGGCTAAGATGCTACGCAATGAGATATAGTGACACACTTATGAAATGTAAAGTAATCAGTTTACAGTCCAAACCTGAACGCCGCACCCACATCGCCCAAGAGTTCGGCAAACAAGGCATTGACTTTGAGTTTTTTGATGCCATCACACCAGATCAAGTCACCCGATTGGCCAAGCAACATGGCTTGGCATTGGATGGTGCTTTTTTGACCGAGGGAGAAAAAGCGTGCTTTATGAGTCATGTGTGTCTATGGCAGCAAATGATTGATGAGAATCTGTCATATCTGGCAGTGTTTGAAGATGATGTTTATTTGGGTGAAAATGCGCACTTGTTTTTTGGTGATGATGGATGGCTAAAAGACAATGATTTGGATTTTGTGAAGACTGAGACTTTTTTACAGGAGCGTAAGCTTGAAAACGATGCCATTATATTAATGGATAATCGACAAGCGGCACGACTTAAAGAGCAGCACTTAGGTACAGCAGGTTATATTATTGGCTTAAAAGCTGCCACATCTCTCATAAAATATGCACAAAGCCTGCCATCTCAAGAAATATCAGCCATTGATCAATTAATGTTTAATCATTATTTGGATGTTTTAGATGGATTGCCGATTTATCAAATTTATCCTGCTTTATGCGCTCAAGAATTTGTCTTATTTCCGAATCAAAACAGTATGCCAAGCAGCATTGAGATTGCGCGTAAACAAAATAAGCAAAATAAGCCTAAGCGTTCGCTGTCTGAAAAAATCAAAGGCGAGCTGTCCAATGCTGTGCGCAAAAGTTTTGGGAAATTTTATAGGACTAAAATTGATTTTCGGTAATTGATATATTATACATTTTTTTGCAACCAATCAAAAAGAGTATTTAACAATGAAAAAATATGATTATTTAATTGTTGGCAGCGGCTTATTCGGTGCGGTCTTCGCCCACGAAATGAGCAAGCAGAACAAAAAATGTCTCATAATTGAAAAAAGAAATCATATCGCAGGGAATATATATACTAGAAACGAAGCAGGTATCAATGTACATGAGTACGGCGCGCATATTTTTCATACAAATAACAAAGAAATTTGGGATTATGTAAATAGTTTTGTAGAATTTAACCGCTATACAAACACTCCTGTAGCAAGACATGGGGATAATTTATACAATCTGCCTTTTAACATGAATACATTTTATCAGCTTTGGGGTGTAAAAACGCCTGATGAAGCTAGAAATAAAATCAATGAGCAGCGCTCACAGTATGCTCACATTACAACGCCAAAAAACCTTGAAGAGCAAGCCTTGGTTTTAGTAGGTAGAGATATTTATGAAAAACTCATTAAAGGATATACCGAAAAACAATGGGGAAGATCTGCTACTCAAATCCCTGCATTTATTATTAAAAGACTTCCTTTAAGATTTACTTTTGACAATAACTATTTTAACGATCAATACCAAGGTATCCCAAAAGGAGGATACACTAGGCTTGTTGAGAAGATGCTTGACGGTATTGAAATACGGCTGAATACAAACTACCTCGACAATAAAGATTATTGGGACGATCAGGCTCACAAAGTAGTGTATACTGGAAAAATTGATGAGTTTTTTGGTTGCCAATTTGGAAAACTAGATTATCGAAGTCTAAAATTTGAACACGAACTCTTGGATATAGACAATTATCAAGGCAATGCGGTTGTCAATTATACAGAGTCACACATTCCTTTTACCAGAATTATCGAACATAAGCATTTTGAATTTGGCACCCAAGATAAAACTATCATTACGCGTGAATATCCATTGGAGGCTGATGAATCCAATGAAGCATACTATCCAATTAATGATGATAAAAATCAGGCAATATACCAAAAATACCAACAACTAGCAGATCAGTTGGATAACTTTATTTTTGGTGGACGACTGGCAGAATATAAATATTATGATATGCATCAAGTTATTGAGAGTTCACTTGAAAGTGTTAATAAAGAATTAAAGAGTGTATTATGAAAGACAAGGTTTTAGTTTTCTTCCCTAGATCGGTTAATATTAATGCTGGTGGTCCCGCTGGATTTTTAGCACATAATCTTGCAGATAAGCCAAAAGATGATTTTGTTTTATCATCCGATTTTTTACAACCAATGAGTTTTATCAAAAAAACCCCGTATAGAATTAAGCGATTTTTCAATAAATTACAAAATGGCAATCAAGTTGATCACAAAGCTTATTTTCAAGCCAGAGAGCATTTTTTTCATGTGCAAGCAAATACATATAAATATATCTACTTCCATGAGGATGTGGATTATTTTCGTGTTAAAGATCTTATTTCCGACAATCAGTGTGTCATTTTCCAACCTCACTGTCCGCAAAAACATTCCGAGGAGTATAAGGAGTATTCCCCTAATGATGTGACTATGCATCATTACATACAGCAAGCAGAGAAAGTGGTCTTTGAGCGAGCAGATATAGTTGTGCTGCCAAATGCAGATTGTTTACCAATCTACCAAGATCTATACACCTCAAGAAATAAGTTTTATTTCATTTTAAGCGGTGCAAAATCTTCATACAACAATCAAAGCCAAACAAAATTTGACTTACCTCAAAATCAAATTAATTTAATGTATATTGGACGCAGAAATCATGTGAAAGGTTTTGATATTATTATCAATAGCTTTAGGCGCGCTCGACACCATCGCAAAGATATCCATCTTTATGTTATTGGTCATGGTGATTTAATAAATGAGGACGGCATTACTGATATTGGTTTTTCAAACAATCCTATTGCTTGGTATAATTCGGTTGATTATCTCATCAATGCCAATCGCCAAAGCTATTTTGATTTATCTATCATTGAAGCAATTTCAACAGGCGTGCCTATCATTATGTCAGAAAATTTAGGACATAAATATTATAAAAACACTTCCGCATTAATTAAGATGTTTGAAATTGAAAATAGCGATGCATTGGTTAATATTTTAATACATGACTTAAAAAAGCGTGATTTTCAAGATTTAAGCAATATAAATTTGTATCAAAATTATCTGACTGACACTCATTATTACCACAGATTTATAGATTTTATCAAATATCTACATGAAAACTCTATAAATCAATGAGTTTTTTTGACATCTACATTTGCGGATATATACAAATATGAGCAAAATAACAATTGTTACGGCCTTTTTTGATATTTAAGAAGTAGCAATTCTTGGATCCGTGATTAATCAATGTTTATTAAAGGTGATTATTTATATGGAAACAAAACCCAACCCAAGCATTGCGATCCTATACATCGCAACAGGTCGATATATAGTATTTTGGGAACATTTTTATCAATCTGCAGAAAAATATCTATTAAAAGATAGTAAAAAACAATATTTTGTATTCACAGATTGTGAAAATATTTTTGGTGAAGGCGCTGCTAATATCACAAAAATTCACCAAAAAAAACTTGGATGGCCTTATGATACCTTGATGAGGTTTGACATCTTTTTGGGTGCCAAAGATCAAATTAGTGAATATGACTATACCTATTTTTTTAATGGAAATACTGAGATAGTTGCGCCAATTCATTGTGACGAATTTTTACCTGAAGGTGTTCACAACTTTGTGTTTGTTCATCAGCCTCATATGTTTCATCTACCACGAAAAAAATTTACTTACGAAAACAATCCGCGGAGCACAGCTTGTATAAATCATAAAAAAGGCAAGTATTATATTACAGGTGCTTTAAATGGCGGGAGAACCAAAGCTTATTTATCAATGTGTCAAACTCTATCCGACCAGATACATCAAGATTTAGCAAATGATATTGTTGCTGTATGGCACGATGAAAGCCACCTCAACCAGTTTATAATTGATCGTGATGATGTAAAAATTTTGCCGCCATTATTCACTCGTGGTGAAACTGAACACTGGAAACACAATGCCAAAATTGTTTTTTCAGATAAAACACATTATCGATTTGGCGGCCATGCTTATTTGCGTGGCGAAACTGATAAAAAAATCTCCAAGCAAGACTGGGAAATGAATCATGGCAATCGAAAATCAAAACTCAGCTTTAGAATCAAACAATACATTAAATCTTGCTTTCTGCGATAGTACTGAATTAATTTCATTAAAAAAATGGCATCGTCAACCTTATCGTCTTTTTTATTTTGCTTTTACTCCCAGATTAAAACGCAAACAAAAAGCATTTACTGCCAACTTGGCTCAGAAATCTCAAGTCGCACAAGACTGGCGTCGCTTTTTGACCCTGTACTTTGATAATAAGCTAGGTACCTTTGACATCAAGCCAAAACAAGACCTAGGCACCGATAAAATCATTTGGCAGTATTGGGGGCAAGGGTTCGATAATAAATTACCGCCCATGGTGCAGCTTTGTTTTACAAGCATTGATCAATACAAAGGCGACTATCAAGTTATCCGCCTTTGCGACCAGACCATTGCAGAATATTTGGACCTGCCAGAATTTGTGTGGGAAAAAAGACAAAACCCCGAATTTAAACATGCTTTTTTTGCCGATTTGCTACGCTTGGCTCTGCTAAGAGCCTATGGCGGAATTTGGGCAGATGCCACAATCCTATTAACAGCGCCAATTAACAACGAGATAGCCAAGCAAGACTTTTTTATGTTTGGTCGCAATTCTATGGCTACTGACAAGGAATTTTGGCAAAATTTTAATGCTGACTATTTTGGCTGGCATGATAATCATTATGTAAATATTCTAAATAGTTTTATTGTTGCCAAAAAAGACAGTGAAATATTGAATCACTGCTTGCAACTCATGCTAAATTTTTGGCATACTCAAAATCACATTCCACACTACTTTTTCTTTCAAACCATGTATGATGTATTAACCAAAGAATTTATGCAAAATCAGCAGCTGTCCATTGATGACACACTACCACATCAGCTGATCAGCATTATTAATGATCCCTTTGATGCAGATAAATACGGGCAGATTACTGAAAATATCAACATTCACAAAATGACCTATATCGACAATGTGCAGCCAGGTTCATATTACGAATATCTATTAAATATTTATAAATAAAATAAGATTTGAACATGATTAACAAACTTACTTTCGGACTATTTACAGAGCAAGACACCAAAAGCTTTATGCGTCTGATGGCGTATGTCAAGCCGTATAAATTCCGCATCATCGTCGCCCTGCTTGCGATCATTGGTGTCGCTATTACCGAAAGTTATCTGGCAGCCTTTATCGCCCCATTGGTCAACCAAGGCTTTGCTATCCCTGATGGCGTACCGCCTGTCAAAGACGGTGAGGGGTTGGTTGCTAGCATAATCCATCTTAAAGATCGGTTTATGTTTACGATCTGGGGGACTGAAAGTAAAGTGTGGATCGTACCCATCTTTTTTATGGCATTGGTCATTTTTCGAGGGATTTGTCGTTTTGTCAGTCAGTACTTGATGAGCTGGGTTGCGATTATGGCAATTAGCCATCTGCGTCGTGATATGTTCGATAAGATGCTAAGCTTGCCATCTGAATATTATCAAGCCAATACATCAGGTCATGTTTTGATGAATATCGTTCAGATGGCAGACACCTCGATTAATAACGCCAGCAATGTATTTATCACCCTCACTCGTGATACGCTCATTGTGATTGGCTTGGTATGCGTATTATTTTATTTGAATTGGCAATTGGCACTCGCCATCATGGTGATGTTTCCGATATTGTCCGCTCTATCTAAGTATTACCGAAACCGTTTGAAACATGTACTCAGTGATTCGCAGCTATCAATCGGTACACTCAATACCACCATTGGTGAAACCCATCAAGGCCAGCGGATCATCAAGCTATTCGGTGGTCAGACACAAGCATCAAAGCGCTTTGATAGCGTCAATAGCACCATTGTTCGCCTTACTAAGAAAATCACACAGGCTACTGCTGCTCGCTCTCCGATTAGTGAGGCCATTGGCTCATTGGCTTTAGCTGCGGTGATTTTTATTGCCCTATGGCAAAGTCAAGCGGGTGTTACCACCATCGGTGAATTTATGGCGTTTATCGTGGCGATGATGCAGATGTTTGGGCCGATTAAAAACTTAGCAAATATCAGCATCCCTATGCAGGCCATGTTTTTGGCAGCCGATTCGGTCTGTGAGTTTATGGACACCAAGCCCGAATCTGATCATGGCAAAGTGATGCTGGATAATATTTCTGGCAATATTTACTTTAAAAATATTGAGGTGCGATATGGCCAAGACAAAACTGCCTTAAATAATTTTAATCTCAACATTAAAGCAGGTGAAAAAGTTGCACTTGTTGGCCGTTCAGGATCGGGTAAAACCACTGCCATCAATCTATTGCCACGATTTATCACGCCAAGCAGCGGAGAGATCTTATTGGATGGCATTGACATCAACACCATCAAACTTGAAAATCTACGCGCTCAATTTGCACTGGTCACTCAAGAGATCTTTTTATTCGATGACACTTTGTTTGAGAATGTCCGCTATTCTCGACCGAGCGCCACAGAAGCTGATGTGATGGCAGCACTAGAGGCGGCAAATTTGACTGAATTGGTCAATAAACACCCACTTGGTCTGCACCAACCCATCGGTGCTAATGGCAGTCAGCTGTCTGGCGGTCAGCGTCAGCGTGTGTCTATCGCCCGAGCGATTTTAAAGGACGCACCGATTCTGCTGCTTGATGAAGC